>CAYFOR010000077.1:0-13878 GCA_964344785.1 uncultured Piscirickettsiaceae bacterium
TCACGTTGGAATGACGGCCTCGCTTCAGGGCCATTTCATATTGGACAAGACTTGTGGTTGATCCAGTAGATGAAAAACAGTATGATCCGCTCTCCACGCCGCTATAGCTCAGCTGGTAGAGCAACGCACTTGTAATGCGTAGGTCCTCAGTTCGACTCCGAGTGGCGGCACCATCTAAAAAAGCCTTACCTGTCGATTCAGGTAAGGCTTTTTCTTTTATGTGGCGCTGTTTGTAAAAATAGAGAAGTTATGGAAGGGTTGTGGCTACAGGACATGAGCAATGAAATGGCTGAGGCCAGGGCTTTATAATAGGATCTTCTGATGTGAGGGAAGCCAAGCAAGACTGATGTCCGAGCAGGAACTGACAGCGCTGATTGTTGATGATGAACAGACCATGCGTTCTCTGCTGGCCAAGTTACTGCACCAGTGTGGGTGTAGCGTAATTGGACATGCGGATAATGGAAAAGACGGCTATCAGCAGTTTACTGCACGAGAGCCGGACATTGTGTTTTTGGACATCAATATGCCCAGGCAGAATGGTATGGAACTGCTGGAGAAGATACGGGCTGAGAATAGTGATGTCCATATCTGTATGGTTAGCGCCGATGCCTTTGCAGAGAATGTAAAGAGAGCAGCGGAGCTGGGCGTTGATGGCTTTGTGGTAAAGCCCGTCACCCTGGAGCGGATAGAAAAAGTGATTCAACGGATCAGGTTGAAAAGAGAGTCTGAGTAATCTTATCTGGCATGGTTCACTGTAGACGCCTCCTGATGCAAGTCTATTGTGTGTAAATACGACACTTTCATCCATTGTTTGATGAGTTAAATTGTTACATGGAAACGATATGGCTGGTAATTATCGGCTCAATCTGATACTGTGCATCAATAAATTATTATATTATTAAAAAATAATAATAATTCGATTTAGTTATCGATAGGCGATATAGTAAAGCTGTTAAGAGCGACCCTGTACGAAAGTCAGGTACGCAAAGCCACTGGCCTACGGACACATCTTCTATGGCGGCAGGGTTACCAGTCAGGTGCCCATTCGTATCCAGACCAGTCACCACGATGTTCTCGAACCGGAGAATTGCATGATGGATAAAATTGTTTGGGATGAAGAGAGATTCAGTGTCGGTCATCCACTGCTGGACAGGCAGCACAAAGTCATTGTGGAGACGATTAATAGCTTGATTGATCTCTCCAGAAAGCCTCATGAGAAAGCCGATCTCATGAGGATTCTGACCAGGATGTCCAGTTACTCATCCTACCATTTCGGTGTTGAAGAGAGTCTGCTGAGAAATGCAAAGCTGGAACACCTTGATCAGCAGGTGGATGACCATGAGGCATATACCGAAAAGGTTACTGATCTGATCGTCAACTGTACAGGGCGGGATAGAGACAAGGTTCTGATTTTTTTAATAGAGTGGTGGATTGAGCATATTCTGATTGAGGATATGAAGTTCAAGGGGAAGATCTAGTTCTCTGACAAGGTCGGCCTTCGTAATGGGGATCAGTCATGAGAGCAGAGCGTCTCTAGAAACTTGGTTATCTGTTCGGTCTCCCTGTCACCCATGGTATAGAGCGCATGCTGAGGTATTTCAGAGTGGTAAGGTGCCTGAAAGGTGAAACTGAAGGGGGCAAGTTCAGGAGTTTTGATGATCAGTGCCTTCTCCCCAAGTGGTCGTTGTTCGCTCCAGCTGCATGGCCCCATAAAGTTGATCAGTGGAATGTCGTAGCAATCAGCCAGATAACTGAGTGCAGTATCGGTGGAGATGTACAGGTTCAGTTTTGAAACTGTCCAGGCAGTCTCATCCAGATTGAGCTTGCCGATCAGGTTATGGTATTGAATATTTTCCAGACAACCGGACTGTTGCAGCTCTGTAAGGCGCCCTTCTTCTCCTGCGATCCCGAAAAAGAGCAGTTGGGTGTTCAGAAGGTCACACTTCTCCTTGATCAGCCCGATCAGGTTGGCAGTCAGTGGTGTCGGCAGCTCTTTCAGTTTATTTCCTGCGGACAGAGAGATTCCGATTTTGGTCACATTGCTCTCTATGACGCTGGCAATCTCATCGGAGGGAGGGATTGGTGAAGGGTAGTGTTTCTGTTTGCTGTCACCACTCTTGTTGGCCATGGTGAGGTAGGAGTCGATGGTGAGGCTCTCTTTTGAATGTCTTGTACAGGTGGAAAAGATGCAGAAAAGACGCATCATCAGATTGTTTTTGTAGGTGACAAAGAGAGATTTTCTTGATGCAGACAATGCCATCAGGGATAGAAACAGATTGAGGCTATTGGGCTGCAATGTGTAGATCGATCGGTACCGGTTACCGAAAAGCCTATAGGCCAGCTTGAGTTTTCCGGTCAGCCTACGCTTTTTATACTCATTGACGACATAAACCGTCCTTACATTATCGTAACGAGAGAAGAGGTGGGCACAACTGTGGCTGCAGACTACATCGATCGGCCCAAGTACCTGTATCAGTGGGCTGGTATTGAGGCAGTCACCCAGCTTGGCGGTCTGTATCAGGAGGTCATGAGAGGTGGGAGGGGCTGGAGCAGGGGCAATGAGCCGGATAAGCAGCAGCACCGGAAGATGCAGCAGGAAAATAACGAGATAGAGCACGGTTTGAAGGGGGCTACTGCCAGCTTCTCAGTAGTGTACGGAACCACCAGCGCCGCCACCACCAATGGTCGGTTTCTGCAGATGGGGCGGGGAGCCGGGAGACCTTTTGGTGCTCCCAAGTGAAATTGAGGAACTGTCGGCTGTGTCCATATTCGCCACCAAACTCACGAATCTCCTCCGCCTTTCGCTTGTCAATCGGGGTGTTTTCACTGTGATCCCGCACCAGAGAGTGGTAGTCGTCCTTCTTGTTCAAGTCCCGTCGCCGCTCACACCAGCAGGCCTTGTTGAAGTAGCGCTGCAGGGAGCCGTGGTACTTCTGATTCTTTACAAAGCGATAATCCTCTGCACCATACTTGCCTGAAAACTCCTCGTCGTACCCATAGAAACGGAGGAAGCGGGCACGGGACATGAAGAAGGTGTTGGGGTGTCCCTTGCGGGTGTTACCCTGTTCATCCTTGCGGTAAAACTTGTAGAAGGTCGATCTGGGGTTCTTGGCATCGACCAGCGCTTGCAGGGTGTGCTCCGGGAAAACATGGTCGACATCGGTCAGCAGAATCTTATCGGATCGCGCATAGACTGCACCCACATTGCGGGCACCGGCCTGATTCCAGGGGATATCCTCATTGATACGGATCAGATCGATGTTCAGGTCAAAGCCACTGACATCAATGGGTGTCGGCGAACAGTCATCCACCAGTACAAAATGGATACGGGATCGCAGTGCGGCATCATACCCTTGATACCTTTCCAGCAGTTTCGTCACCGCACTGCCGGATGTCCCGTCGACAAAATAGTGGGTGATATAGGTCAGTCTGATCCCTTCGTAACTTTCCGGTTGGTCATTCATTCCTAGTGGTTCCTGTCTATTTCTGTTCTGCGGTGGACGATTCGGTCTGCAGCAACGAGCGGTAGAGGGTCTCGATCTTCTCGATGTTGCGTTCAATGCTGAAATTTTGCAAAGCGACTTTACGGGAATGCTCGGCCATTTCATCCAGGTCGACCTCTGCCACCATCTGGTTGAGTGCCGCTGTAATCTGATCGACTGCACCCGCATCGACCAGAAGGCCGTTGAACTGATCCGTCACCACTTCCTTGTTGCCTCCATCTCTGCTGGAGAGTATCGGTCTTCCCATGGCAGTTGCCTCGATCAGTACCCGTGAGAGCCCCTCCCAGTAACTGACCAATGCAATAAATGCAGCATGTGCAATATAGGGGCGAACATCCTGTTTTGGGGATACAAAGATCACCTGCTGTTCAATATCGAGTTCTCGGATGATCTGCCGTAGTGAATCAAGATAGCTCTGCTTTTTCGAGCGGTCCTCCCCAAGCAGCACCAGTTTGTACTGACCACAGGCACGGCTTGCTGCATATCCTCGAATCAGATCATGGACCCCCTTGCGGGGTTCCAGTGAAGAGATGTTGAGAATATAGGGTGCTATGACCTCATCCGGCATGGCAGCACTGAACGATGGAGAGAAGTGGTCGGTATCCACTCCATTGTGGATGGTGGTTAGAATTTCCGGGCGGATATACCCCATGTGTGCGGCGGTATCATGAGAGACGGTGACCACGCGGTCGGCAAGCCGGTTGGCATAGCTCTTGAGCTTCAGGCAGCGCTTCTCTTCGGGGTTTTCACGCACAAACCAGATTACCTTTCTGTTGGCAATCGAGGCGGCAATGGCCGGGTATTTGTAGTACGAAGTGAAGGTGTTGAGGTGGACGATATCGATCCGGTTGCGATAGATCAGCAGCAGATAGCGGATGATCATCATCAGACCGAAAAATGCGCGGGAATGAGGAATGATTTCAACCGATTCCGCTACCGCCTGGGCACGTGAAACGATCGGGCCATCACTGGCAAAGGCGCAGTGGTAGTGGATATCGGCCTGTTGGCTGTGGTGTACGGTGTTGAGTAGCGAGATCGGGCTCCCACCCAGCGCAGCACCGTGAGAGACAAGCAGCACGTTCATGAACCGTTGGCCTGACTGTCTGTCTGGTAGCGCAGCTTGCGTGTAGTTTTGCTGTCAACGAAGGAGAGGTGTGCGTCGCGGTCATGTAGATACTTCTCCCACTCGCTGAGCGGAAAGCCGCCGTGTGCACCGATGACATCGGGTGGAATCTGCGCTTGTTGGCCGCCGATCTTCTTCGATACCGGCCAGTTGATCATGTCCCCGGCATTGAGGGTGGTGAGCCGGAGATGATCCAGTGCGCAGGTGAGGGGAAGCTGGTCGGTCGGGGGCTGGTTGTCGGGCAGTGCATGCCAGATCTCCTGGTAGTATTCGGTCCAGAGTGGTGAGAGTTGTTCCCAGACTGTTTTCCTTGCAGCCAGGAATGCACCGTTGAGGTGATCACGAAGGTAGGGGCGACAGGTTCGTTTCAGTGGTGTCGGCATCTGCCTCACCCCGGAGCGTTTGAACTTCGAGATCATCTGCCCCATGCGGAAGCTCCCGGCGATTCCCCACTGATGCCAGGGCAGTTGCGGCTCCTGTAACAGCATCATGTCCGAGTCAATCATCAGCACCCGCTCATGGCTGGCAAAGTTGGGAGCGTAGAGCTTGCAGATGCGGCTGCGATAGATATTGATATAGGCGTGCCCCGTTGGTGTAAACGGTGTCGGGTCAAACAGTCGGATGGCGATTTTGCCGCTGCTGTCATCAACCTGATCCGTTGTGATCTCCTGATCGGTGGCGACGATCACCTCCCTTGCATGCACTGCATTGGTAGCGGCAAAACGGGCGGCGAGAATGGCCTCCTCGACATAGTCGCTTCCGGTGCAGGGGATGATAATGCTCTCGGCTGGCAGTAGGCCCGTATCCTGCACTATGCCATGGGTCTGTCTCGTACTGAAGCGGCAGATGAGCTGTCTGATCTTTTTCATATCTGTCCTCCATGGCTAATATCCAGGCTCATGGTGCCAGCACCTCCCGATAGACAGCTACGGTTGACTCCATCATCCCCTTCTTGGTGAAGTGGGCCAAGGCATGAGCCCTGCCCTGTTGGGCCAGCCGCTGCCGCTCATCATGATCTTGATAGAGCCGGTCGATCGCCTCGGCAATCTGTTCAGGGTCTTTGGGTGGAATCAGGATACCGGTTTCTCCATCAATCACCACCTCGGGGATACTGCCGATATCGGTACCGATGACCGCTTTTTCCATCAGCATTGCCTGTGGCAGGGTCTGTGAGGTGGCCTCGTTGGAGTAGGAGGTGAGGATCACTCCATCCATGATCGAGTAGTAGCGCGGTGTATCCGTCACATGTCCGGTCATCAGAATATGGCTCTCCAGCCCCAGCTCCGCTCTCAGTGCCTCCAGGTTTCCACGAGTCGGGCCATCACCGAGCACCAGCAGGCGGATGTCGGGGTTGCGCTTGCGGTATTGGGCAATCGCCTCGAACAGAGTGCGGTGCCCCTTCCATGAGCGCAGGACGGCAACGATACCGATGATGAAGTGCTGATCAGAGAGTCCAAGGTTGCTCTTCAGGTCACGATCTACCGCTCTGGGATAGAACGTTTCGGTATCGATCCCGGCCGGGATTGAAGTGATTCTCTCCGGCAGCATCCCGTTGCTGTGGATCATCGCCTGACGGATACTCTCACCGGAGGTGATCACGTGATCGGCCAGGCGCATATAGAGGAACCAGCTGATCCAACGCTTCTTGATCGGGGTGCTCAAATGTCGGCTGCGAACAACGGCGCGGCCGGTGATGCGGGCTGTCATGCCACCGATTCGTGCATCCACTGAGCTGTGGGTGTGAATGACATCGATCCTCTCCTTGCGGATGATGCGAATCAGCTGAAGCAGCGCGCGCAGTGGCAGCCCCTTGTGCAGTCGAACGGGGTGTACCGGTACCCCGGCCTGGGTCGCCCTTGCGGCCAGCTCGCTCTCCGGGTGTGCGGCGATCTGAACCGAGTGACCACTCTCGATCAGTGCCAGCGTCTCCCCCAGAATGCGGATCTCCTGCCCACCCCAGCCCTGTGACCATTCGGTGTGGAGGATGCGCAGTGTGGATGAGGAGGTGTCTGAAGAGATGGCCATTTCGGATATTGCAGCAGGGATGTGTTCAGGTGTCGTCAGGTTGGGCGGCCTGCTGCTGGAAACCAGTCAATTCTACGATTCTATCTTTAAGGATCGGGATGACAGTATCGGGGTGCAGTTCATCAAGGCATTCACTCTTTTTGGATCGGTTGCAGCCAGACTGACTGCAGGGCACACACTCCCACGACTGCTGGATAATGGTATGGCTACCGACATGTTGAATCCCGTTCATGGCACGGTATGGGGTTTCGGAGGTGGGTTCATTGGGCCATGGTCCCCATTCGTAGCCACGGGAGGGGCCGAACAGGGCAACAGTCGGGGTCTCTTGGGCAGCGGCGATATGCATGGGAGCAGAGTCTACCCCAAAAAAAAGGTCACTGATCGATGAGATGGCGGCCAGTTGAGGAAGGGACAACTTCCCGGCCAGATTGATCGGTTCGGTTCGGCACAGTGTAAGGATGCGGTTGATGATCGATAGCTCACCCTCCGATGGTGCACTGGTGAGGACAACAGTGGCCTTCGGAGTTGTCTGCAGCCAGTCGATCACTGTGGCCATATACTCATCCTTCCAGCATTTGAAGAGCCAGCGGGAGGTCGGGTGGAGATGAATCAACACGCTGCCAGCGTGGTATCCACTGGACTGGAGAAGCTGCTGTACTTCATCAAGCTGTTGCCGCTCAAATCGAAGCTGTACCGTATAGTTGAGCCGGTCGGTGATCGGTCTTGCCAAATTGAGGTTGCGCAGCACGGCATGGGTGTGGCCGATGATTGGAGGCACAGGATGGGTCAGTAGCCGCAGGCGCCACTTTTTCTCCTTTTCGGCCGACTGCACCATACTGATGCGGGTGGAGGCTCCACTGAGGAAGGAGAGCAGGATGCCATGATCCCCCTTCGTGGTGTTGATCGCGGTATCGAAATGGTCACGTCTGATCTTGAAGACCCAGCGGAGGTAGCGAAATAGATACGATATGCTGGATTCTGATGCTTGCTTTTCCGGCAAAGTATAGATCGCATCCAGGTCCGGGTGGTTGCGGATCACCGCCTCTGTGCCCGGTTTTACCGCAATGGCAACGTAGTTGTCAGAGTGGGCCTGTTTCAGTGTGGTAATCAGCGGTGCGGTCAGCAGGACATCACCGATATGGAGAAACTTGATGATCAGGATGCGTCTGGCTTGATGCGGAAGTGTGGTCATACAGCGTACAGAGTGGAGAACAGCACTGGGTGCTGAGGGCTACTCTCTTCGGAGGATGGCATCATTGAGGAAGCTCATGAACCCTTCGGGCTGGAATGATTTTTCCAGACTTTTTCTGTCGACATGGTTCTCGGCCCAAGTGATCAGATCAATGTCGGGGTCACCCTCCTTATGCTCCAGAAATTTTTCGAGATAGTAATCAAACTTGCCCGCATTGGACTGCCGGATATGACCAAACGGGTAGAGCTTGAGCTGATCGGTATCCTCAATCGGCATCTTCAGATGAAAGTACTGGAATAGCGTCGCATAGATCCCTGTTCGATCTGCCCCCGCCTTGCAGTGCATCCACATCGGGTACTCGATCTCCTCAAAGGTATCGCGTGCAATCTGGAGCTGTTCGACGGTCGGAATCCCTCTGGAGTGGATATGGATATCGACCATTTTGATACCTAGACGGTCACACATCTCCTTCTCGAATACATAATAGGCGGAGCCGGGGTTGTAGTGCTTCAGGTTGAGGATGGTCTTGATGCCATACTTCTTCACATCTCGCTCCAGTTGATACATGGTGGGTTGTGAAGAGCGGTAGGCGTTATTAGTGATGGGGTGGAAGTTGTAGCGAATAACATTGGTGAAGTTGTGTTCGACAAACATTGCATAGAGCCATGCCTTGACTCTTCCCCAGCGGGTTTTAATTTCGAATCTCAAAATCAGGCCTGTGAATAGAGTGTCTTGAAGTGCTCGCACTGCGTCTGCAGCTCCTGCATGGTACCGCTGCAGACAATCTCACCCTGGTTGAACAGGTAGATGCGGTCGGCAACCTCGGTCGATTTCAGACGGTGTGCGATGATGATGGTGATGATCTCCCTGGAGATGTGGCGGATGGTGTCGGTGATGGCGCTTTCGCTCTGATGGTCGAGCGAGGAGGTCGCCTCATCGAGAATCAATACACTCGGATTTTTATAGAGCGCCCTGGCGATGGCAATGCGTTGGCGCTGTCCACCACTCAGATTGGTTCCCGATTCACTCAAGCGGGTATGGATGCCCTCCGGCAGCGTCTGTACATGGTCGTAGATATTGGCGGCCTTCAGGGCATCAACCACCTTCTCCTCATCGATGGTGTCACCATAAGCTACATTGGCGGCAATGGTGTCATTGAAGATATAGATGCGCTGGGTGACGATGGAGATCTGGTTTCTGAGGGATTTGATCGAGTAGTGGTTGATGCTCTCTCCGTTGATCAGCAGCTCGCCCTGATTGCGGTGAAAGAACCGCAGGATGAGGTTGATGACCGATGATTTCCCTCCACCACTGCTGCCGATCAGGGCGATCACCTCCCCCTTGGATACATCCAGCGAGATATCCTTGAGCGCAGTCTTGTCATCATAATTGAGCCCAACTCGGTCAAACTCGATCTTGTCGATATCGGAAGCGGTATTCTCACCATGGTCGGCCTCCGGGGTGAAGGCAAGGATATACTTGATTCGCTCATTGGCGGCAATGGCATCCTGGAATGAGGCATAGGTGGTCGAAATTCTTCGAATCGGGTCAACCGCCATGAACATTGCGGTCAGAAAGGAGAAGAAGGAGCCTGCGCTCATCTCTCCGCCGATCACCTGGCTGCCACCTACCCAGATCACCGCTGCTGCCGAGAATGAGGCAAACAGCTCCATCACCGGAATGACCAGGCCGGAGGTCTTGGCCGACTTCAGATTGGCCCCGAAGAAGGTCTGGTTGGTCCGGGTGAACTGTTGTGCCTCGTGACTCTCGGTGTTGTAGGCCTTGATGATCTCGATGTTGGAGAAGATCTCGTTGAGGTTGGTGGTCAGGTCGGAGTTCTTCTTCTGGGAGATGTGCGATATTTTCTTCAGCTTCTTGGAGATGATCTTCACCGGGTAGTAGGAGGCCGGGATCACAATGAGGGTGAAGATCGCCAGTGTCGGACTGTGGTAGATGACGACACTGATCAGCGCAATCGCAGTGAGTGTCTCTCGGACCAGTGTTGCAATACTGGTGGATACGGCGCTCTGGATGCGGTTGATGTCATTGGCGACCCGGCTCAGCAATTCACCGGAGTGGTGCTGGTGGAAAAAGGAGATCTCCAGTTTCAGGAGGTGGGAGAGCAGGCGGTCCCGGGTCTTGCGGACGATGTCCATGCCGACATAGCTCATGTAGTAGGACTGAAGATAACTGCCACTTCCCTTGATGACATAGGCGATGATGATCAGCACCGGCAATACGTAGAGAATCGAGGTATTCTTTTCGATCAGGATCTCGTCCAGCAGCGGCTTCATCATGTAGGCAATGGCGGCGGTCGAGACGGCGACCAGGATCATGGCAATCAAAGAGAGCACCAGCTTCCTGATATAGAACCGATATTCCGGTGAGTACTCTTTGATGAAGTCGATCATGGTCTTGTATTAGAAAACGGCCGGTTGGCGTACAGACCGTCTACGGGCTCTCAGTGTTGGATGCGCTATTGTCTTGACCATAAAGCAGGCGATTGTATATCTGAACCAGTTGGGCTGTCATATGTTCTTCAGTCAGTCCCAATGTCTGCTGGTGAGCCTTTTCCCCCATATCAATGGATATCTTGCGGTCCAGCAGATGATGGATAGCCTGTTGCCATGCCGATTCATCGAGCGGGTCGCAGATCAAGCCACTGACCCCGTCCTCGACCAGGTCGGTTGCACCACAACTGTTACTGATAACCACCGGCAGCCCCGAGGCCATCGCCTCCAGAACGGTGTTGGGTAACGGGTCGTAGAGGGTGGGAAAGGCAAACAGATCGGCTGCACCTAAGTAGGGGGCAACCTCCTCAATCGGGCCGAGGAAGTGGACCCGTTCTTCAGCACCGCTGCCTGCCAGTTGCCGCCTGTATTGAGCGGTCTTCCTGTCTTTTCCGATGATCACAAGATGTGCCTGCGCAATAGCGGGGAGAATCTTCAGCAACAGTGGCACCCCCTTGCGCTCAAAGCCCGAGCCGACAAATAAAATCAGTGAGGTTTCATCGGCAATTCCAAGCTGTTCGCGGATGGCACTGCGGTGCTGTTGCCGTAATCGAGGGTTGAAGCGTTGATGGTCAACCGCGTTATGGATCGTCACGATCTCTGCATTTACCTCGGGGATATGGTGGAGAATTTCCTTGCGTACCATCTCCGAATTGACGATCACCGTTTTCAGTTCCGGCTGGGTGAACATGCGTCGCTCCTGGGCAAGCAGATAGCGGTGGTAGGGGTTGATCCGGACAAACCACCATTTCCATGAAGGGAGGACACGCTTGCGTTGCATGAGCCACTGGCGGTGAACGCCATCTCCTGCGCGATAGATGTCACCGCAGAGTACCCGCTCGTGGGACTGCACCAGATCGAAGTTGCCCTTGCTGGCCTGTCTGCAGGCACAGCGGCTGAAGGACCAGTCCCTCCACAATCTTCCGATATGGAGCGGTTTGCAGAGAATCTTGCGAATCGTGGTGCTCTCTGCACCTTTCCACTTTCGGGTAATCAGTGACAGCTCGATATCGGTATGTGCCTTCAGTGCATTGAGGGCACGCTCGACAAAACGCTCGGCACCGCCAAAGGGGGTATAACGCTGGCGGATGATGGCAATGCGCAGGGGGTGCTGATCTCTGCTCATGTGCTGTAGAGGCTGCCGTGACGCCCGTCAGGGCGATCCTTGTAACGCCGATGGATCCACAGGTACTGTGCAGGAGCTGCGCACACGGCCTTCTCAATCAACTGGTTGAGGTGGTCGGTCTCCTGTTGCGGGTCGGATCCATCCATCTCGACTGCGGGCAACAGTTGGAGGCGGTATCGTCCATCCCGGCGATGGGCAAAAAACGGAATCACCGTGGCACCGGTCATCTTGACCAGCCGGGAGGTTGCGGTGTTGGTTGCGGCCGGTATGCCGAAGAAGTCGGCGTAGACACTACCCTTGTGGCCAAAGTTCTGATCCATTGCATACCAGACCACCCCATTGCCTTTCAGCAGCCGGATCATCTGGCGGATATTGTCTCTGGGGATGGTGGACTGCAACAGCCGCTCTCTCCCTTGGCGGATGGTCCGGTCAAAAACCGGGTTCTCATTGGGGCGATAGACGGCGTGGATTGGGCGTAGCGTGGCCAGCATGATTCCGGAGAGATCGAGTGTGGTAAAGTGGGCACTGAACAGGACCACCCCTTTTCCCTGTTGCAGTGCCTGATCGAGATGCTCCAGACCCTCTACATCCATTTTGCACTGCAACTGCCGTTTGCTGCCCCACCAGCCCAGTGTGGCCTCGAAAAACGAGCTGCCGAGTGATTCGAAATGCTGTCTTACCAGTCGTTCAATCTCCTTGTTGCTACGCTCTGAAAAGGCGAGTGAGAGATTGGTTCGGGCAATATGGGCTCTTCGCTTCAGCAGGCGATATCCTATCTGTCCCAACGCCTTTCCAAGCCGGATTTGCAGGGTAAACGGTAACAGAGTAACCACCCTCAACAGCAATAACAGTAGCCAACTCCCCCACTGTTTGGGATGGTAGAGGTCAAGATTCATCTGTTAGAGTTTATCACTGTCATGAATCGCATTCTCTACTCGCTACTGCTCTATCTCATCACCCCGTTGGTGCTGTTGAGGCTGCTCTGGCGCAGCCGGGCACTACCGGCCTATCGACAGCGAATTGGTGAGCGCTTTGGCTTCTATCGTCAACCGGTGGAGCCGGTAATGGTGTGGATACATGCGGTGTCGGTTGGAGAGTTCATGGCCACGATCCCGCTGATCGAACGGTTGCAACAGCCATCGGTCCGTATTCTGGTCACCACCATGACCCCGACCGGTTCAGCGCGTGTGGTGGAGCGTTTTCAGGGCTCGGTGGAGCACTGCTATCTGCCGTATGACCTTCCAGGTGCGGTCAGCCGCTTTCTCGACCATTTTCGCCCTTCGGTTGGGGTGGTGATGGAGACGGAACTCTGGCCCAATCTGTTTCATGGTTGCTCCAAACGAGGGGTGCCAGTGATCCTTGCCAATGTGCGCCTGTCACAACGTTCGATGGAAGGGTATCAGCATTATGCATCTCGTCTGGTAGCAGAGACACTACAGCAGGTTGGTTGGATCGCTGCCCAGGGAGAGGCGGATCGTACCCGTCTGCTGCAGTTGGGGGCGGAGTCTGACAAGGTATCAGTGACCGGCAGTATCAAGTTTGACATGACGATACCGGAATCGATTCACCAGCAGGGTGAGACGTTGAAGCAGGAGTTGGGGGATGGGCGACTGATATGGATCGCGGCCAGTACCCGTGAAGGGGAGGAAGTGCAGATTCTTCAGGCTCACCGGATGCTTCTGCAGCAGATTCCTGATGTGTTGCTGCTGCTGGTGCCGCGCCATCCGGAGCGTTTTGACTCGGTAGCCAAACTGGTGCAGGGCCAAGGGCTGGGGTTGGCTCGGAGGAGTCGTCAACAGATGTGTGATACGGATACCCAAGTCTATCTTGGAGATACCATGGGTGAACTGCTGCTGTTATATGCCGCTTCTGATGTAGCCTTTGTTGGCGGCAGTCTGGTACCGACCGGGTCACACAATATGTTGGAGCCGGCGGCATTGGGAAAGCCGGTGCTGTTCGGGCCGCACCGCTTCAATTTTTCGGAAATCAGTCAACTGCTGCTTGAGTGTGGGGCGGCACTGGAGGTGATTGATGCACAACAGCTGGCAGTGGTGTTGGGCGATCTACTGAGTGCGCCACAACGGAGAGAACAGATGGGGGCAGTGGGTAGTGCGGTGGTTACGGAAAACCGTGGGGCGGTAGAGCGACTCTATTCGGGGTTGATGCAATATCTGCCGTCAGAGCACTAAGGCGATTCTATGAAGAAAAATATACCACCTTACTTGTCTTTTCGCTCGTCTACTGCGTTACGATTACAGTTGTATAGCTGGCTATGCGCCTGAGGTCGTGCCTTGCATACGAACGAAAATCTGGCGCAATCTGGTATATTTTTTCCGGCAATCGCCTAATTCTACTTTGTCAGATTGTTATCATAAGAAAACAGTCTGTTACGGTATAAT
>CAYFOR010000078.1:0-13661 GCA_964344785.1 uncultured Piscirickettsiaceae bacterium
GTTTTATGCAGTCAAATGAGTTTTTGGCCTGTAACGTTGGGACACCAGTGATTTTTTAATATATTTTACGTTATTACTCCAATCTATCGAGACGGCGGACAGATCCCGGTTTCTCCACACCCACTGTGGATAACACCATGAATAACCTTACCGACTGTAGACCTTGTCTGAATATGGATTGATGAGAACCGACTGCCTATTTATTATGCAGCCGGTTGCACAGCTATCGAATGGAACTCATCAAACGGTCCAACTCATCAACTGCCTTGGCCGCACGCTCGAATTGACCTGCCAGCACCGCATTGATCACCTCCCGGCCCGTTTCAGTCAGCCGTGGAAAACCGAAGCTGCTGCCACTTCCCTTGATGGTATGCGCCGCCACTCTCACCCGTTCCCAGTCGCCACAGTGGTAGGCATCCATCAGCTCATGATGCAGTTCGACCGAACGTTTTCGAAAAATCCCCATCAGTTCATCATCAACCACAGGATCGATTGCCGAATTCAATGGTTGCAACAACGCTGCACTCTCCTGCTGTTGGTCAGCCGTCGACAGATATTCTTGCAGAATCGTCCGAAGCCCTTCCCGATCAATCGGCTTGGCCAGAAAGTCATCCCCACCAATCTCAAAAAACTGCCTCCTGTTTCTCTGCATCACATTGGCGGTCATCGCCACAATGGGGGTCGTGATATTGAGGGCGCGCAGTTCCCGAGTCGCCTCCAGGCCATTCATCTCCGGCATCTCCATATCCATCAATACCAGGTCGAAACGCTGATGCTTGAGTTGTTCAATTGCCTCGATACCGTTGCAGGCAACGCCACCGACAGTAGCACCGTGAAACTCGACCAGGCGCCGGATCAGCAGCTGAAGCTCCGGGGTATCATCCACAATCAGTACATTTCCACATAGATGGAGACGTCTGTGTTTGGCCCGTGGCTGCATCGACTCATCGATCAAACCCTCTCCTTCTCTCAAGGGGAGCACTACGGTGAACTCCGACCCTTCCCCTTCACGACTGGTGACCTCAATTTCGCCTCCCATCAGCTGAACCAGCCGGGATGAGATGAAGAGCCCAAGCCCGGTCCCTCCAAAACGGTTGGAAATCGTCTGATCTGCTTGCTCAAATGGCTTGAAAATTCGGGAAACAGCCTCCTCTTCAATGCCGATGCCACTATCCGAAACCACCAGACGGAGCTGCCCCTCAGCTCGATCAACCTCAATCCGCAAACACACACACCCTTGACGGGTGAACTTGAATGCGTTTGAAATCAGGTTGATCAGCACCTGTCCCAGCCGATGCACATCCCCCACCAGCATCTTCTCGAACTGATCCGCCCCCTCAATGGAAAAGGTAATCCCTGCCTCCTGTGCACGACGACCGAACAGGGTCGTCATCTCCTGAATCAACAGTCGTGGGCTGAACTCCAACTCGACAAGATCGATGTGGCCTGACTCGATACTGGAGCTATCCAGGATATCGTTGACCTGATAGAGCAGGCGTTTCCCCGATATGCTCATCGATTCCAGCAGTTGCTGTTGATCATGATCCAGCTCGGTATCGAACAGCAGTGAGCAGTTCCCCAACAGTGTGGTCAGAGGCGTTCTCAGCTCATGACTCATCATCGCCAGGAAGTCCCCCTTGGCCTGGGCCGCCTGCTCAGCACGCAGTGCATCTGCTGCGGCACTGCGCTCCGCCTCGATCAAGCGGTTCTCCCGCTCCCAATCCCTGCCAAGCAGCAGCACCAACTGCTCCAGTTCCAGTGAATTGTAAGGCTTCTGCAGGAAGGCAAAATTCTCTCCGATTCCCTGCCGCACCTCATCCAGGCTATGGTCCATATAGGCAGTGACCAGAACAATTCGAACACAGGGGTCAACCGCACGTATCCGTATTGCGGTCTCCAGCCCATCCCAGCCACCGGGAATGCGCATGTCCAGCAGCACCACGGCATATCGTTTGGTACGAATCGCCTCCAGCCCGTTCTCGCCGCTATCCGCAACATCCAGATCGAAACGGTGAGTGGGTTCCGGTGCCGAAGGCGCTCCCCCCTGATCCAGCAAACTGTTCAGACGGTCCATATACATGGACTGTTTACGCTGGTTACTCAGAACCTTGCGATAGGATTCCAGCACATTGAGGTCGTCATCAATTGCCAACACCGAAACCGGCGTCTCTATCGATGCAACCATTGATGTATCCCCCTCCTCCATCACACGGCCACCCCTTCCCCCTGCCGAAGATCAATCAGTCTCTATTTAAACACGCTCCTGCCGCTGTATCCAGACTTCCAGCCCCTGCGCACAAAGTACATTGTCCGATCCGATCAGACGTACAATCTCCTGCTCATCCAGACTGCAACCAAGGCTGTCCAGCTGCCGCAGATGATAGGAGGTCACCTGCTCCAGCAGTTGTTCATAACGCGCTTCAGGCGGCAAGACAGAGGCCTCGGTTGCCATTTTCACCAGTGCATCCAAATCCTGATGCAGCTGTCCAGAGCGGCTTTGTGGTGCTTCCAGCACACCATAGTGGGTCAGATAGGCCCGTTGCGGGTTGAATGAAAGCAGTTTGTCGATACTCTGATGCCAGGCGGGCGGATCAAGCTGAACCGGACTGGTAACCGGAGTCAGATAGCGACCACTGCGACACTCCAGTTCAGGATAGCCATTGCCGAATACATCTCCGGTAAAGTGCCCTTCTGACTGCGCATCCCAGACACAGAGGTGGTGACGTGCATGGCCCGGGGTATCGACCATCTGCAGCGTACGCCCATTCAGATCGATCTCCATCCCGTCATTGATCTCCACAACGCGCTCCGAGGCAATCGGCACCAGTGTTCCAAACGACCGTTCAAAGGCCTCTTCACCATAGACCGCCGTCGCGCCTGCCTGCAGTTTGCCTGGATCGATCATGTGACGGGCACCTGTTGGGTGAATCACCAAGGTTGCCTCCGGCAGGGCCGCCATCAGTTGCCCGGCACCACCGGCATGATCGAGATGAACATGGGTCGGGATGATGTAGCGGACCGCCTCGGGCGCAATCCCCCGCAATTGCAGCAGCTCCAGGATATGCGGGGCAACGCGTGCGGTTCCGGTATCGATCAGAGCCACCGCACCCGACTGCTCAATCAGATAGCTGCAGGTCATTCCTACCCGATCATGCCACCCCTCGATCTGGGTAACCCCGAAATCGAGTTCCTGATAGCGCAACTCCATCACCTTCCTCCGCTCATCATCCATTGGTAGTCCGACAAGGCTACAGATTGTCTACCATATGGCCGGCAAATTCGGAGGTCTTGACCAGTGTCGCCCCCTCCATCAGTCGCTCGAAATCATAGGTAACTGTCTTCTGATCGATGGTCTTGGCCAGCGCATGATAGATCCTTTCGGTCACCTCACTCCACCCAAGATATTCGAACATCAATGCCCCGGAGAGGATGACCGAGCCGGGATTGACCTTGTCCTGACCCGCGTATTTCGGTGCAGTACCGTGTGTTGCCTCGAAGATGGCATGGCCGGACTCGTAATTGATATTGGCACCCGGAGCAATACCGATGCCCCCCACGATGGCGGCCAGTGCGTCCGAAATGTAGTCCCCATTCAGATTCAACGTCGCAATCACCGAATACTCAGCCGGGCGCAACAGGATCTGCTGCAGGAAGGCGTCGGCAATCGAATCCTTGATGATGACCTTCCCGGCTGCCTCGGCATCTGCCTGCGCCCGGTCTGCTGCCTCCGTCCCTTCTTCCTTTGCGATACGATCATACTGTGCCCAGGTAAAGGTCTCTTCCGGGAATTCACGTTCAGCGAGTTCATAGCCCCAGTTCTTGAAGGCCCCCTCGGTGAACTTCATGATATTGCCCTTGTGGACCAGAGTCACCGACGGCAGCCCCCGCTGGATTGCATAGCGGATCGCCTGGCGGATGATGCGCTCGGACCCCTCCTGAGAGACCGGTTTGATGCCGATCGATGAGCTCTCTGGAAAGCGGATCTTGCTGACACCCATCTCGTTCATCAGGAATGCCTTGACCTTCTCCACCTCCTCGCTGCCGTTCATGTACTCGATCCCGGCATAGATATCCTCGGTATTTTCCCTGAAGATCGCCATATCGACCTTTTCAGGCTGTTTTACCGGACTCGGCACACCGCTGAAGTGGCGAACCGGACGCAGACAGGTGTAGAGATCCAGCTCCTGACGAAGCGTCACATTGAGTGAACGCATGCCACCACCCACCGGCGTGGTCAACGGCCCCTTGATCCCGACCAGATACTCCCTGAAGGCGCTCATGGTCTCATCCGGCAGCCAGTTCCCGGTCTGGTTGAATGCCTTCTCCCCGGCCAGCACCTCCTTCCAGATCACCTTGCGGCTGCCACCATAGGCACGCTCGACCGCTGCATCAAACACCCGTTGGGACGCCGCCCAGATATCGGGGCCGATTCCATCCCCCTCGATAAAGGGGATCTCAACCTGATCGGGTACTACCAACTTGCCATCTTTTATTTCAACTTTTGCCATCGTCTGCCTCTTGCTCATCGCGCCTCAAAATCTGCCGCCTCCATGGCTGCCGATTGCCCCGGTTACAACATTCCGTGAAACCGGGGCAGAGGACACATTCAAAAATAAACTTTACATAAAAAATTTTACACGCAATCCACTGCAGTCTGTTCTGTACAGTCGAACCACTGTTTTCGCTGGTTTGCAGAAAAAAGTGCCGTTCAAGCAGACCAGCCCAGATGGGTCCGCTGTATTGATGCCTGGAGCTGTCACGTCTTCTGTTGCCCCTGGCGGATCATCTGCTCGATATGCTGGCGGGATTTACGGATATGACGACGCATCAGCATCTCCGCCATCTCACCGTCCCGGTCATACAGCGCATCCAAAATCAGGCTGTGCTCCTTCAGTGCGGTGGCGGTGCGCCCACTCTCCCGCCCCAACTGGCAACGATACATTCTCATCAGATGGTAAAGATCATCACACAGCAGATGGGAGAGTCTTCGGTTGCGACTCCCCTTCACAATGGCATAGTGGAAATCATGATTGATGTCGTTTGGGCCGAAGTGCTGCTCACTCTCCAGCAGCGCGTGGAGCTGGTCCAGCTCCGACCGGGCCATCTGCTCGGCCGCCAGCCGTGCAGCCATCCCCTCCAGTGCCTCACGCACCCGATAGATCTCCAGCAACTCCTCCAGAGAGAGTTCAACCACACGAGCGCCCACATTGGGACGGCGACTTACCAGATTGCAGCTCTCCAGGCGACCGATCGCCTCTCGAAGTGAAGCACGACTGACATCATAGCGACGTGCCAGCTCCGGTTCACTGATCTTGCTGCCTGCAACGATTTCACCGGTTACGATGGCATCACAGAGCTGCTCAAAGATTCGGTCTGCTACAGTCACTGCCGGATGTACTCCACCCCTTGTTGTCGACATATTCAGCATATATTTCCAGATTATTGAAAATATATTAGCGTGTCAATATAAATTGTCGACAATGCAGCCTTGAAATGGACATACTGACAGCTGGTTACGACTACTGAAAAATGCTGGTAAAAGACTTCACTGGTTCACGCTGAGTGCGATAGCAGTTGATTGCTGCAGTCGTATCCTCATATCCCACCGCCATGCCGACGAGCAGAATCGATTCAGGCGGGTAACCCAACTGCTGTTTGACGATTTGAGGGTACTCGGCGAGTGCAGCCTGAGGGCAGGTAGCGAGCCCGGCCTCGACAGCAGCCAACATGACCGACTGAATAAACATGCCGTAGTCGAGAAAGGAGCCCGTCTCCAGCGCACCATCCAGAAAGAAGAAGAGGATAACAGGGGCATCAAAGGCACGATAGTTGGCAGCCCACTGATCCTGCCGACGCTCCACATCTTCACGGCCAATCTCCAACGCCTGATACAACTGCAATCCACACTGCTTGCGGCGCTCCCTGTAGGGATTGTGCCATTGAAGCGGATAGTATCGGTAGTCCATCTCCCCTTTCACACCGGAACGAAAGGCCTGCTCCATGGCCTCTGTCAGACGCGCCTTGCTCTCTCCCTTCACGACTGCAACCTGCCAGGGCTGTGTATTGACGCCGGAGGGTGCACAACGGGCCACCTCCAGAATTGCTTCGATCTGCTCCTCCTCCACTTCCCGCTCCAGGAATGCTCGTGTCGACTTTCTCTGCCGTAGCGCCTGACTCACCTCCATCACACCCTCCTGTTCGGCAGAAGACATCGGTCTGATCTTGCCTTCACCACTTTACCCATATCATCTTGAAATTTTCTGAAACAGCGGGACACTTGCTGAAACAGTGGAACACATGTGTATATAATAACACCCTGTTTATCTTGCAGTATGGTACTGTAATGGATCGGGGAAACACAGCACACAACAGCCAACTTTCCAGCCTCTCCCAAGGAGGTATCGGACGGTCGCTACTGTTCTCCGCCACCCTGTTACTGCTACCACTGATCTTCTTTGTCGCTCAAATCACTATTGAGAAGCGGGAGGAGATTACCCGGCTGGAACACCATCTGACCATGTTGGACTGGGTCTCTCCGCTCTATGATGCACTCAATCTGAGCACCCAATACCGTGGACTGCGTGAGATCTCCGCCCAATACCCCGGTCACTACCCCTTTGCCGAAGAGCACCAACGTTCACTGCAGCAACTGCTTGATCTGCAGCTTCAACAGCTCGGGAAGATGCATAACCAACTGCCGGATGAACATTTCCAGAAAGCAGGCATCGGTCAGAGTATTGAACTGATCACCGACACTTGGCAAGAGCAGCAGGGGGAGCAGTTCTCTTTTCAGATGATGAGTGATGTTGTCACCCACCTCAACCAGCTCATCCTCAACCTGCTGCCCGAACAGAACAACATGGAGACCATCCTGTTACAGGATATTCTCGAACTGCGAGAGGCTATCGCCCGGCTACGCGGCACAGGCAGTGGCCTGCTCGCCTACGCGGCAGCCAACAATACCAAGCTGAATCCCAACAATCTGATCGAACAGATCATCAACCAACTGGAGCATGGTCTGTGGGAGTCCGAGAGCCGCTTTGTTCAGTTGCGTGACGCGCTTGGAAAGGATCGCGAGATTCTGGATGAGCAGCTTATTTCGCTGATGACCGAACTGGTTGGTGAGATCCAGGAGTTGCGTGACCTGGTTCGCTGGGAACTGATCGATACGGCCACGGTTGACTATCAACCGGAGGAGTTTTTCAAGGAAGGCACCGATCCGATCGAACTGCTGCACCTGCTTTCAATGGAAATTCGGGAGCGCGCCAAAATAACCATCACCCGGCAGATCGGGGAGCGTAGACAACATACCTTCCAGATGCTCTCACTGGTAGGAGGCACCCTGCTGATTGCGGTACTGCTCGCTTTTCGCAGTACCATACGTGTAGTTCGAGGCGTTCAGCAGGCAGTCTATCTATTGCAACGGATCGGTCATGGTGACTTTCACCATCCGGTACCGATCCGGACGGGTAAAGGAGAAATTGGCTTGCTTCTGGAGTCCATTCAACAGACCCAGCACCGTCTCAACCTGAGCTATCAGGAGCTGGTATCGGCACAACAGTTCTCTGAAAGCCTCACTTCCAGCATGGAGGAAGGGGTCTACGCACTGGACTCCCAGGGCCATCTGATCTTCATGAACCAGGCTGCAGAGCGCATCCTCGGTTGGCAGTTTGAGGAGCTGAAAAGCAGGAATATCCACGAAGTGGTCCATGCACATTCAAATGAAAATACCGCCATTCCCACCGACCAGTGCCCAATCCATCTCAAGGCAAGCCGAGGTGGCAGTCACCACTCCGACGATGAGTGGTTTCGACATAAGGACGGCACACTCATACCGATCGAATTCACCGCCGCACCACTGCGCATTGCCAAACGGGAACGACTGATCGGTTCTGTTGCGGTGTTCCGGGATATCAGTGGTCGGCTGGTACTGGAAGAGCAGTTGCGCACGGCAGCAGAGGAGGCTGCAACGGCCAATCGTGCCAAGGATGAGTTTTTGACCAGCATGAGTCACGAGTTGCGCACCCCGTTAAGTGTCATCATCGGCAACTGCGAACTTCTGGAAGAGCGGGAAACCGTTCAGGAAAAGCAGCTGATGGTGAAGGCGATCAGTAGCTCAGGCCGTAGGCTATTGGCATTGATCAACGACATCCTGGATCTTTCCAAAATCGAGGCCGGCATGTTCTCGATCCATGAGGTTCCCTATGATCTGGACCACCTGATCGATGAGATCGAACAGATGTTCGAGACCCAAATGAGAGATGCCGGACTCCAGTTTGTGGTCGAGCGCAAGATTCCGCTATGCCATCTGCTGATTGGCGATGTACAGCGAGTCGGACAGATTCTGATCAACCTGGTCGGCAATGCCTTGAAGTTCACCGACAGTGGCAGTGTCCACTTCGCAGTTGAATGTAGTGAAGAGCGGCTCATCTTCAAAATTGAGGATAGCGGGATCGGGATGTCCGATGAGGCACTCCAACGCCTCTTTCGGCGCTTCGAGCAGGCAGATCAGGCCATTGCACGCCGCTTTGGTGGTAGTGGCCTGGGGCTTTACATCTCTTACTGTCTGGCACAGCAGATGGGCGGTACCATCGAGGTAGAGAGCGAACTGGACCAGGGTAGTCTGTTCCGCGTCGAACTGCCCTATCGATTATCGGATCAAAAACGGGCACAAACCGAGCAGGAACAGAAGGGCAGCGTCATCGAATACCAGCTTGAAGGAAGCGTTCTGATTGCAGAAGACTCGCCTGAAATGCAGCAGATCGAACGAAAAATGGTAACGGCGATCGGACCATCGGTCACTTTTGCCAACAATGGAAAAGAGGCCGTTGCGCTGAGCAGGAAACAGGCGTTCGATCTGATATTGATGGATATGCAGATGCCTGAAATGGATGGAATCGAGGCCTCACAAACCATCCGTGCCCATGGCAACTATCCCCCGATCATCGCCGTGACCGCCAATGTGATGCCGAGCGACCGGGAACGCTTTCTGCAGGCCGGCTGCAACGATTTTATGGGCAAACCGATCAATCGCACGGACCTGGAACGAATGCTTGCAAAATACCTGCGAAAAAGCGACCGGCCACTCTGCGTGGATGATGATCAGAACGACTCCCTGTCCGACTTCGACGAGACATTTGATGACGATCTGATCGATGACGAAATGCTGCAACTGTTCATCGAGATGATGGAAGAGAGGAGAGCATTGATCGAACAGTCGATCCAGGAGCATGACTGGAAACAGATTGGTGCGATTGCACACATGATCAAGGGAACAGCCGCTGCCTACGGTTTCCCACAGCTTGCAGAGGTTGCCCGGCAGATCGATCAGGAGATGAAATCGGGCGTCACGACCCCGTCGCCGACGTATATCCAGCAACTACTGCAAGCGTTGGAAGAGGTTATCCTGCAACAACGCTGAGTCCGGCATCAGCCAACCAAATCGGTCAGAAGTTCTCTCCGATCACCACCCTGTTCTTGCCACTGCTCTTGGCCTCATAGAGCAGTTGATCCGCCTCTTCAGTCATGCTGACACCACTATCGGTTGACCGTGGTATGCGACTGATTCCGCCGATACTGACCGTCAGGCAGGGGATATCAAGATCGTTACTGAACTCGATCTGCATCGCCTCAACCGCAGATCGGATGATCTCCGCCACGGTGATAATACCATCACGGTTGGTGTTGGGCAGGACCACACAAAACTCCTCCCCCCCGAAACGGGCCGTGAAGTCTCCCGGACGCTTGGCTGCCCCGGCGATGCACTGTGCAATCTGGCGCAGTGCATCATCCCCTGCGACGTGTCCAAGGTCATCATTGTAGAGCTTGAACCAGTCAATATCGATCATCAGAATTCCCAGTGGATTGTGAATTCGTCGTGATCGACGCGCCTCGATATCGAGCTGATTGTCGAGAAAACCGCGATTGTAGAGGCCGGTCAATCCATCATGCCTGGCCTGATGCGCCATCTGCTTGGAGTAATCCTGGATGCGATCCCGACTCACAATCAGGTCCCGCTCATTCGACCAGACCATACAGAAGGTCCGGGCCATCTGTTTGATCATCTCCTGGTGGAAAGGTTTACTGACATACAGGGTGTTCTTCAATACCGCCCGTTGCATCTCATCAATCGTGTGGTCGGAGTAGGCCGTAACGAAGATGATATAGATATCCTCATCGGCTTCACGAATCCGTCTTGCGGTCTCCAGTCCATCCCACCCCGGTGGCATGCGAATATCGATAAAGGCCACTGCATAGGGGCGATCCTCCTCGACCGCCTGCAATGCCAACTCCAGCGCCTGCTCTCCCTGAGTGGCCGAGTCAACCTCAAAACTGTCCAAGAGGCTGTCATCCCCATGACTCTCGGGAATGCGAACACCAAGCTCGTGCTGCATCTGTTCAATCTGCTCCAGGGCCGGATCAGATGCCAGAATCTCCAGATAGGAGTCAATTACACGCTGGTCATCATCTACAACCAGTATCCTGGTATTGATATCTAAACAGCTAATTTCCTCCACTACACTCCTCTCAAACAGACTAATATCCGCGTAATCTATCCAATCAATGACAGAGATGCAATAACTACCGATACAATCAACGGATTACATCTATACAAGCCTCATCCAAAGCCGTTCTTGACCTGATCATCCATCAACTACGGGTATGCTGCAAACGTTGACGCCGCTGCTGAAAAAACGCCTTCAATAGCGCACTGCTCTCCTCGGCCAGAACGCCTGCAGTGACCTCGCAGCGGTGATTGAGCACATTGTTCTGCAGTAACTGGAACTGGCTGCCTGCCGCGCCTGCTCGCGGGTCATGTGCTGCAAAAACAACCCGCTGAATACGGGCCTGAACAATCGCACCGGCACACATCGGACACGGCTCCAGTGTGACATAGAGAGTCGTTCCCGGCAGCCGGTAGTTACCGACAGACTCTGCTGCCGCCCGGATGGCCCGGACCTCAGCGTGAGCCGTTGGATCGATACTGCCGATCGGGCTGTTCCATCCCTCTCCCAGCACCGCATCGTCCGCTACCAACAGCGCCCCGACAGGCACCTCGCCACACTGCTGCGCATGGTGGGCCAATTCCAGTGCATGCACCATCCAGTCACGGTCAGTATGCACTCTACTCTCATCCGATTGCAAGATAGACATGAGTTATAATTCAATCTCAATGATTTGATTAAGAATTGATCTCTTCTTGCAGTGCCCGAAGCACCATCAGAATCTGCTCAAAATCAGGCACCTCGCCAAAGATCATGTTACCCATTGCACGATAATCAGACCTGACCGATGCCCGCACATGGCCCTCCGGCACCAGCACCAAAGTACCCGGTTTCGCCAGATCGTATCTGGCCCAGCCCCGAGGATAGAATCGCTGTTTAAACGCCACTACACTGGACAGCAACTCCAAATCAGCCAAAGCCTGCTCCTTTACCGGTGATTGGGTCATCCTGGCCAGATCGTAATAGTGGCGAGAATAACGAGGTGGCTGTGCTCTTCCTTCGGGACGATGGGCTTCATGGTGCAGAATCGTCGCCTTCTCCCAAAATGTTCGTTCCGCCTTGATGACTTTGACAGTACATTCTCGCTGTTCAAACACCTTGGGAAATGCCTCTGCTGCATAGCAGCTGATCCTACGACTTTCATGAGGCAGCCATGATGCCAGTGGTCCAATTTCCAGGCGCACCTTGGAACGGAGATAATCATCTGGAAAAGCTGCGGGATAGTTGATATCAATCACAAATGGATCATCAACGTGCACACAACAGCCACACACACCGTCAAGTACAGCTTCGACCAACCTCAACAACTCACCACCAATGTACTTTATTGCCTGCTCATTGATCGCCGTATTCAACTGAGCCTGTTTGGTTTTGGAGCGTTCGGCCAAGGGGTCAACTTCTCCCAAAAGACGCCAGTCGAGAACCAGATCGATATCTTCCGAAAAACGTTCAATCAGACCATAAACCTTCGACAGACTGGTACCACCTTTGAACATCAACAGACGTGCAAGATCCGGCTCCCGGAACAGTCGATTCAGTACCCAGGTTACCCAAAAATCCTTTTCGACAACGGCTGGTGTAGTGCCCTTCTGCATCATCGCCGTCTCTGAAAACAGCTCGCTACGTTGCTGCGCAGGAAGCCGGGCAACCCTGTCCATCAGCCAGCCTCCTTGCAGATCCGTTTGATGGCCTCATAGACCCAACCGGTGACCGAACGGGTATCCCGGAGGATACGGCCACACATTTTCGACTCCAGCTGCTGGCTGATACGCTCGACCACTTTCTGGTTCACATGCTCCCGGCCTAACGCTTTCAGGGCCTGCACCACCAGACCACTCTCCCTGTATTTGAAGCCCACATCCTTCAAGGCGGATTTCTTGAAAACCAGTGAATGGTCTCCTATGTCGTACTCGCGGCCTGGGCCGTCGGAGAGGTAAACCCAGCGCCCCGGAACCTGGACGGAAAGGCCCAGCAGGTTTAGAGCCGCATCACCGGAAGGCTGAATACGCCAGTTGAATTTGCGCGCCAGAGCATGAGCCACCTGATCGAGATCCGGGCTCAATTGACGTTCCAGTAGCTCACTATAGTGAGGATAGTC
Source organism: uncultured Piscirickettsiaceae bacterium (assembly GCA_964344785.1). Classification (GTDB taxonomy): domain Bacteria; phylum Pseudomonadota; class Gammaproteobacteria; genus Thiopontia. The sequence goes on from CAYFOR010000078.1 coordinate 12,604, forward strand.
GTAGACCCCTCGACAGACACGGCGGATCTTACCTGCCTTGGTCAGGCTGGAGAGTGCCTGGTGGACATTGTCCTCACTAAATTCGGTCACAAAATCAGTCTTGGTAAAGGCCCAGCCCCTACCGCGACCATATATCCGTGAAATAATTTTATTTTCAATACCTTGTGACACAGTATAATACTTAATTTTTTCAGATAAACAATATTGTTTTTATGAAGCATGAGCTTAGCAGATCCATAGCACTATGTGCAGCACGATGATTCCGCATTCAAAGCAAAAGCATCCTTGGGCACCCATATCCAGCCCTCGCTTGGGCAAATGTCAGCCTGTGGTGGCATAAGAGCATTCCGCTTTTCCGCAAATAGACTGGCTACCAAGGCGCAGGTTAGAGCATCCTCGCAATCTATATGGTGTCTGAACGCTTGCAGGCCGAAGGATATGCTTCAATGGCGGTGAGATTGCTGCCATCACTCCAGACGCCACATTCCACAACCTTCGGTGAAAAACGAGCAAGGGCATGTATCCCTTTCGTGGCTTGGGAACCGATCATGTCTTTACTGGAACAATTATTCCCACTCGATTATTGAATTGTTGCAACATGTTGAATTCCAAAATTTATTTTTGACTTTGTAAGATCTTTGTAAAGTTTTATCATTCAAAATTTTTATTTCAACCAGTTACCATGGTTCCACCACATTCCTTCCCTAAAGATCCCCATTACTACCCAACAATTACAACCTTTGCCACATATATAAGTACCCCAAGTGAACAGTAGAACCCCCATACCGAGAAGGACTTGAAGGACTCAAACTGCAAACCAGACATTCCTCCCGTTGGTATTACTGAGTACAAATCTGAGACCACCAACCTGTTCTCATGCAACTTCGCAACAAAGTCATTATACGAGTTCCTAAACGACTTCTCTAAAGCAAGGTAATACGCATCCAGCGCCGCAAAGACAACCACTGGAAGAAGTGCAATCCAGACAATCTCTGGTTTTCCTTTATCCCGCCTTATTCACCAAATAACCCATAAAACAAGGAGGCGCGCCCTCTATT
>CAYFOR010000079.1:0-13609 GCA_964344785.1 uncultured Piscirickettsiaceae bacterium
CAGTTGGTTGACGATCAGATGGCAGGTCTTGGGTAATCTGACAAAGTAGAATTAGACAGCAAGCTCTCTTCGGCTTCGAAATGTTGCCAGGAGTAGTCCAGCATCTCGGTCAACAGATCCTTGGCTTCAGCCTTGGAGCACTCACCAAGATCAAGTTCGATAGATCGATTGATTAGGTCGATAATCTTCATATGTTGTTGATCCATATCGGGATATCCAACACTGTGCAACTTTTTGTCGAAAACAATCTTATCCATGGGTATTTCACCTCCACCATCGCTCTCTTGTGGTAATCAAGCGTAAACATTGTTGAGTAATATTAGTTTATAATAACATAATTGTGTTGTATAGGCCAAACTGTTACTACAAGGTCATTCTGTGTCAAAATTGGTGATTCTCTATATATTTGGCCAAATGGTGGAAAGTAACGGTTCAGCTGTAGAGCGCATATAAATATTTCTACAGTTGTTGTGTATGAATTAGAATGCCCAATCAATGAGTGATACTAGTCCAACAGTATTGATTGCTGATGATGACCCGGTGATGAGGGTAACCATGAAGACACTTGCGCAACATCAGCAGTGTGACGTTGTCGCGGTTGCCCATGATGGTGAGGAGGCACTGGATCTTTACTGGAAACATAAGCCGGATATCACAATATTGGATATCAATATGCCCCACCTGAATGGGGTAGAAGTATTGCGAAAAATACGTGAGCAGGATTCTGACTCGTTCATTTGCATGAACAGTGGCGATGTCATTCCCACGTTGGTCCGTGAAATTGCAAATCTGGGTGTTGCCGGCTATCTGGTGAAGCCGGTCAAGCCTGAAAAGTTGATGGCGCTCAAGCAGCAGTACATCAAGCGGCAGAAGGCAGTGGTTGCCAGAGCACCTGCGCCTGCCGTTAGGGATAAATCATTTTTTCCATCTGATGAGGAGCTGGCCTACGCAAAAACATTGGTTGACAGTATCGACTTTCCGGCTATACCCGAGGCAGTGCTCTCGCTACAGCAAGAGCTGATGAAACATGAGCCGGATACAAAAAACATTTCAGAGATTATCTCGCGGGACATCAGGCTCTCTGCCACTCTCCTGAAACTGGTCAATTCTGCTGCATGTGGTTTCAAGCACAAGATCAGTTCCATTCCCCAGGCAGTCGTCATATTGGGGCTGAAAAGACTGAAAAATGCGTTATTGGCCTCAGCACTCAGGAACTCGTTTGGAGAAGCGGAAGAGAGCTATGAAAATTTCTGGGATCAGGCACATGTAACCGCGGTCACATCTGAAATCCTTTCCCATGCGGTGGTTGGTGTCTCGCCAGAAGACGCGTTTCTTGCAGGGCTGTTTCAGGATGCCGGGGCCTTGATTTGCATGATGAAAAACAGTCGATATAACGAGATATATCGTCATACCCATTCAGTTGTCGAATCCATACTGGATTTTGATCGAAGGGTCTTCAAGACCACACATATGGCGGTTAGCTATGTATTGGCAAGGAAATGGGAACTTCCTGAACAGATTTGCAACGCCATTCTCTTCTCGCACACCATTGACCTGTCTGAATGCAAGAGTGATGAATCAGTCGACCTCCGGGCTTTGGTTTCGATATTGAGGGTGAGCAATTATCTGGTTGGAAAAGAGGCGCATCCTTCTATCAAGATCAAGGCAGAAGGAGAACAGGCATACAGGAGCGCGCTTGAAGAAATCATGATTGATGAGGGTGCGCTATATGATGCCGTTCATGTGATCAAGGAAGCGGTTCTGGTGACAGTTTAGATCAACCCCCTTGGTTGAATCAGGTGCTGATGGAAGAGCTGAATCCCACTCCTGAAATAGCCGGTATCGGCAATAGATGAATCAGGCGAAAGTACACATAGAGCCTGTATATTGAACGGTGTAACTGTCGTGATGATTGACAGGAGTTCAATCGCATATTCTCAAATAACTGAAAGAGAGAGGGTGGTATCGGCCTCTATTTGGTGACAGCGTGGGAGACCAACGGCTGGATCGTGTTCAGTATTGCCTGTTGAACCTGAAGACCTCCGGCAACGATATTGCCGCTCTGCAAATAGTCGCTGCCACCACCAAAGTCGGTGCAGACCCCGCCCGCCTCACTGACCAGCAGTGCTCCAGCGGCCATATCCCAGGGGTTGAGTGCGAACTCCCAGAAGCCATCCAATCGACCTGCAGCCACGTAGGCGAGGTCGATTGCAGCGGAACCGGCTCGGCGAATGCCTGCGGTTTCTGGAACCAGTGCCCGGAAGGTATCGATGTATGGCTCCAGATACTCCTGCGACTTGAAGGGAAAGCCTGTGCCCAACAGTGCAGCATCGAGCCCCTTGCGCGCTGTGGTACGGAGGCGGCGGTTGTTCAGCATGGCACCATCACCCCGACCGGCAGTAAAGAGCTCATCCCTCAGCGGGTCATAGACGACTGCCTGAACCAGTTCCCCCTTATGTGCCAGGGCGATGGAAACGGCAAAAACAGGAAACCCATAGAGGTAGTTGGTGGTGCCATCCAGCGGGTCGATGATCCACTGGAAATCGTTGCCGTCAATGGTTCCGTTTTCTTCCGCAAGAATTGCATGATTGGGGTATGCGTGGCGCAGGATCTGTATGATCTCGGCCTCGGCATTACGGTCCACCTCAGAGACGAAGTCATTCTTCTCTTTGGTCTGGATCTGGATACTGTCGAGGCGGTCCATCGAGCGGAGGATGACCGAACCTGCACGGCGCGCCGCCTTGATTGCGGTGTTGAGCATGGGGTTCATGGAACAATACTCGTGGCTGGAAAAGCGGCATTCTATCGCAGTGGTTGGTTCACTGCATGATAACATCGCAGATATGAAGCAGATTGATCTTAGAATTGTATTGGTGGAAACCTCCCATCCGGGAAATATTGGCGCCACCGCGCGTGCCATGAAGAATATGGCACTGGATCAACTGGCGCTGGTCAATCCGGCCCGTTTTCCCTGTGCAGAGGCCACTGCAAGGGCCTCGGGTGCGGATGATATCCTGATGCATGCGACCGTTCATCAGGAGCTGGATCAGGCACTTGAGGGGTGCAACGTGGTGATTGGAACGAGTGCCCGCCCACGAAGCCTCTATATCCCCGAGTTAATCCCGGAGGCGTGTGCCGAAAAGATTCTGCAGGAGTCCCGGCACGGTACGGTGGCAGTGCTGTTCGGGCGGGAAGACTCCGGGCTTACCAATGGTGAATTAGATCGTTGCAATACACTGATGCGGATTCCGACCAGTGAGACGTACTCCTCCCTCAATCTGGCAGCGGCGGTTCAGGTCCTTGCCTATGAGTTGATGGTGCAGCGTATCGATACTGAACAGTCCGCCATTGGGGAGAGTGCTTCAGAGCGGCGTCATCCACTGGCCAGCGCCGATGAGATGGAAGGGCTTTTCGAGCATATTGAGCGTACCATCACCACGACCGGCTTTCTCGATCCGGAGAATCCGCGCCAGGTGATGCGCCGTCTGCGCAGGCTGTTCAATCGTGCGGATGTGGATCAGAACGAGATCAACATTCTGCGGGGGATTCTTACATCCGTGGAGACGTCTGCACAGCGTTCGTGATCCATGTTGTCTACGGGCGCGTGATCAACAGGGTATACTCTTCGCACTTGAAATTTTCGTTGTGTCGGCTACGCCTGCACACCCCCGCCATATGGTTGATCCATGCTTCCGGGGATTCGCTCGCCACCTTGCGGAAATTCCAACGGCTTTGAGTATATAATGCGCCTCCCCAGTCTGATCTGCCATTGAGTTGAAGTTGTTCATGTTTGAGCGAATCCGAGAGGATATTCAGTGCGTTTTTGAACGCGATCCATCTGCACGCAACAGTTTTGAGATCATTACCTCCTATCCGGGGGTTTTTGCGGTGTTGGCACACCGTATGAATCATCGCCTCTGGTGTTGGGGGTTGAAGTGGTTGGCGCGCTGGTTCTCGACCTGGGCGCGCTGGGTGAGCGGGATCGAGATCCATCCGGGTGCACAGATCGGTCGGCGCTTTTTCATCGATCATGGCATGGGCGTGGTGATTGGCGAGACCACGGAAATCGGTGATGACTGTACGCTCTACCATGGCGTCACCCTGGGAGGGACCAGCTGGGACAAGGGAAAACGCCACCCGACACTGGGCAACAATGTGGTGGTTGGTGCCGGTGCCAAGGTATTGGGGCCGATTACCCTGGCAGATGGGGTTCGTGTGGGCTCCAACTCCGTGGTCGTCAAGGATGCGCCCAGTGGTACCACGATTGTCGGCATCCCTGGCCGAATCATTCAACGCAAGAAGCAGGTTGATCCCCAGGTACAGGAGTTCGCCAAGAAGATCGGTTTTGATGCCTACGGGACCGCCAGCGAGATGCCTGATCCGGTCGCCAATGCGATCAACTGCATCCTCGACCATGTTCATGCGATGGACAGCCAGATGGAGCAGATGTGTGATGCAATCAAGCAGATTGGTGGTGAGATCGAGGGGGTGGATCTTCCAGAATTGAAGGTCTCCTGTGCAATCCGCAAGCAAGATTGCGATACCGAATGCGAAAAAGAGGATTGTGCGGTTCAGGTGGATGATGAGCCAACCAGGGGCCAGACGGTCTATCTAAAATAGCCGATGAAATAACTTGACCTTTTTGCTCTGTTATTGCACAGTATACCCATACTGTGATATAGGTCTTTTTTCAGGTTCAAGAAGGGGAAGTTATGCGACTGACAACAAAGGGAAGATATGCGGTGACGGCGATGTTGGATCTGGCGATCAACGAGAGCCGTGGACCGATTACGCTCTCGGAAATTTCCGGCCGACAAGAGATCTCGCTCTCCTATCTGGAGCAGCTCTTCTCCAAACTGAGAAAACAGGGGCTGGTCAAAAGCTCGCGGGGGCCGGGTGGCGGCTATCAGCTTGCGCTGGAAGCCTCGGATATCTCCATTACCCAGATTATCCTTGCGGTCGATGAAGTGATTGATGTTCGTCGCTGCAAGGGAGAGGGGAACTGTCAGGGGGATCGCAGCTGTCTGACGCACGATCTCTGGACGGATCTGAGTGAACAGATCAAGGTCTTTCTGTCAGGGATCTCTCTGGGAGACCTCACCAGTGATGACAAGATCCTGAAGACCAAGAACTGTGCAACTCCCGGTCTTGGTCAGCAGACTCAGGCCGAGGCGGCCTGAGCCCTGATATTCCTTGCTGGCTGAATCCTGTACGTTCATTTGCAGGATTCAGGTGTGATGCGATGGAACTCTATCTGGACTGTAATGCGACGACCCCGGTTGCACCCGAGGTGGTGGATGCAATGGCCCCTTATTGGGGGGTGCGTATGGGAAACCCTTCTTCCTCGCACCGTTTTGGTCGCATGGCAAGGCAAGCCGTTGAACAGGCACGGGAGCAGGTTGCTCAGCTTCTGAGAGTCACACCGAAACAGGTTATCTTCACCGCCAGTGGTACGGAGGCCAACCACCTTGCCATCCGTGGTATGGCAGAAACAGTGCAGCAGCCGGGCGTGATTGCTGTTGGCGCGACCGAACACCCCAGTCTGTTTGGCGCGGTGGATGCCATGGTTGCTCAGGGCTGGCAGATGGATGAGCTGGTAGTGGACAGATTGGGACGGATTACGGATGAGGCGATCGAAATCGCTGCCCGCCGAGCGCCTGCCCTGATTTCAACCATGGTAGCCAACAATGAGACCGGTGTGATCCAGCCGCTTGCACCGATACAGCACTTGGCAGAACGATGTGGTGCAAGACTGCATCTCGATGCAACGCAGGCGGCCGGAAAGATCGATCTAGACTTCGATGAACTCAAGGCCGATTGTGTAACGCTTTCCGCTCACAAGCTCTATGGCCCGAAGGGGGTGGGCGCACTGGTTGTCGAGCCATCTGCCAGGCTGGTTCCGCAGATGACAGGCGGTGGACAGGAGCGTGGTGTGCGTGCCGGTACCGAGAATGTCCCGGCCATTGTCGGTTTTGGTGCCGCTGCAGAGCTGGCTCGCTCGCAGTTGCAGCAGCGGATTGAGCGTCTGCAGCACTGTCGGCACCATCTCGAACAGGGCTTGATGCAGATTTCCGGGGTAGAGATTGTTGCACAACAGGCAGAGCGCCTTCCCAACACCGTGATGTGTCTGGTCTCTGCAATGGAGGGGGAGACGCTGCTGATGCAGTTGGATCGGCAGGGCATTGCGCTTTCAAGCGGCTCTGCCTGTCAGGTGGGCAAAACGGCACCAAGTCGTACCTTGTCGGCGATGGGTGTTGATCCGCAGCGTGCACGCAACGCCATCCGGATCAGCCTCTGCAGGGATGTCACGGTTGAGCAGATTGACTACTTTCTGGTGCAACTACGGCAGATTTTGAGCCCTTCTCTAACCACATGGGAGGCAGTCGCCTGAAACGTAGTACAATAGGGTAAGCACTTGCAATGAGAAGGGGAAGGATTCTCGGTTTTATTGAACAGGAAGAAATGTATGACACACTCTGATGCGCGGCCAATCTATCTTGATAACTCTGCCACCACACCGGTTGATCCGCGTGTGGCCGAGGTGATGGTGCAGTATCTGACGGCAGATACCAAGTTCGGAAATCCGGCTTCGCGCTCGCATGCCTATGGCTGGGAGGCGGAAGAGGCGGTGGAATTGGCGCGAAATCAGGTGGCCGATCTGATCGGGGCCGATCCGAAAGAGATCATCTGGACCTCTGGTGCAACCGAGTCAGATAACCTGGCCATCAAGGGCATCGCCCGCTTCTATCACAAGAAGGGAAAACACATCGTGACCTCTGCCACCGAGCACAAGGCGGTGCTGGACAGTTGTCGCTATCTGGAGCGGGAAGGTTTCGAGGTGACCTATCTGGAGCCGGACAACAATGGTCTGATTGACCCGGAGAAGCTCAAGGCGGCGCTTCGTGAAGACACCATTCTGGTCTCCATCATGCACGTCAATAACGAGATTGGGGTGATTCAGAACCTGGAGGCGATCGGAAAGATTACCCGCGAGCGCAAGATATTCTTTCACTCCGATGCGGCACAGAGTGCAGGCAAGGTCGAGATCGATGTGAACCGGATGAACGTTGATCTGATGTCATTTTCGGCACATAAGGTTTACGGACCAAAAGGGGTTGGGGCACTCTATGTCCGACGCAAACCGCGGGTTCGGCTGGAGGCACAGATGCATGGTGGTGGCCATGAGCGCGGAATGCGCTCCGGTACCCTGCCGGTTCATCAGATTGCCGCGATGGGAGAGGCGTTCCGTATCGCAAGAGAAGAGATGGCCGGGGAGACGGTGCGTCTGGAGAAGCTGCGTGACCGTTTTCTGGCGGGTATTGAGGATATGGAAGAGGTCTACGTCAATGGAGATCTCGACCACCGCGTTCCGGGCAATATCAATGTCAGTTTCAATTATGTTGAAGGCGAGTCGTTGATGATGGCGATCAACCATCTTGCCGTCTCTTCCGGTTCAGCCTGTACCTCGGCCAGTCTGGAGCCCTCCTATGTGCTGCGGGCCATCGGCAGGGATGATGAGCTGGCACACAGTTCGATCCGTTTTACCCTGGGACGTTTCACCACGGAGAACGAGGTGGACGAGGCCGTTGCGCTGGTCAAGTCCAAGGTTGGCAAGCTGCGGGATCTCTCCCCGTTGTGGGATATGTTCAAGGATGGGGTCGATCTCTCCACCGTGCAGTGGGCTGCTCACTGAGTTCTCCTCCGGATTACCTCCATTGAGGTATTGAAAAGGGGGCGGTGCCCCCCCATATCGGTATGATGGCCTGGATACGTTCATCGGTGTCGGGTTGAAGATCGGTCAAGATTTAGGATAAGGAACAGAATAATGGCGATTACCATGACTACACCGGCGGCAGAGCGGGTCAAGGCCTTTCTTGACAACCGTGGGAAAGGCGTAGGGTTGCGACTGGGCGTCAAGACCTCCGGCTGTTCAGGGATGGCCTACGTACTTGAATTTGTGGATGAGCTGCAGGAAGAGGATCAGGTCTTCGAGTGTGATGGGGTCAAGGTGATTGTGGACCCCAAAAGCATGGTGTACCTCGACGGTACTGAACTCGACTATGGTAAGGAGGGGTTGAATGAAGGCTTCAAGTTCAATAACCCCAATGTGAAAAACAATTGTGGTTGTGGTGAGAGCTTCAACGTCTGATCAGACATCGGCTGTGATATGGATCTGACCACCAACTACTTCGAGCTGTTTGGTCTGCCGGTAGGCTATGAGGTGGAGCAGGGGCAGCTTTCCAGCCAATACCGGCTGTTGCAGCAGCAGTTTCATCCTGACCGCTTTGCACACGCATCGGAGCAGGAGCGGAGACTCTCGTTGCAGATGGCATCCCGGGTGAATGAAGGGAGCCACGTTCTGCGGGACCCGATCGCACGCGCCCGTTATCTATTGGAACTGCATGGGACCGATCTGGGGAGTGATAGCGAAACGTTGCGTGACCCGGAATTTCTGATGGAGCAGATGGAGCTGCGTGAAGAGTTGGAGATGGCGCAACAGTCGGCGGATGCAGTGACCGCACTGGAACAGTTTGTGGAGAAGATGGAGGCACAGATTCGCCAGCGCGGACGTCAGTTTTCAACCCTGTGGCAGCACGACCAGGATGCTGCCAAATCTGCAGTTCAACAGATGCAATTCTTCTACCGGCTGGCTCATCAGGCGGAATCCATGATTGATGATCTTGTTTAAGAATTATTTATAACATTTTGTAAAATGGCACTATTACAGATTTCAGAGCCTGGAGAGGCAACGGCTCCACATCAACACCGCCTGGCCGCAGGCATTGACCTGGGAACAACGAATTCCCTGGTTGCCTCGGTGCGTAGTGGTATCGCCGAGACCCTGCAGGATACCTCCGGGGCACATATCCTCCCCTCTGTGGTGCACTACCGGGAAAAAGGGAAAGCGCCGCTGGTGGGGCATGCCGCACGTGAAATGGCGGTAGAGGACCCACTCAATACGCTCTCATCGGTCAAACGGATTATCGGCAAACAGGCTGATGAGCTGGCGGCGATTCCGGGGCAGTCTCCCTACCGTTTTACCCCATCGGAGGGGTCGGTACCACGGATTGAGACGACAGCAGGTCCAGTCACCCCGATTGAGGTTTCGGCCGAGATTCTGAAGATATTGAAGGGGCGTGCCGAAGAGACACTTGGCGGGGACCTGGAAGGGGTGGTGGTGACCGTTCCCGCCTACTTTGACGATGCCCAGCGTCAGGCGACCAAGGATGCTGCCAAGCTGGCTGGCCTGAATGTAATGCGGTTACTCAACGAGCCGACTGCAGCGGCCGTGGCCTATGGCCTTGATAGCCAGCCAGAGGGGATTCATGCGATCTATGATTTTGGTGGAGGAACCTTTGATATCTCCATATTAAGGCTGACAAGAGGGGTGTTTGAAGTGCTCTCGACCGGGGGCGATGCCGTACTCGGTGGTGATGATATGGATCATGCCATTGCCCAGTGGATGGGGGAGGCGATGGGGGTCGCAGAACGGATGGAGGCAGAGCCTTCACTGTTCAAATATCTGTTGAGAGAGGCACGCAGTGCCAAGGAGCGGCTGACCTCACTGACTGAGATCACCCTCGATTTGAGCCACCAGGGACGACAATGGAGCGGAGTGATGACACAGGAGCAGCTCAATGGGCTGATTACCCCTGTAGTGGAGAGAACCCTGCGTATTGTTCGTCGTGCCCTGCGCGATGCCGCAGTGGACAAGAGCGAAGTCTCTGAAGTGGTACTGGTCGGTGGCTCCACACGAGTGCCGTTGGTCCAGCAGTTGGTTGAGGATTTCTTTGACAGAACCCCACTGGCCGAGATTGATCCGGAGCGGGTGGTGGCGATCGGTGCAGCGGTACAGGCCGATATTCTGGTGGGCAACAAGAAGGATGGAGAACTGCTGCTGCTGGATGTCACGCCACTCTCACTGGGACTGGAAATCATGGGAGGGATGAGCGAGGTGGTGGTCCCGCGCAATACCACCATTCCGGTCGCACGTGCCCAGGAATTCACCACCTTCAAGGATGGTCAGACGGCGATGTCGATCCATGTGGTGCAGGGAGAACGGGAGCTGGTGGCCGACAACCGCTCACTGGCCCGTTTCGAACTGCGCGGTATTCCGCCGATGGTGGCCGGTGCGGCACGTATCCGGGTCACCTTTCAGGTCGATGCCGACGGTTTGCTCTCGGTCTCGGCGCGTGAAGAGACCAGTGGAGTACAGGCAGAGGTTGAGGTGCGCCCCTCCTATGGCCTGAGCGATGGCGAGGTGGAGACCATGCTCAAGGACTCCTTCCGGTATGCCGAGGCGGATCGCGATGCCCGTATGTTGCGAGAGCAGCAGGTTGAGGCGAAGCGTGCCATTGAGGCGATGGAGTCGGCACTGGCCCAGGATGGCGAGGCACTACTGAATGCGGCGGAGTTGGCCAACCTGATGCAGCAGCTTGCAGCGTTGAAAGAGGCTGCTCAAGGGAATGATCCTCGTGCAATCGAGAAGAAAATTGAAGAGCTGAACAGGGATAGCGAGTTTTTTGCGGCACGCCGCATGGACCGTTCGGTGCAACAGGTGCTTTCAGGGAAGAATATAGAGGAAATTACATCATGACCCAGATTATCGTGCTCCCACACGAAGAGCTCTGCCCGGAAGGGGCGGTGATTGAAGCGGAGCCGGGTGCTTCGATCCTCGACGCGCTGTTGGCCAACCAGATTGAGCTGGAGCACGCCTGCGAAAAGAGTTGTGCCTGTACCACCTGCCACTGCTATGTTCGAGAAGGGTTCGACGCACTGGATGAGAGCGATGAGGTGGAGGATGACCTGCTCGACAAGGCCTGGGGGCTGGAGCCGGATTCCCGCCTCAGTTGCCAGGCGGTCGTTACCGATGAGGATCTGGTGGTTGAGATTCCCAAATACACCATCAATATGGTTTCCGAGAGCCATTAACTGGAGGAGTTGATCATGGATCTACGCTGGACGGATGTGCAGGATATCGCAATCGAGCTGGATGAGGCATTCCCTGATCTGGACCCTTTGAAGATCAATTTTGTTGATCTGCATCAGATGATTGTCGATCTGGAAGAGTTTGCCGATGACCCTCATCGAGGTGGAGAGAAGGTGCTGGAGGCGATCCAGATGGCATGGATTGAAGAGCGCGAATAACTTGATTCTGGTATGATGCCCGCCTTGCACCTGTTCGGTCAGGTGTAACCATCATGCAGCAGGCCTGAATGCCTGCTGTTCTGATCCCATTGACAACACCCGTTCTGTACCGTAGCACGTTTCCGTAGTGTGCCAGAGTGGGATCAGGAGTAGATCCCTTCATGTCTTTTGAAACACTGGGCCTCTCGGCCGAAATCCTGCGTGCGCTCGACAAGCAGGGCTATCATCAACCGACGCCCATTCAGAAACAGGCCATCCCGGTCATCCTGCAGGGGCGGGACATCCTCGCCGGCGCACAAACCGGAACCGGCAAGACGGCCGGATTTACGCTACCCATGCTGGAGTTGTTGCATCGCCATGCACAGGGTAAAGGGAACCGTCCGATACGCGCACTGGTATTGACCCCAACTCGTGAACTGGCGGCGCAGGTGGGAGAGAGTGTGGTGCAGTATGGGCGCTATCTGCCGTTACGCTCCACCGTCATTTTCGGTGGTGTCAAAATGGGGCCGCAGGTCAATAAACTGCGGCATGGCGTAGATATTCTGGTGGCGACACCAGGGCGGCTGCTGGATCATGCAGGGCAGGGTACGGCCGATCTTTCGCATGTGGAGTTGTTGATTCTGGATGAAGCGGACCGGATGCTGGATATGGGGTTTATCCATGACATCAAGCGGGTGATCAAGCTGCTTCCCAAGGATCGCCAGAATCTGCTGTTCTCAGCCACCTATTCCCAGAAGATCAAACAGCTTGCCGGTAGTCTGCTGCATGAGCCGGAGATGATCGAAGTGGCTCGTCGCAATACCGCTGCCGAAACGGTCAGGCAAGTGGTCTACCAGGTGGATAAGCGACGCAAGCGGGAACTGCTCTCTCATATGGTTGGTGCGAACAACTGGCAACAGGTGCTGGTCTTCACCCGCACCAAGCATGGCGCCAATCGTCTTGCCCAGCAACTGGAAAGGGATGGGTTGGCTGCGGTAGCCATTCATGGCAACAAGAGTCAGGGGGCGCGCACCCGTGCACTGGCCGGTTTCAAGGCGGGCCGTGTCCGGGTATTGGTGGCAACCGATATCGCAGCCCGTGGTCTGGATATCGATCAGCTTCCCCACGTGGTCAATTTCGAGCTGCCCAATGTACCGGAAGACTACGTCCACCGTATTGGTCGCACCGGGCGCGCTGGTAATGAGGGGGAGGCGATGTCGCTGGTCTGTGTGGATGAGCTGGGCCTGTTGAAGGATATTGAGCGACTGTTGAAACGTGAGCTTCCGATACAGGTGATGCCCGGCTACGAGGTGGATGAATCAATCGAACCGGAACCAATCCAGAAGGGCAAGAAGGGGCAGGCCAAAAGAGCTGCAGGTGGGAACAAAAAGAAAAAACCGGCCCGCAGAAAATCGGGTGACCGGCAAGACTCCTCAACTGCTTCGGTAGAAAAGGCGGGGGCTCCGAAGAAAAAACGGCGCAGACGGCGCAGAAAACCGACTGTTTCCCCGTGAGTGAGGGGTTAATTGGCAGAATTTCAGCTTTCAGGTCTGAGCTATTTCAGATTAAACCAGTTGACGGTATCGATATCGGTTATTCGGTCAAACTCTCTCGTATTTGCGGTCACGATCGTCAGGTTGTTGCTCAATGCCTGGGCGGCAATCAATAGATCATTGGGGCCAATTGGTGTCCCCAATTGCTCCAGTTTTGAACGAATTGTTCCATATTCCTTGTCGACAGGTTGATCCAGCGGAAGGATATCGAGTGCGGATAGAATCAGGTCGACTCGTTCTACCAGTCGTTTTGATCCGCTTTGAAGTGCATGTTTGGCTGCTCCATACCTCAGCTCACTGGCGACAACAATACTGGTACAGATTTGATCCTCCCCAACGATTGCAATCTGCCTGGCTATCACCCCTTGTGGGTTTCTGACCAGGTCTGACAGGATGTTTGTATCCAGAAGATATTGATGGCTGCTCACAGCTCAATATCGTCTAGAGGGATGTTCTGCCCGTCAACATCTGGAAACTCTTCGTCTATCGGTTCCAATGTTTGTAGCAATTTCAATAGTTTTCCCTTTCTGATCGGCTCAATGACCAGATGATTTCCATCTTTTCTGATGAGCGCCTGGTCTCCATCAAGCTCAAACTCCCTGGGGATGCGCACGGCCTGATTGCGCCCATTGCGAAATAGACTAACGGTTCGCTCACTGCTCATGATTGGTTCCAGATAATGGCATATGTAAAAGTATATGCCGCTTGTGTCATGTGATCAAGACGACCTTCTATATCGTGAGTGATGGTTTATCAAGGCCGGTAGTGTACCGCCCTTGGTTGCGCATACTATTCTTGCCTCTCTTCTTTACGAGCGATCTTAATGGCATCCTTGATATTTTTGGCTTTGACCACCTCCATAAACTCGTATCCCTGATCACTGGTGTCCCAACGTTACAGGCCAAAAACTCATTTGACTGCATAAAACA
>CAYFOR010000080.1:0-13526 GCA_964344785.1 uncultured Piscirickettsiaceae bacterium
CGCTCATCACCAATAAGGTGACCACGCGATTTATAAATTCACCATGCACATGAATATCTTAACCTTAGATGACCTCGAGCACTGCTCGTAGTGTTACGCGTCTTTTTCGCGCTCAACCGCGTTTTCTAGGTTAAAAGTCCCCTTTGGCATTGCCTTTTGACCCCGAATGGTGTAGCTTATGTACATATAAGATTTTGGTGTCTACTGCGGTACTTGATCACCGGGACTCGATTCTCTGGTCCTTAGAATGATACCCCCGGGAGCCGATCTTATCTGGGATGTGTGCAGGTCCGTTTATCGGAAAGCCTAATTCTCAGATTCAGGTTCCCCCCCTTGAACTATACGGTTCAGGGACGCAGACCCGACCGGTACCTGCGGTAGACACCACCTAATTTTCCCCTCTCAATGCCAACACCGGCAGAAATTCGCAAATCAATCCGCCAGCAACGCAACACGCTATCCGAGCGCGAAAACAGTGTGCGTGCAACAGACCTCTGCAGCCATGTAACCAGCCACACCCTCTTCCAGCGCAGTCGACGCATTGCCGGGTTTGTCTCCAACGATGGAGAACTGGACCCGGGGATGATCCTGGACAGCGCCATGCAGATGCGGCGTCACTGCTTCCTCCCGGTACTCAACCAACTGCATGGCAACCGCCTCTGGTTCGCCCCATTGGAATGGGATCAGCCACTGGCGCCGAACCGCTATGGAATTCCCGAACCCCCATTATTTCCTCCCAAACCCATCCCGGTCTGGAGCCTGGATCTGGTACTGATGCCACTGGTTGCCTTTGATCGCTTCGGCAACCGCCTGGGGATGGGTGGCGGCTACTATGACCGTACCTTCGGTTACAGGAGACGTCTCACCGGTCGCAGGCGTCCCTTTCTGCTGGGCGTTGCACACGCCTTTCAGGAGGTGGAAAAGATCAAGCACAACTGCTGGGACGTGCCGCTGGACGGTGTCGCTACAGAGCGGGGAATCCGGATCTTCCAAGGCGCGTTCTAACGGTCCGTCTCGTCACGCCTGAAGGTCAAAGTCTTGTCATCCGACTCCGACTCGACAAACCGATACCCTGCCGCCGAAAAGTCCTTGAGCTGCTCCGGTTGCTCCAGCCGGTTGCGAATCACAAAGTCACACATCATCCCTCTCGCCCGCTTGGCAAAGATGCTGATGATCTTGTAGACCCCGTTCTTCTGGTCCTTGAATACCGGCGTCACCAGCGGGTACTCCAGTTGTGCCGTATCCACCGAAGAGAAATACTCGTTTGAGGCAAGATTGATGATGGGGCCTTCCGCTGCCCTGGCAGCCTCATTGATCAGCGGGGCATTTTCCGTCTTCCAGAAGGCATAGAGATCACTTCCGCGCGGATTCTCCAGCTTGGTTCCCATCTCCAGGCGGTGCGGCTGAATCATATCGAGCGGACGCAATACTCCATAAAGCCCCGATAGAATCCGCAGATGATCCTGCGCAAAGTCGAAATCCTGCTGCTCAAAGGCAGTGGCCGCCATCCCGGCATAGACATCACCGCGGAAGGCGAGAATCGCCTGCTTGGCCCGCTGCTCCGTGGTCTCGGTACTCCAGTCACGGTAGCGATCTACATTGAGCCGGGCCAGATTGTCACTCAGTTTCATCAACCGCTTGAGATCGGCTTCACTCTGTCGCTTCATGATTGCCGCAATCTCCGAAGCCTGATCCATCAATGCAGGTACCGTCTGCCCGATATCGGGGGCCTGCTCCTCAAAATCCAGCTTCTTCGCCGGTGAAATCAGTAATAGCATGGGCACTCCTTGGGATGCGTTAACACTATGGTTGCAACCGATGCAGGTGACGCCGGATCAGATCAAACTCCGGTTTCATCTTGTTGCGCAACGGCCTTCCAACCGAGCCACTATGGAGAATCCTGTTGAAGGCCACCTCCTCCCGCACATGGGCCAGAAAGAGCATGGACTCCACCTCGGCCTCCAACCCGTTGAGACCTTGCTGACAGCGTGCCCCTGCCTCACCACTCATATCGATCTGATCCAGTTCCCGCTGTACTCCCTGAATGGGCAACAGATCACTGAAGAGGCCACCGATGGCATTCATCAACGCATAGACCGAGACCTCATTGGCCACCTTCTCCAGAAGCTGAATGGCCACTGTCACAAAGGCCTGCCCTTCAGCAGATGCAATCTGCTGCAACCGCTCCAGCAACCGTGTCTGATCCGTCGCAACCGAACCCAGCCGCTGCTGCAGTGCACCATTCGGCTCAGCAGCCATCGGCAGCGCCAGCGCCCTGCCCTGCAGAAAGGCAATCTGATAAATCCCTTTGCCTCGCTCTTGGCTGCGTTTCCAGATTCGCTCAACCTCCTCATCCTGCAGAAGCCCCTGCCGCAGCACCGCCGCAAGGGTCGCCAGAACATCCTCCGGCTCGGACAGAAAAGGGAGATGTTCCATCAGATACCGGGCAATCTCCGGCCCCAGGCCACTCTCCACCACACAGTCGCGGCGCAACATGTGCAATCCCTGCTCCGCCTGCTGGGCCGTATTGGTCACTGCCCACCAGACCAGTTCTGCCAGTTCCACCGTCAATGCCGGTGAGTTGGCCACCGCCACCACCGCCTCCGGCTCGGCCAGCAGCAGAAACTGTTCCAGATGCTGTTCACCCGTATGCCCCATACGACTCCAGCGCTTGAGGTAGAGCGGGTACCCTCCTGCACTGCCGAGCACATGCTCGGAGAGCATCTCACGAAGCGTTTTCAGGTACTTGTCGCTCGGCTGATTCGGCGACAGCGGGATCGAACCCTCGCCCTCCGCCGTCAGTACATGGAGCACCATCTGGTTCTCATCAATCCGCAACGCCCTGGGGGCATTGTGCAACATCACCTGTATACGCAGTTGGTCTTCGCTCGACAGCACAATCTCTACTCAATCCATTGACACGCGGGAGAGGATAAACCAGATGCGTATCAATCTGTAGTGCCCACGACCTCCCGACACCTTGAAACGACCTCATACAACCCTTGATCTGTTCAAACCAGCCATCCTGAATGCAACAAAAATGGATTACGAACGTAATACACAGCATCTTCAAAATCTGTCACGATTGGGCCACCACATCGCAATGGAGCACAAATCATGAGTCAGTTTTTCGTTATCGAATCATTCGAGCTGCACGAGAACCAACTGGATAACTGGGTCAAACTCTCTGCCGAGATCGACCAGGATATCGCCAAGGCCGATGGCTTTATCAGTCGCGACTCCGGTATCGACGAGGACAACCGGGTCTACTGTCTCGTCAAATGGGAAAGCCGGGCGCAACAGGAGGCATTCATGGCAGAACTGACCTCCAGAGAGGATTGGGATGAGATGATGGGCTACTTTGGCACCATCGCAAACCTGGAAACCAACCGACGCCAGGAGATTGAGCTGTTCATGTAGACTGTTCACGAGAAGAACAACAAGAGGATCATCAAGACCACCGATTGACTGAAATAGTGTGGAACACTACCGCTGGCCCGACCATTTATGCAGCACCAGCGGTTGCTCTGGACAATCCGATGATAAAGAGCGCTTGACCTGACTACGGCTTTACACCCGATGCTACTGAACAACGGCAATTGTCGTTGGTCCATCAACAGCGCAAAGGAGCACAACCATGCAGTCTAAAAACGTCAACAAGGCACAGTGGGTCGCAATGTTTCGTCAAATCGGTCTGGACGATACCACCATGACGCAGTGGCATCGGATTTTTGAAAGCAGTAACCCGGAAGGGCATCAGGCGTTTCTCGAATGGCTGAGTATCCCGGCGGATGAAATCGTGGAGATTCGGGCACTATAGGCACATTTCAGCATGAGGCGGTCAGTGAATACTGCCGCCTCATTTCCCAAACAAGGCGGTGAATGACATGTACACAATTGGTCAACTGGCAAAGCGCTATTCGCTGTCCAGAAGCACGCTCATCTACTATGACCACCAGGGCCTGCTGAAACCGAGCGGCCGGAGCCAGGCAAACTATCGCGTCTACTCCGACAGTGATGTGACAAGACTGGAGCGGATTATCCTGTTTCGTAGCGCGGGTATGCCACTGTCCATCATCACCGAAATCATCGACCAGGACCCGCATGCAGTTGAACAGGCGCTGGAACGGAGACTTTCAGCCATCAACAGGGAGATTCATGGACTTCGGGGACAGCAGAAAGTGATCATTAATCTGATCAAAAATCAGCGTGCAATCGAAAACACCCGAATCATGACCAAGGAGAAGTGGGTGACGATGCTGGCTGCAGCCGGGTTGGATGAACAGGGGATGTGGACGTGGCACAAGGCATTTGAAAAGGATTCACCGGAGGCCCATCAGGATTTTCTTGAGTCCATCGGCATCGATTGTGATGAAATTGCCCAGATCCGCAACAAGTCCAGAACAGTGGGCTAACCATTTTTCACATCAATCAGAACGAGTTACACACTCAAATGGATACAGAAGAGCAAACCATCGAGTCACTGATTCGGCTGCACAGCGGACTTGAGCGACAGGGGCCAGGCGACGCCAGACTCTCGGACGCCATCATCCGACAACTTCCGGCACTCCCCCAGAATCCCGGCATTGCCGATATCGGTTGTGGTGCCGGTGCGGGAGCACTGATGCTTGCCCGCAAGTACCGCTCCAGAGTCAAGGCCGTGGACTTCTCGAAACCGTTTCTGGATCAGATGATGGAACGGGCACGACAACAGGGGCTGGAGAGCCTGATTGAACCGATCTGCCACGATATGGGAAACCTGGACTGGAACCCCGGCTCCATCCATCTGCTCTGGTCGGAAGGGGCGGCCTACAACATCACCTTTGAAGGGGCATTGAAGGCGTGGCGACCACTGATGGCCACAGGCGGAATCGCCGTCATCTCAGAGATGAGTTACTTCTCCGATGACCCTCCTGCAGCGGTGGTGGAGGCGATGAAACAGCTCTATCCTGGCATCCGAACAGAGTCGGAGAATATGGAGTTGATCAACACCTCAGGCTTTGAGATGGTGACCACACATCAACTATCCACGAAGGCATGGTGGGAGAGTTACTACGACCCTCTACACGACAACATCACAACATTCAGAGAGAGCGGGGATGCGATCATGCAAGCCGTCATCGAAGAGACCGAGGCGGAGATGGCGCTCTTCCGGCAGTACCATCAACACTACGGCTATACCTTCTACATCATGCTTGCCGTCTGATGTCCCAGCATCCCGCTCCACACCAGCTTCAATGGCCCACCTTGTATTGACACTCTCTGAATACTGACCATCCAACAATTGTGGTAAAACAACATAACGAAGAGCACAAAAAAATGAGTATTTCAGTACGGTTGGATGAAACCCTGGTTGATCAGGCTCGTGCTGCAGCCAAGGCAGAATTCCGCACCATGCAAGGACAAATCGAATTTTGGGCCAAGGTGGGACGAGCAGCCCTGGGCAACCCTGATCTACCCGCAAGCTTTATTGCTGAAAGCCTGAAATCCATGGCTGAACCAAAAAATGAATCGCCCCCTTTTGTACCAGGCAACAATGCTGACAATTGATGAGCTGGAGCGCTCACCAAACACGCCTATTTGCTCGGGCTTACAAAAAACTGCATCACAACACCGCCCTTGATGTTGACAAAGCCGTTGCTCTGATTGCAGCCAATCCTGAAATCGGTGATGCAAAGAAGGGGGATCTTGCAGCCTTGAGAGTGTACAAATTCCGCAGCCAAAATCAGCAATACCTTCTGGGCTATACGGTTGACGATATCCCTCGCCTCATTTATCTGGAATCCCTGGGACCACACGAGAACCTCTATCGCGACCTCAAACAATGACTCCCTGATAATCTCCTATTGTTTGACAAAGGAACACATTCAGCCAAGGCATAAAGCACTCCAGGACAACAGACTCTCCATATCCATGATACGGTCATGCCTCATTGAAGGCATACCACTCATCATGCCAATGGTGTCGGATCAAATTCGAGCCACCAAGCCGCTTCAACCATTCAACTGAATCCGCTGCCCCCAGGGCACCGGCTGCTTTCCTTTCACCAGCCACACCACCGGTACCATCGGCGGTGATTCGGGAAAACGCCCCTCAGCATCGGTGAAGTAGAGCAAGAGATCGGGCTGACGATCCTGCTGCTCCAGCCACTCGAAGACCGGCACAAAACTGGTACCACGCCCTCCCCGAATACAGCCTGCATCAACCTCCAGCATCTCCCACGGTTCAAAGCGGCGAGGTGTGCCGACAATCTCCTGATCACAGGCAATCAGCGTTACTGCGGCCCGCATCTGCCCCTTCAGCCCATCCACCTCGGAGACAAACTCCTCGATCTCCTCGGCACTGATCGAGCCACTGCTGTCGATCACCGCCACCACATTGACCTCACCACTGCGCAATGCCGGAAAGATCGCACCCGAGCCCCTGCGGGTCGAAGGTCGAGTATAGCTGTAGTCATCCCGCGCCGAGGCCGTCATGTAACGGGCGAGCAGTGCCTGCCACGGCAACTGCGGCTGCAGAAAGTGATCCACCAGCCGCGCTATCGCCCCATCCAGCTTGCCCGACTGCATTGCTGACTGTGCCGCCCCGGCCAGATGCTGCTGCCACTGTGTCTCCAGATCCTGTCGCTCCGACTCTCCAAGAGGGGGTGGGCGGTCCGCCTTGCCACTCCCACTCTGCTGCCCGGAACCACTGACCGCCGAAGGCTTCGTTGCCCCATGATTGGATGAGGGCGACGAACCACCCGATTCCGACTGGTCCGACATTCCCTCTTCCGAATTGGAATCCTCCGAATCCTCATCGTAGTCATCATAGAGGTGTTGATCGACCGGCTCCCGATCTTCGTCCTCATTGAGCATTGGGTAGATCTCTTCTGCCGTCATCCCCGAGAACTGCTCCAGAAAGAGCACATCGTCGGGGGGATGCATCCCCTCTCCGATCAGCATGGCATTGATTGCAAAGTCGCAGGCGACATCCCAGCGGTGCTTGTTGCGGTGCTGTCGTCTGGCAAAGTGGGAGAGCGCACAGTGCAGTGCATCGTGTGCCAGCATGAACTGTACCTGCTTCGGCTGAAGCGCAGCGATGTAGTCGTGATTGTAGTAGATCGCCCTGGCATCGGTTGCAGTGCTCTTGCACCAATCTCCCGCCTCAACCAGCGGCAGACGCAGCACCAGTGCGCCGAGAAAGGGGCGTTCCAGAATCAGCCGGGTACGCGCCGCACTCAGTTTGGTTTCAACCGCACTCTCTGCCATGACCGAATGACGAGGGCTACCCGGCCCTACTCATAGAGCATCACATCCGCAATCGCCTTGGCCCACTCGCCGAATTGCGGTACTGCGAACAGTTTTTCACCCACTGCACGGTGAAGATCGGAGACCAGCATCACCCCCATCTCACGCTGTGGGAAGCGGTTGGCGTAGTCGAGTATATGGCCCAGTGCTGCAAACAGCCCTTCGTCCCCCTTCAACTTGATCGCCCGTCCGACCAGTGCCGTGGCAACGGCATACTGCAGGTCGATCTCCTTCGGCATCTCCTCACTCTCGCCGGTAAGAATCCGGTCAAGATCGGGCAGGTTGTCGAGATTGTCGATAAAGGCGGTCAGCTCAATTCCGGCCGCGTTACCAACACACCCCTGCAGTGCACCGCGTAGCAGTTGCGGCTCCTCTCCAAATTTCTGCAGCGCACGGTGGGCAAACTCCCAGGAGCGCGGGGTCGGAAATGCAACCGGATTGTGGGCCGGATCAAAATCAAACAGCAGCTCGGGACGGAAACGGAGAAAGGCGATCACCCGCTCATCAATGCCCTCACCCCAGGCCCAACTGACCCAGTCATCGAGATGAACCTCCACCTCGTAGTGAGAGAAGCGGTTGGCCAGCGGAGCCGGCATGGTGTAGGTGACGCCACGATCTCCCTGACGGTTACCGGCCGCAAAGATCGACCACCCCTCCGGCACCCTGTACTCCCCGAGGCGACGGTCAAGAATCAGCTGATAGGCCGCCGCCGAGACAGTGGGGGGTGCCGAGGTGATCTCATCCAGAAAGAGAATGCCGTGTTCGCCGTGACGCTTCTCGTCGGGCAGCAGTGCAGGAATCGACCACTCCACCAATCCATCCTTGTGAAAAGGAATACCACGAAGATCGCTCGGCTCCATCTGCGACAGACGGATATCGACCACCGCCCCGTTCCCCTCTGCCGCCACCTGGGCCACCATATCGGACTTGCCGACACCCGGCGGTCCCCACAGCATCACCGGCGTATGGTGGCCGGAGGCGGCGCTCTGATACTCACGCCGCAGAATCGGAATCAGTTGTGCTGGTCTCATGTTGAATCACTCAGTCCATTGAATCGGCCCAATATCATAGCAAAATAGTGGGTATTTATCAGCAGCGATGCATTGGCTCATGCCACACTACACCATGACTCATTTTTCATAGCGATACCGACAAGAAATGATTGTGAGCCGATTGTCATCCACTACATAGACCAGCCGATTACTTTCATCAATACGACGTGACCAAAAACCGGACAGATTCTCTTTCAATGGCTCCGGTTTGCCAATACCCTCAAATGGCAACCTTTGAGTTTCACGAATAAGTCGGTTGATTCGTTTCAGTGTCTTTCTGTCCTGATCTTGCCAATACAGATAGTCTGTCCAGGCCTCTTTTGTCCAAACCAGTAGATCAATCATCTACCAACTCATGCATTTCAACTTTTCCCGAGCGGTATTGTTCGATCGACTTTTCCAGATGAGCGGCATTCGCCGGGCTTTTCAACAGGTGGACCGTCTCCATCAGACCATTGAAATAGTCCAGAGACATCACAACCGCATCTTCCGCATCCCTACGTGAAATGACCGTGTAATCAGAATTATCAACCACTTGATCCAACACATTTTTCAGCCTGTTTCTGGCATCGGAAAAATTGACCACCCTCATATCTGACAAGCTCCAATTGGACAATATATTGTACAAGTGTAACAAATCACACAACACTAATATATTTCCGACTAATGCCCAATAAAACATATTCCTTATCAATTTGGTCGGGGATAGATAGGATAATGGCTACTGTCATAGACTAGCATTCGAAAACTTCAAACTTATAGAAGAGACTTTTCATGCATCAGAATAATCAATCCATACTAAATAGCCTGATCATAGAGTGGGACCCCAGCACGCATCATGTTGGACACACACTGATTGATGAGCAGCATCAGGAGATTGTCACCATTGCGAACATCATGGCGGAGATGGTCCTTCAAAATCCAGACAGTAATGATGACTACTTTCTGCATCAACTACATAAATTTGACCAGATCCTGACCTGGCATTTGCGAATCGAAGAGGCGCTATTGGTGCGACACATCATCGGCAGCAAGCAGCTTGACCAGCATAACCATGGGCACAATAAGCTGGAGCAGTATGTTCAATCTATATTGGAAAGTTTTCACTGCAAACCTAATCCGGTTAAGTGCGTGATTCAGATTCTGCAGTATGTCCACCATCATATTTTTATTGATGACTTCTCACTGGCTGATGATTTCAGGCTGATGCAGCAAGGCTCATTTAACGCTGTCAATCATGCTGGCGGGCAGCTTGCACAGAGTGTTTAGGGTACTGTCTTCATAGTAGGATTTCGCAATCCTCTAAATGCCGACACTCTCGCTCAAGCAATACCCATAAACAAGGCAAGCCTCTCTGACTGTCTATATGCGAAGGATGATTACCATCCTCAATGCCATGCTCCGTAATCAGTCCAGATGGAATGAAAAATATGCTTGATAGGTTGACTTGGGATCACAGTCGCTTGTTAGCCATATATGACTCAATGACTGACAGCCATAAGCTCATTATTGATATCTTGTTCTAGATGCAGTGTAAGGCGACGAACATCCACAATTGCAAGTTCAAGTGCATCCTGTGATGTTGTGCCATTCATTTTATAAGCTAGTTCTCTTTGTTCTTCATATCGACCTCTAAGACCATTAATAGCATCATAGTTATTTTTCAATCGATTTATTTCACCTTCCAATCCTTTCTTGTTTGAACCAGATAGATCTGAAATCTTTTTTACAGTTATTGTAGCTAATCGATTTAACAATGCTTGCTGCTTATCAATTTCTTTCAACAATTCCGTGCGCTGCTTATAAACTGCAAGCCTATGAGCATCATTACTGATAGTCTTTGCTTCCTCAGCAATTATATTTGAGTGAATCGTAGCTACTACAGCAACAATGGAAAGAACAATTGATATATTTTCTTTGACAACCTTTATCATTAAGAAGAACCTGATATGTGGCTAACGCTTGGGCTCACCGGCAGCCAAAAGCTTAGCGACGAGGAACGAGGAGTGGTGCTTTTTACTGGGAGTTTGCCCCGCTTTTGTTGACACCCTCTTACACATAAAGTTTCTCATATTCCACTGGGGATAAATAGCTGAGAGATGAATGCAATCTCACATAATTATAGATAGAATGGAATATATTTGCTCAATTCACTACGTAAAGCTCCTTCTGTTTCAAAGCTCTTTCCATGCAGCCATTCTGCTTTCAGTGAACCGAAAAATGATTCCATCCTTGCATTATCATTCATTTTTCCAGGGCGATTAACGCTCTGGATAAAACCCAGTTTCTTGAGCAGTGCTCTATAAGCCTTTCCCACATACTCAATTCCTCGGTCACTATGGAATAGAAGCGATCCTTTTGGTTTGCGATTGAATACTGCTCGTTTCATAGCCTGCATCGTCAATGCCACAGTCCTTCGTTCTCCCAATGACCAGCCAACTATTTTGCGACTGAACCAATCCATCACTACGGCCAAGAAACGCCATTCACCGTTTACCTTGAGATAGGTAATGTCGCCCACCCAAACTTGGTCCGGCCTGGTTGCCTGCCCTAGATCTAATTTGTCTATATTTCGAAAGAATCTGTGATTCATGGGGTTAGCATGATAGATACGCTGACAGCGCCCTTCCAGACCCTCCTCAGCCATCAAACGTGCGATCCGTTTCCGTGAATGCTGGTACCCCTGACTCTGTAGTGCCTCCTTGATTCTTGGACTGCCATATATCTGGTGGCTACGTTGAAAGATTTGCTGGATTATCTGCTTTAACTTTTGATCCTCCTTGGCACGATTGGATTGGGGACGCTTTAACCATGCGTAGAATCCAGATCGAGTTACACCATAGAGGCGGCACATCAGACTAATGCTGTATTGTTTCCGGTTCTCCTTCATGAACTTGAAGATCTCTTTTTTTGTTCCAAAGAGAACCGGATGGCTTTTTTTAACAGTTCGTGCTCCTGCTGCAACTGCTTATGTTCTCGCTCAAGTTTGCGTAAACGCTTCAACTCAGCAGCCACCTTCGTATCTTGCTTGATCGGTTTACCTTTTGCCATGATTTTCCCCTCACGATATTCCTTTCTCCATCTGGATAGCATGAATGGGTGAATATCTAATGATTCGGCGACATCCTTTATTAATATACCTTTTATACTTGATAATCGTACTGCTGTTGCCTTGAAGTGATCACTATAACGATTATAGGTTGATCTTCTTGCCATTTTTCTCTCCTTTTTCGTTAGGAGAGAGTGTCAACTTTTTCGGGGAAAGGTCCATGTCCGACTCAATGCAATTGTTATGTGCTGGTTTTAGCAAGAATGTCTTGGGCTTGCTTCGGATATTTCTGAATCAACCATTCCAGAAGCTCAAGTTGATCTCCACCCTTGGCGCGACGCACCTGAATGAGAAGCTTTTGAGATGAGGGACGATCTAGAGTTAAGTTCGATGCCCCTTCATTACATACAGAACATAGAGCACGCAGATTCGATGCATCATCGGTACCGCCTTGCGATTTATCAATGATATGGCCGATATGGAGTCTTGTTTTTCTGTTTGGATTGTATGGGTGTGGTTCACCAGCTACAGCCCCACACATTTGACAAGTAAACCCATTCCTATCTAAAACATATGCTCTAGTTTCTTTAGAAATAGCTCGTTCGAAAGCAGGCTGAGGCTTTGGGTTTTCTAACAAATACTGCCCCGGCTTTAAGTCGCTTCTATCATTGTGAGTAAGAATCTGAAACCCTTCTTCAGTTCGAAGTTCTCTTACTCTACGTGCCCACTCACTTTGATTTCCCGACACTTCTCTCAATTCGTCAGAGTCCATTACTCTACCAATGTTTTTTAAGAAGTGCTCCCGCAACTTTGTTTTAGCACCAACTCTTTTAGCCATTCCTTTTCCGCCCTATCCAGCTACAGCGTAAATTCTTTTAGCAGTTAAGCACTCATTTATTTGAGCCGCCACAGCGTGAGCGACAGGCGGCGGAAATGCATTTCCAACTTGACGATACGCAGGTGTTTTTTTGCCCATGAACTTCCAATCATCAGGAAACCCCTGAATCCGCGCCACCATTTCCACAGTTAGACGTGGCATTCCTATATGATCTCTTTCCGGTGGCTCATTAGCTATTGTCATGCCATTGACTCCTAACGAAGCCCACGCTTTCTTGGCGCGAGTTGGGCCTAAATCCGGTCCCCCGTGTTTTTTAGAACCGCCAACAATAGTAGGAGCGATATCGTCAGCTTGTTTAGCCCAACGACGCGCCCCTCTCCAGCCACTAGCTTTCATCTGATCTAGCAACAACTCCCCAACTGTTGGTGGGTTATTTCCTTGCGGTGAACACCACTCGAAATTGCTAGAAAGCTCCTTTTTAATTGCCACAATTACAACTCTAGGGCGTAATTGAGATACGCCATAATCAGAAGCGTTAAGTAAGCGCCAATCTACAACATACCCCATCTTCTGTAATTTTCGCTTCAACTTGAGCCTATAATCCTCGAAAACAGCATCGAGAAACCCTCGAACATTTTCAAGCATTACAGCATTTGGACGAATTTCATCAACTAGACGAAGGGCTTCGGGAAATAAGTCCCTTTCATCATTTTTCCCGAGCTGTTTCCCTGCTTTGGAGAAAGGAGGGCAAGGAACCCCTCCTGCGAGCAATTGCACCCCTTGATACGGACTACCATCAAATGCCTTAACATCGCCTTCAATCACATTCCATTGAGGTCGATTAAACCTCAACGTTTCGCAGCATCTATCATCGATTTCGACTAAAGCTTCCGCCTCAAAGCCCGCCCGTTCAAGGCCTAGAGCTTGACCGCCGGCTCCCGCACATATTTCGACACAAGACAATGTCATTGATACTCCCCGCACACACTACAAAATATTCCTATTTTATATCAGATTTACCCCAATTGCTGGAGATGAGACGGATTTGGCACATAACGGCCAAATATGCGGCTTGCGTGCAGCGCAGCGGAACGCAAGTCCGAGCCTGCTGCTTTTTGCAGGCGACATAATTTACTTGTTAGCGACTTAAAATCTTTTATTTTCACGCTTGCCATTTTTAGCCAACCAAATTAAAAAGTCTTGTCCTTTATTTGTTATATGCCAATTGTCATTTTGATGAGTGATTAACCCGCCTTATTCACCAAATAACCCATAAAACAAGGAGGCGCGCCCTCTAT
>CAYFOR010000081.1:0-13468 GCA_964344785.1 uncultured Piscirickettsiaceae bacterium
CGTCATCAATAACCAATTGAATTTATTCGATTAAACGTTGGGACACCAGTGGTTTCATATCCTCAATCAGGATATGATTCATCCACCACTCAGACAGTAATTCATTGATTTGCCCGATATTTTTTTCATGCTGATTGATCAGGCTGAGGTCGAGGATTTTGTCGGTAAATGAGTCGTGCTGTTCAATATGCTCTTTCAGATCGGCGACACCCATTTTCTTGAGTAACACCTCTTCGCTATCGAAATGATTCCATGCGTACTTCATCATACGCACAAGAATATCGTAAACCTGAGCATCACTCACCTCACCTTCATTGGCAAGATCAATCGAATCGTTGATTATATGAATGATCTGGCGATGCTGTTCGTCCATCACCTCATCACCAACACTGAACTCCTGTTTCCACTCAATCTTATTCATGATGTAGCATCTCCTTGCTTCACTCGTGCCTATTCAGGCTGTAACAGCATATCGAGTTCATCGGTAAAGTCCTGTAGCTCACCGTTATCAATGGACAGCTCCTCGACTGCATGCAAGAAGGAGTCTGAGCCTTCCCGTCTAATCTCTATCTCTGGATATAGGAGCCTTCCAATTTCGTGCCGGCAAATCTTGATTGTTGAAATCAATGCATTGACCTCATCATCCAGATGGTAGGCGCTGTGTTCTGGAACATGACTATAATAGATTGCCTGCTGTACTTCACTTGGCAGTGCCCAAAGTCTAGCCAGTGCATAACTGAGTGCAACATGCGTGGTTCTGAAAAAACGTCTTTCCAGCTCAAGCACTGATTCTGTAGCTGAATGGCTACGCTTATAGATTTCCGGATAGCGTTTATCCTTCTTCTCCAATAGCAGTGCACCGGCATCATGAAAGAGCCCCAACATATATGAGTTCTCAGGAAAAGCCCGTACATTCGAGACAGAAAATGCCTGACTCCCAGACGCACATGCAAGCGCTGACTCCCAAAACTCAAGCTGAAAGTCGGTCTCAGGCTGCATGGCTTCCCTGAGTGCCGCCGTAAGCACGATCGTCTTCAATTTATCCAACCCCAAATAGACGACTGCACCGTGGATGGAGTTGATCTTTCTGCCACCCCGATTAACCAACTGCATCACGGAGCCGGAAAGCGCGATATCCGATGCAATCGTCTCGGCTACAGCATTGATATCCGGCTCCTCCTCATTAAGCAGAGCCTGAAAGGTCAACACGGCTTGAGGCATCTGAGGCACCTTCATCTCTTTGAGGATTGCAGATGCAACGGCCAGTTCTTCCTTGGACGGTTTCATAAGGGGTTCTCAAAATATTGATCTAAACAGCAAGCATTTGTAACCAACCATCTCGTTATCCTCCTCCATTGATTCAAGTCAATTATTATATTAGAGATAGATTATATTTCAATATAATTATACATATAGGAAAGATGGGTTTGGCTCCATATCAAAGAACAGCTACATTCAGTCCAAAGTCCCGGTAACACCGTATTGATGGATATCCCATTGATCACAGTATGGAAATCATCTTTTCGAATACACGGAAGTAGCTATCCCCCCAAATAAACACTTAACTTCCAGTTAATATTAGAGTAGCATAATAATCTAACCTTGCATGCTACGGATAGCCTTGGGGACAGATGATGAACACAACACCTACAGTTCTGCTGGCTGATGATGAAGTATCCATCAGAATACTCATGGAAAAGTTATTACAGAGAGAGCGGTGCGAGGTGGTTGCACTTGCCAGCGATGGCCAGGAAGCGCTCGACCTTTACCACAGACATCAGCCCGATATCACTATTCTGGATATCAATATGCCCAAGCTGAGTGGCGTCGATGTACTACGAAAGATACGTAAGTTACATACGGATTCCTACGTTTTCATGTATAGCGGTGACGTCAATGTCGATGTGGTTCGTGAGATTGCAAAGCTTGGGATCTCCGGATATATGGTAAAACCAATCAGACAGGAGAAGGTTCAGTCGGTTATACATCAGTATCACCTCCAACAACTATCTCCAAAAGTGAGAGGACATTCATCTGACACGCCCCCGACCTACCCTTCAACATATGCATATGATAATAATGCACACTGAACAACACCGATTGAGGATCAATTCTGCTCAGATCAGATCAGTTCTATCACGACGCCATTAACACACCAAAAAAACAAACCGTATCATACTAAATTTTATGCACTATAAATGAATCATCATACCAACACCGTCGATTCATCCATGGCCAGCCCCCTCCATGGTGCCGACCACTACACGACCCGTTATACAGCTCGGTGAGTTCACCATTCCACTCCAAGGAAGCCTTCCGCTCCGCATTTAGCCAGGGACTCAACCCACTACTGGAACTTGAGCAGCTTGGCACCTTCATATTGGTCCTGGCGAATGCAAGCATCGAGAAAGAGCTGCATCAAAGACTGTCAGAGACCCTGCAAGCGAACTTTGAATCCCTCTACAAGCGCTTTGAACACCAGCTACTGGGTGGAGAACATCTGAAAGAGAGCGAGGAAGACCTGCTGGTCTTCTTCAAAATCGCCACCATCGGCCTGAATCGACTTGCCCAAAGCGTGATAAGAGAAGAGAGTGGATGGGAAGTTCAATTCAATCCATTGCGAGCGCTACGCCCCAGACGGATTGCTTCCAGCCAGAGCAAAACACTCTCACTCCCTTTCTGCAGAGAGAGTTTTCATTTCAACAAGCCATTCATGGACAAGGAAATTTTCTGGAGTGGTGAATTAGAGGGAAAAGGTCTCGACCTCTACTACAACAAATACCCTTTCACCCAAGGACACACCCTGCTGGTGCCTGAACGAAACCGTGAAAGGCCGCAACTGCTCGATGAGGCAGACCACCACTACCTGATGCATCTTGCTGCAAAACTCGAATCTTCGCTTCCCGGCATAGGGTTTGGTTACAACAGTTATGGCGCATATGCCTCAGTCAACCATCTTCATTTCCAACTGTTTCTTCGTGATCAGTCACTCCCGATTGAGTCCCCAATGTGGCTCCATAATGGAGGCGACCAACCCTATCCGGCACACTGCGCACGCACCAACTCCCCGGCTCAGGCCTGGAAACAGATTGCCCGACTTCATCAGCTGCAGACGCCCTATAATATCCTCTATATTGGAAAGTCATGCTATCTGCTACCGCGCCGACACCAAGGCAATGATCGGCCACCAGTCTGGAGTAGTGGTTTTACCTGGTATGAAGTGGCCGGTGGTCTACTTACCAGCAGCCATGAAGCCTATCGAACACTTTCTGGAGAAGAAATATCACAACTGCTGGCAGCCGCCAGCAGCGGATGAATCAGAAGCCGATTTCCACTTTAATCTGCTGATCAGGGAGGTCAAAGGTGGTCTTCCAGCTACTCTCGTCATCTTTGATGGTCAATTCTCCTCTATTCAGACGAAAGCCATACTGAATATCATCATGCTGCATGCTGAACTTGGTACTGCGCCAATTAAAGTCATAGCTCGCCATACTTGTATCCAGCTTTTCGACCGGTGGCACAACCACTTCAGACTCGGCCACGGCCTGCCCGATATAGACCAGTCCCAACAAGGCTACAGCAGAATATGATAGAAAGTCCTTCCCCATAGCTCGAAGCGTACGCCAATCTATGGAAAAAACAAGTTTTATTTCAACTGTCAAGATTATGTAACAAATGCAGCCGTTCCGGCGTACCCACATCCGACCACATCCCACCAAAGTACTCCCCGGTCACTTCTCCACGATCGATTGCATCAAACAACAGAGGTGCCAGAGGAAAGCGTCCCGCCGTGTTACCTGCAAAAAAACGGGGATCAAACCGGGCAATACCACTGTAGGTCAGATGCGGCTCACCGCTTCGACCTCCATAATTGATTACCTCTCCACCTTTTAATACAAAATCTCCATCGGGATGATGCCGCGGGTTCTCGACCAACACCAGATGAGCCATGGAGAACCGTTCATTCATCAGTCTGGAAAATGGGTAGTCTGTAAAAAGGTCCCCATTCACAACCAGGAATGGTTCGGATCCCAGCAGTGAAAGCGCATTGACAATGCCGCCTCCGGTCTCCAGCGCCTCGGGAGGCTCTGGAGAATAGCGGATGGAGGCACCATATCGCACCCCATTCCCCAGATACTCCGGTATCTGTTCACCAAGCCAGCCGTGGTTGATGACAATATTGCAGACACCTGAAGAGACCAGTGCCTCAATGTGGTATTCAATCAGCGCCTTGCCATTTACCTGTAAAAGAGGCTTCGGAATTTGGTCGGTCAGTGGGCGCATCCGTTCTCCACGCCCTGCAGCCAATATCATCGCCTTCACGATAGTTGACTCACCAACCTGCTCAACGGCGCTAGTTCTGGATATCTCGCTGTCACTTCCACGATGTAACTCAAGGTACGGGGAATGTCTTCCAAATATCCCGGCTTCCCGTCTCGGTGGTTAAGGCGAGCAAAGATACCCACTGCTTTCAGATGGCGCTGCACGCCCATCCAGTCAAACCAGACCACAAAGCGTTCTAGACTGACTGCAGGTGACAGTACAGAATTTTCAACCAGTTGCCAGTAATAGTGCTTTACCCACCGTTCCACATCATCATCTGGCCACTTGATATAACAGTCCCGCAACAGTGAGACCAGATCATAGGTAATCGGTCCGAAAACTGCATCCTGGAAGTCAAGAACCCCTGGATTTTTCCCATCAATAACCATCAGGTTTCTCGAATGATAGTCTCGATGTACCGCAACCTTGGGCTGTTCCAGAGCAACACGAGTCAGCAAATTGAACTGCCCGACGAGCATCTCCTCCTCTGCCGGGGAGAGCGGATACCCACAGTGCCTTTTCAGGTACCAATCCCGAAATAGCTCCATCTCACGCATCAATAGTGGATGGTCGTAATCCGGCAATAGATGGTTCGAAGGCCAACATTGCTGAAGCATCAGTAATGTTTCCATGGCACCGCCATAAAGACTTTCCACCTCTGCTCGATCAAGCTGCTGAAGAAACGGGACGGTCCCAAGGTCCGATAGCAGCAGGAACCCCTGCTCCAGATCGACCTTGTAGAGTAGTGGCACATGAATCTCACACCTGTTCAAGGTTCGCGCAATAGAGACAAATGGAGCGGAGTCCTCCCTGTCTGGAGGGGCATCCATCACAATCAGGCTATGCGGCCAGTGCAGATGATGCGCTCTGAAATAGCGCCGAAAACTGGCATCAGAGGATGCCGGCTTGATGGTATAACCATCCCGATCCCATTCAGGGAAACAGGTCGCAAGCTGCTCCTCTACCCATAACTCCAATGCTGCCAATCGTCGATCCATAATACTGCGACCATCTACCTTGATGAGTAACACAAGCCAATTGTACTCTTTGGGGATTGAGCAATGTATAATCGGGCCGATACTATCTACACTAAAATTAACTTGTTACCGACTTGTCAAAGTGCCACACCATAAAACCAAGCTGTTGTTGACTACCCTTGTCTGCTCTGTCCCTTATCAGGCCTTTGCAGAGGCGCCTATGCGTTGCGTTGTCGATCATGAAGGCAAATGGCTATGTGGCCCGCCTGATAAAATCTCTGTAACCAGCATAAAACCACAAAAGCAGCCAACGCGGGAAGTCACTGAGCCCATAACTACAGCCACGCCTCCTGTCTCTCAACCCTCTGAGACTAAAGCTGTGCGGGCGCAACAAACTACTGTCCCGACAGTGGATACCGCAACAACAGGTATGGAAAACGCTCCGGCTGTTCAATTGGTGACGGAAGCTACTGAAGACCAGCCTCTCAGATGGGATCTTCCTGCTCAGTTCACCTGCATATCCGGTTGCCCGATTCCAGAAGAGGAAGGGGAAGAGGACGGAGCCGGGGCCAGCGAGCAAATACTATCACTCTCTCTAGCCAACCGCGAAAATGCCGAACTCTCAATCGACGCAGCAGATTTGGAAGTTCGTGGCAAGAATGTCTTCATCTACCAAGGAGATGTAGTTATTGAGCGTGCTGACCAGCTCATCCTTTCTGACCATGCCACCTATGACGATGGTTCAAAGATATTCGAGGCCAAGGGCAACGTGCACTACAGAGAGGTTGGTACAAGACTTAAAGGTGATGAGGCTGTTTACAATACTGACACCGAATCCGGCACGATCTACAACGCACAGTACTGGTTAACGCAAACGGGGGCCAGTGGGATTGCCTCAAGAATTGACCTTTTAAGCCCGTACACCCGACAGTATACCGATGCAACCTATACACTATGTAATCCAAAGGAAAAGAGCTGGGAGCTTTATGCAGACAAGGTCAATCTAGATGACATAGAGGGCTGGGGGACCGCAGAGAATGCAACGGTAGTCTTCCAAGGTGTACCCGTCATGTATACCCCGTTCTATACTTTTGCACTGGATGAACGTCGAAAATCAGGGGTCTTATCCCCCACCTATGGATATGAAAGTGGTTCTGGTGCATTTATTTCAGTCCCATACTACTGGAACATCGCTCCCAATCAAGACGCCACAATCACAGTGAAAGAGATGGGCAAGCGTGGACCGGACTTCTCTGCAAACTACCGATATGAGTTCATCAATGATCGCGGCACACTGAACGCAAGTTTCTTACCTCGCGACCAGATATACAACGAAAGTCGACACCATGTTGAGTTCAAACATAATGGCAGCCATTTTGATGACCGGTTGCCGAATCCTATTGAGTACAGGGTCAATTACGCAACGCTGTCTGACAAAGGCTATGTTAATGATTTTGGAAATAGTATCGCTGTTTCAGCATCGGATACGCTGACACAAACCGCCCAAGCGGATTACAGTGAAGATCAGTTTAAGATGTCAGCACTTGTCTCGGACTACTACACCGTTGTTGATATTGAAGAAGCATCTGAACCCTATCGCAGACTACCGCAGATAGATGCCTCCTGGTCAAGCCCGGGTGGTGACGACAAGATCAACTACGGAATTAGTGGGCAGTTTACCTATTTTACCCATGTGGCTGACAGCAAACCGAATGCACAACGTTATTGGGTCTCGCCAAATGCAAGCTATAACTATACATTTTTGCAGGATTCAGCATTTATAAAGCCAGCCGTGTCTGTTTCTCAAACCTACTATGAGCTGGAAACTGGCAACACATCCAGTCTGACGGTACCAAACTATTCTATTGAAACAGGTGTATTCTTGGAGCGCGAAGTAACAGATACATTTGAATTGATGGGAGGTGAGGAAGGCTACATCCAGACCCTGGAACCAAGCGTGAAATTCAACCTTATTCCAAGCGGAAGAGATTCTGGACAGAATTTTGATTCCCCGGAATCATCAGGAACGGACGGTATTGACCTGAGTGCATTCCATGGCAAGGACAGTGCTCCAAGAACCAAAAATATGGCTTGGACCATCAACAGTGACTGGGTCCGCGCAGAAGACAACTTCAAACTGATTAGCCTATCTGCCACCCAATCACGTAACTTCAATAAAGATGTTACCCGAAGATGGTCTAACCTAGCCACCACAGTATCAGCAAAATTTGATCCCCATACTGCATATCTTGCACATAGCTGGGACCCATATGATCACCACAATGACACTGTCAACGCAAGTTACCAATACAGCGACATGTATGGAAAATTGCTCAATTTCAACTATATATTTAGCAACGGCTCAGGCAGCGAAACATCAGACGAAGAGATCGATTTGTCCGGTGCTTGGAAATACAATCACAACTGGAGCTTCTACGGGCGCTACAAGCATGATATGGCCGAAAATAATGACCGACCAATCGAAGACCTATATGGCTTTTCCTATGACACCTGCTGCTGGTCTGCGAGCTTCACTTTCCATAACACTTTCCGTGGTACTGCAGTTAATCCAGATGTAACCAATGACAGAATCGAAAAAAAGTGGTACTTGACGCTTGAATTGAAAGGAATTGGGCGATTGGCTGGCAGATCCAAAAAGTTGGACAAGCTACTTTCAAGCAGTATTAAAGGGTACGATACCTACAATAGCAGACCAGAGCGTGATGAATTTGACGACCAATGAAACCCAAGCTGTCACTCCACCTATTACTGCTGACTATTCTCTTTTTAGCTGAAGGCCATGCGTCTTCCATATCGGGAGTAGACCGCATTCTGGTGCTGGTCAATGATGAAGTCATCATGAAGAGTGAGCTTGAAGCAGAGCTCACGATCATCGTGCAAAAGCTGCAGTCGCAAAAAATCAAGGTCCCACCCATTCAGACACTGGCCGGGCAGGTACTGGAAAAGATGATTACAGAGCAGCTCCAGATGCAGGATGCAAGAAAAGCCGGTATTCTGGTAGATGAGTCCACAACGGACCGTGCAATGGAGAGCATTGCACGTCGTAACAAGCTCTCACTCTCCCAGTTCAAGGAGGCACTTCAGCAGCAGGGAACAGATTACCTTACTTTCCGTGAAAATCTGAAGCAGGAGATCACTCTGGAGAAACTTCGGATCAAACGGGTCGAAAACAAAGTCAATATCAGCAACAGTGAAACCAAAAGACTGGCAAAACAGCTTGCCACTGACAGCGCAGATGAACTTCGCCAGTACCGACTGGGCCATATCCTGATCCCACTACCCGATGGAGCCTCACCTGAGCAGATTCAACAGGCCAAGAACAAGGCACTGCAGATTGCACAATCACTGGAAGCTGGAGCCGATTTCAAGCAGACTGCACTTGAGCGTTCGGCAGGCGCCCAGGCTCTGGAAGGGGGGATTCTGGATTGGCGTACCCGTGCGGAATTGCCCACCCTCTTTGCCCGTCAACTTCCAGGCCTGACCAGTCAGCCCTTTGTCGGCCCCGTAAGGAGTGCCAGCGGTTTTCATCTGCTTTCCCTGTTGGAATCCCGTGAACAGAGCACAACCCGCCTGGTCACACTCTCGCACGCCCGACACATTCTGATCAAAAATGATCCTCTGGTCGGCGAGGAGAAGATCAAGGCCAAGCTCGAGATTCTGCGCGAACGTATACTCAGTGGAGAGTCATTCGAAGAGCTTGCTCTGACCAATTCGGAAGATGGCTCTGCAAAGAATGGAGGTGATCTTGGCTGGCAGAATCCGGAAAATTTGGTACCTGAATTTGTCAAGGAGATGGACAAGCTTGAACCGGATGAACTCAGCCCGGTTTTCAAAACACGCTATGGCTGGCACATTGTCCAGATGGTTGCACGCAAACAGAAAGACGACACCGAAACCTACCTGCTCAATCAGGCCCGACAGATGATCCGCAAACGCAAGATCAGCGAAGCAACAGAAACCTGGCAACGCAGGCTGCGTGACGAAGCATATATCGAGTATCGTCTGGACGATATCTAGTTAAAGCTCATCCAGACCGATACACCATGCTCGCTTTCACCCCTGGAGAACCTGCCGGTATCGGCCCGGATCTGGCGGTTCAGCTGGCACAGCTT
The DNA here is from genome assembly GCA_964344785.1 of uncultured Piscirickettsiaceae bacterium. GTDB lineage: Bacteria > Pseudomonadota > Gammaproteobacteria > Thiopontia. The sequence continues at coordinate 9,434 of CAYFOR010000081.1, forward strand.
CCCAGAGACTACAATCTGGTTGCCTTTGCTGACCCCGACCTGCTGTTGCAGCGAGCCGATACCATTGGCTTGCCAATAAGACTCAATGAAAATCTGGACCAAATCGAGCGAACACAAGGCACCTTATCTATCCACCCTGTCCCTCTACAAGGGCGTGTACGGCTTGGTGTACCCTCTCTCAACAGTGCATCCTACGTACTCGAAACGATACGAACCGCAACCAGAAGTTGTCTGAATGGGCAATATCAAGCTCTGGTTACCGGCCCAATCCATAAGGGTGTGATCAATGATGCAGGTGAAGCGGGACTGATCTGTAAACGTAGTGGTGATGGAATTCAACAGGTACCATTCAGCGGTCACACCGAATATCTGCAAGAGCTATGTGATGCAGAGGAGGTGGTCATGATGTTGGCATCCCCGCCATCCACCACAAAACCACCACTGCGGGTTGCACTGGCCACGACCCATCTGCCACTGAATAGGGTTTCACAGGCCATCACTCCCGATAAACTGGAGAAGATCATCTCCATCCTCCACCACGGACTGATTGAGCACTGTGATATCGCTGATCCAACCATACTGGTTACCGGTCTGAATCCGCACGCCGGTGAGGATGGCTATCTTGGACGTGAGGAAATTGAGGTCATCAACCCGGTGCTGGAACGGATGCGGAACCATGGAATGAAACTGATTGGCCCACTTCCGGCCGACACCCTGTTTACCCCAAAGGTACTCTCTCAAGGTGATGTTGTATTGGCAATGTACCATGACCAGGGGCTGCCTGTACTGAAACACTACAGTTTTGGACAAGGCGTTAATATCACACTGGGACTTCCCTTTCTTCGCACCTCGGTGGATCACGGCACAGCACTCGATCTGGCCGGAAGCGGGAAAGCTGAGATTGGCAGTCTACGGCAGGCGATTGCAGTCGTACTGCAGTCATGAGCCACACACCAAGAAAGCGGTTTGGGCAGAACTTCCTGCATGACCAGCAGGTCATCCAGAAGATCGTAGCCGCCATCCAGCCAAAGCCTGATGACCACCTGATAGAGATCGGACCCGGGCTCGGAGCATTAACCCGTCAGTTGCTTCCCCTACTCAACCAGCTCGAGGCAATCGAACTGGATAGGGACCTGATTCCACATCTACAGAAGCAGTGCAGTTCTATCGGTTCGCTCTCTATTCATAGTGGAGACGTACTGAAACTCGACTTTGCCACACTCGCACAGGATGACCGGCCACTACGACTGGTTGGCAATCTGCCATATAACATCTCAACCCCCCTGATCTTTCACCTGCTGGAGCGGCATACCCTGATTCAGGACATGCACTTTATGTTGCAAAAAGAGGTGGTAGACCGCCTGTCCGCACAGCCAAACAGCCGGGATTATGGCCGTCTATCGGTGATGGTACAGCGCCACTGCAAGGTAGAACCTCTCTTCTCCATCGGCCCAGGCGCATTCAATCCTCCGCCAAAAGTCCACTCCTCTGTAGTGCGGCTGACTCCATGGCTACAGCCACCTGTCGATATCATGAACGAGAAACGCTTCTCGCAGATTGTCTCAGCCGCCTTTTCACAACGCCGCAAAACCATTCGCAACAGTCTCAAATCACTGGTTAGCGGTGAACAGTTTGAAGCCACTGCCATCGACCCTACTCGCCGAGCTGAAACACTCTCCCTTGACGAGTTTGCTACACTAAGCAACCAGACTGATTGATCGCGCAAAGAAGCGAAATGTTCCACCCTTTTTTCACCACTCCATCCACCAGGGAACAGTGACAAATGGCCGTCTATGCGATTGGTGATATCCAGGGCTGCCTGGACGAGTTACAACAGCTATTGGAAAAAATCAGGTTCGATCCTGCACAAGACTACCTCTGGTTTGTCGGCGATCTGGTCAATCGAGGGCCAAAATCTCTACAAACCCTGAAGTTCATCCGCTCACTAAGGGGTCATGCCATTACTGTACTGGGTAACCATGACCTCCATCTATTGGCACTGGCCGAAGGGGATGGGCGCTATACCGCCAAGGATGATACCTTGGCGCCCATACTGCAATCAAAGGAACGGGACGAACTACTCTACTGGCTACGCCACCGCCCCTTGCTCCACCACGATGCCACCCTGGGATACACCCTGATTCATGCCGGTCTCCCACCACAATGGACCATTGAGCAGGCGCAACGGTATGCTCATGAGCTGGAGTCAACACTGCAAGGACCAGACTACCGCTCCTTTCTGGCGGTGATGTACGGCAACAAACCCAAGAAGTGGAAAGACTCATTGAGTGGAACCGACCGCCTTCGCTTTATCACCAACTGCTTCACCCGTTTGCGCTTCTGCAACACCGAGGGTAAGCTGAACATGAAACACAAGGGAGAGATCGGCTCACAGCCGGAGGAGCTGCACCCTTGGTTCAGAATTCACAACCGAGCCAGTCGACATGACCGCATCCTTTTCGGCCACTGGTCTACCCTGCAGACTCGTTGCGAATCCAATGTCTATGCGCTGGATACCGGCTGCCTCTGGGGCGGGGAACTCTCGGCGTTACAAATTGATGTAGAACCACCTGTCTGGCATACATTGGAGTGTAAAGGGGCTCTTAAGCCCGACTAACCGCCAATTCTAACAAACTCAACAAAGCTGTAAGCCATACGATTTTTTTCATCCGGTTGATGATCTTCGCGCCTAGTCTCCTCCCACTCCGAGGATTCCCATGCAGGGAACCAGACATCCCCTTCCACCTCAAGCTCGATCATCGTCAATACCAATCGATCTGCACGAGGCAGCAATTGCGTATAGAAAGAGGCGCCTCCCATCACCATCAGCTCATCAACATCACCTGCAGACTCAATGGCAGCATCAATCGACTGCACTACGGTGCAACCCTCAATCTGCAGCGAGGCATCATGCGTCACCACAATATTGTGCCTACCCGGCAGCGGGTGCCCAATGGAATCATAGGTCTTACGCCCCATCAGAATAGGCTTCCCCATCGTCTGCGCACGAAAGTGTTTCATATCTGCAGGGAGATCCCATGGTAGACGATTGTTGACACCAATCACCCGATCCTTTGCCATTGCAGCAATCAAGGTGATGCGAGGTGTCATACGGCCACTACTCCCTTGATATGAGGATGTGCCTCATAACCGACCAACTCGAAATCACCAAACTCGAAGTCGAAGATCGACTTTACCTCAGGATTGATCTTCATCTTTGACAGTGGATAGGGTTCACGACTCAATTGCAGATCAGTCTGCTCCAGATGGTTGGAGTAGAGGTGTGCATCTCCCAAGGTATGGACAAAATCTCCAGGTTGCAGATCACACACCTGCGCCATCATCATCGTCAACAATGCATAGGATGCGATATTGAACGGTACCCCAAGAAAGATATCGGCACTACGCTGATAGAGCTGACAAGAGAGCTTGCCGCCAGCCACATAGAACTGAAAGAAGGCGTGACAGGGCGGAAGCGCCATATTCTCGATCTCACCCACATTCCAGGCAGAGACGATGATGCGGCGAGAATCTGGGTTATTTCTAATCTGATCGACCACCTGGGTAATCTGATCGATATGCTCCCCGTTGGTTGCTGGCCAAGAGCGCCACTGTGAACCGTAGACCGGCCCCAGCTCTCCATCTTCATCGGCCCACTCGTTCCAGATCCGTACACCATTATCCTGTAAATAGCGGATATTGGTATCACCACTCAGGAACCAGAGTAGCTCATGAATGATTGACTTCAGATGGAGCTTCTTGGTAGTTACCAGAGGAAACCCTTCAGAGAGGTCAAAACGCATCTGATAGCCAAATACACTGGTAGTGCCGGTACCGGTACGATCTTCCTTGAGCACACCATGATCACGCACATGGCGCATCAGATCGAGATACTGTTTCATAATTATTATGGTCTCGTGATCACTGAAAATAGCGACTGACTGTACCAGAAATCAGACACTGCAGACAGCCACCCAAAGAAAAACCCCCACTTCGGTTTTGAAGAGGGGGTTTGAAATATAAGCCTGGCAATGT
>CAYFOR010000082.1:0-13153 GCA_964344785.1 uncultured Piscirickettsiaceae bacterium
TCATCAATAACCAATTGAATTTATTCGATTAAACGTTGGGACACCAGTGATATCAGGTATCTTCATCGTTCCATGGAGCCCCTCAATCGAGATACCCGCTGTGATGGTGGACAGAGGGATCTCCAGAATTTTTACGCCTGAGCCCGCCCGCTTGTCCACTCAACATGTACAACGTGGTGATCAGGTTGAGACTGGAACACTGTTGGTTGAGCTGGATAGCCCTGACCTGCTTCATGAGATCGCATTGGCAGAACAGAAGATCAAGCAACTTGAAACAGAGCACAGACGCCGCGCTGGCTCCAAAGAGCAGTTGAGGAGCGATCTAATCACCCAACACCAGCTTGAGGAGCTACGGGAAGAACTACAGGGGCTGGTGCTTCGCAAGCAGCGATTACGTGTCGTGGCGCCAGTCAATGGACGAGTCAGCCACATCAAGTCAATGAGTGAGGGTCAGTGGCTGAACCAGCACAGGCCCCTGCTTATTATTCAATCCAATGAGGGTGCACAGTTTCACGGGTTTGTTGCAGAGGAGTCGGTTCACCGCTTTGATGTCGGTGCCCCAGGAGTCTGGGTAACCGATTCCGGTACCAGCCGCTCAATTGAAGTGGAAGTTTCACAGATTGAGCGAACAGCACTACCGACTTTGCCCTATAGCGAACTGGCATCCGACTTTGGAGGCCCCATTGCCGTACGGCGTTCTCGACAGGATGAGTTGCGTACCGAACAAGGAGTCTATCGCATCACCCTGTCACCACTCAGTCCCCTGCCATCCCCAACTCAGCGACAAAGCGGCATCATTCAGATCGAGGGAGAGCGGCAGAGTATTGTTCGGCAACTGATGACACATGTGGCTGCAGTACTGATGAGAGAGAGTGGTTTTTGATCGAACCATTCAGTACCAGTGCATCAGATGCATCAGATGCATCAGATGCATCAGATGCATCAATCTGACAGACATTATCAATTAGAGTCAAGGCCAGTCTTAAAGGTACTGACAGCACTCCACAATGCGTATACCCCCAAGGCACCCTATCCGCCAGGGAAATGGGGAAGCCTCCACAAATTTGCACATACCCCCATTCGTACCGCCTTCACTAATATCGACCTGATCTCATACAGTTCTCTCTGAAATAGCGTCCCATACTTACCATAGGTGAAGCGCACTACTGTTAACTGTCGCGCTCTCACTGGCTCTGTACAGGGAGTACCAGGACCGATTTTCTTGACACAATAGTACGCAAGCAGCATGGCGAAGAGATTAAATCGCTGGTGCAAATCCGCTCAAATACACCCATCCATTATATGTAAATGAGGTTTATTAGCATTTTTAATTCGCAAAGACCAACTGATTTAGTAAACTATCTTGCAGTAACTTTTTGACATCAGGAGGCACAGGGATTGTGGCTATCAAAAACATTGCAAGTAAGACAACAATACGGTTGAACGGCACAGTGCAGTGGCCGTTACTGCTGCTGTTATTGTTGGCGTCACCCAACTCATCCGCCAACCTTGAACGAGGTGAAGAGATTCATCGAGTGTGCGCACAGTGTCATGGTGAACATGCCCAGGGTGGAAAAGATGGTGAATACCCAAGGTTGGCTGGCCTGCCCGCAAAATATATTGAGCGTGAGCTGCGCCACTTCATCAGCAATACACGCAATATGCCGCAGATGGCAGCACTGATAAAGATACGCCATTTACAGGATGAAGACCTGGCCGATATCGCTACCTATCTGGAATCCATCGAACTGCCTACCACATCACCCCGGCCAGATGATGGGAATGGTGATACCACCGTATCCCTAGGGGGGATCAATATCCCTCGGCTTGATGGGGACTTTCAGGCCGGAAAGCAACTCTATAAAGAGGAGTGTTCCAGTTGCCATGGACGTGATGGCAGAGGCAAACGCACCAAACAGATTCCAATGCTAGCCGGTCAATATAGTAACTATCTACTGAATCAGATCCATGCCTTTATCAATGGCGGACGCATCCACGATGATGAAGAGCCGGAGGAATCCATTTTTCGCGAATACCAGCCCAAGGAGATTCACAACCTGCTTGCTTATCTATCGATTCTTGATGATCAGTAATCCCTGCAGGAATACTAGAGACATCGTTAACAGGTAACACGCCCCAACACATGGAGGTAAAAACAACAGGTAGTTAGTGCTCTCCCTTGGTCTTGCGGATACCCGCTATCCGGTTGCCCTGCTTCTGCGGACCGCCTCGGGGAAAGATATCATGGAGGTAACGGTTGTTGCCCCGCTCCTTGCCCCACTCCTGGGCAAAGTGCTTGATCATCTTCCTCACCTCCATCTGTACACCGTGCCGCTCATAGTAGTCACGGATCAGCCGGATCACATCCCAGTGCTCATTGGTCAGATCCAACCCCTCCTTGGCTGCCTGAGCGATGGCAAATCCTTCTGACCACTGCTCCATGTTCTGTATGTAGCCTTCCTGGTCAGTAGCAATCTGCTTACCATCCACATCAACGTATTCAATGCGGATTGCAGATGGATTGGTATTATCCATATCTGTTTCTCCTGTAAACGGGCAGCCTGAGCTGATGCTCAGCTCAGGCTACTGCCGAGATTAGACGTGAACTCAATTCACATTGACGTGCTTGACTCGAACAATCTGGTAGGCCCTTCCCAGATAGGTAACCGGAACGCTCCAGACATGAACCAGTCGGGTGAATGGAAATACCAGGAAGATCGTCATTCCGAAGAACATGTGGATCTTGTAGGCTGCAGAGACGCCAACAATCAGATCAGGATTGACCTGCAGGGTCGCAATACTCTTCACATACTCTGACAGCACCAACATAGTGGTCACATCACCCTGCGCCGCATGGTGCATCGAGCCGGGAATCGTGTTCAACCCCAGTATCGCTGTCACCAGTATCCACGCAATCACGAAGAGATCTCGTGTACGGCTGATTGCCTTCACCCTGGCGTTGGTCACCCTGCGATGGACCAACAGCGCCGCACCAACCAATGTCATCGCTCCAAACAATCCACCAGCATAGACGGCGATATATTGATGCTGTACATCGGTTGCCACCATCTGCCACCAGCTATGGGGCAATAACATACCGATGGCATGTCCGAAGAAGATACCGAGAATACCCACATGGAACAGGTTACTGGCCAGACGCATTCCCTTGTTGCTCAACAACTGACTGGAATCCGCCTTCCATGTGTACTGTTCACGATCAAACCGTAGCCAGCTACCCACGATAAATACGGTACCGGCCAGATAGGGGTAAACACCAAATACAAAATCATGTAATGTCATCTTAAACTCCTTTTCTGCAGCTACGCTGCCTTGACCAGCTGTCCACGGTGCTCGACCAGGCGAATCAACCGTGCATAGGGGCTCTCCACCTTCTCCAGACTGGAGGCCAGAATCGCCAGGATCTTGCCGACATCAGCCAGGAAGAAACGGCTCTCTTCCACTCCCAACGTGGAGACATACTCCAGCAACAGTGGTAGATAGTCAGGGATCTCTCCATCCTTGATCTCCAGACCGTTGGCCTTGAAGTGCTCCGTCAGATCGATCAACGCCGGTCCACGATCATGACTCTCACCATGAATATGGTGCGTCATATGAAGATCATGCTCCGGAACCATATCGAAGGTCTCAACATAGATCTGCTGAATCCCGGTTACGGTATGCAGTTGAACCCAGCTGATGAACTCGTTGATGGTGTCCCGTTCAACCGGTGTCACCGTCGCGTCCTCATTGATCACATCTGCAATCTCCACCAGGTTGTCAAACAGATCCTGATCAGGATAGTCGATCAGACGCGCAAGTACGTTATACAGTCTCATCTTTGCTTTCTCCTTGCTTTACAGCTTTCTGCTTTTGGGTGGAGCCACAATCGCCATCGGTGTGACCGTCTTCTTGCGTGGAACCGGGAACAGTGAGAATCCTCTTCCCTCTTCACTACCATGAGAACTGATATTACCACCGGAGAATCCGTTCTGGCCCTGGAAGCCATATGGATCTTCATGGCGTAGCTCCTCATGTGAGGTTGGGATCACAAAACGATCTTCGTAGTTGCCAAGGCCAAGATAACGATACATCTCTTCCGCCTGCTCTACCGTAATGCCGGCACTCTCCAGTGCAGCGGTACCGTCCCCTCCCTCTACTGACTTCATGCGCTGATGGCTGCGCATCGCCAGCATCCGCCGAATCCCACTGATGACCGGTATCTCGTTACCGGCGGTAAGCAGGTTGGCGAGGAATTTGACCGGGAATCGGAGTGCATTGACGGTGGGAATAACCCCATCGGCCTCGGTTGGCAGATTCTTCTGATCCAACTGGCTCTGTACCGGTGACAGCGGTGGCACATACCACATGCTGGGCAAGGTGCGGTATTCAGGGTGCAGCGGGAAGGCGATCTTCCACTCCACTGTCATCTTGTAGACCGGCGACTCCTGTGCTGCATCGATCCAGCTCTGTGGGATGCCATCTGCCAGCGCCTGTCGCTGTACTTCAGGATCATTTGGATCAAGATAGAGGTCCATGTGCTCCTGATAGAGATCCTGCTCACGTGAAACACTCGCAGCATCACCGATGCGGTCTGCATCATAGAGCATTACACCCATATAGCGGATGCGGCCCACACAGGATTCGGCACAGGCCGTTGGCAGACCGGACTCGATACGCGGATAGCAGAGGATGCACTTCTCCGACTTGCCGGACTCCCAGTTGTAGTAGATCTTCTTGTAGGGGCAGGCACTGACACACATACGCCAGCCACGACAGCGGTCCTGATCAATCAGTACCACACCATCCTCATCCCGCTTGTACAGTGCGCCTGAAGGGCAACTGGCAACACAGGCCGGATTGAGACAGTGGTTGCACAACCGCGGCAGGTACATGTGGAAGGTATTTTCAAAGTCAGAATACATCTGCTTCTGAATGCCTTCAAAGTTCTTGTCCTTGGAGCGGTGTTCAAACTCGCCGGCCAGATCATCCTCCCAGTTGGGACCCCAGGTGATCTTGTCCATGTGATCACCGGTGATCTGTGAAACCGGGCGAGCGGTTGGTGCGGCTTCCGAGAGCGGTTTGTTCTGCAATTTCGGATAGTCGTAGTCGAACGGCTCGTAGTAGTCGTCAATCTCCGGCATATCCGGGTTGGCAAAGATATTGATCAGCTTGCTGGCACGTCCACCCGCCTTCAGCTCCAGCTTGCCATCTTTCTTGACCCAGCCACCCCGCCACTGGTCCTGGTCTTCCCACATCTTGGGATAACCGACACCCGGCTTGGACTCTACATTGTTGAACCAGGCATATTCGACACCCTTGCGGTTGGTCCAGATATTCTTGCAGGTGACTGAACAGGTATGACAACCGATACATTTGTCCAGGTTCAGCACCATTCCAATTTGTGCACGTATTTTCATAGGTTTTCTCTCCTGTCTCCTGATCGGTTAGTTGTTGATTCCAGGCGGATTCTTTGCCGCCTCTCGCTGGGCGGTCAATGGACGTTCCAGCCAGTCAACGTCCCGATCTTCGATTTTGTGGACAATGACATGCTCATCACGGTTGGAGCCAACCGTTCCGTAGTAGTTGAAGGCATACGAATACTGCGCATAACCACCGATCATGTGTGTCGGTTTCGGCACGGTACGCGTCACACTATTGAGAATTCCGCCTCGTTTTCCGGTGGTATTGGAACCGGGCACATTGACGTTTTTCTCCTGTGCGTGATACATGATGGCCATCCCGTTGGGAACACGCTGGGAGACCACAACCCTGGCCACAGTCGCACCATTGTCATTGACCGCTTCCACCCAGTCGTTATCCCTCAGACCGATGGAGCGCGCATCCTCTTCCGAGACCCAGAAGTATGGGCCACCACGGAACAGGGTCAGCATCCTCAGGTTGTCCTGATAGGTTGAGTGGATACCCCACTTCGAGTGTGGTGTGATCCAGTTCAGCACCAGATGCGGCTTGCCCTGAATGGCTTTGGGCACATTCTTGTGCGCCATCAGATCCACTGCCGGTTTATAGGCACAGAACCCTTCACCAAAATCAAGCATCCACTGATGATCCTGATAGAACTGAGCACGTCCGGTCAGTGTTCTCAGCGGAATATGCTCATGCAAGTTGGTATAGCAGGCGTTGTAGCTGACCTTCTCCGACTCGATACCGGACCAGGTCGGTGCGGTAATGATCTTGCGAGGTTGCGCCACGATATCATGATAGGTGATCTTGTCCTCTTGCCGCCCTTCATAGAGGTGGCTGTGATTGATACCCGTCTTCTTGCTCTGGGCACTCCATGACTTGTGGGCCACCTCTCCATTGGTCTCCGGTGCCATACGCATCACTGCATCACAGACATGGATATCCTCGGAGAGCGAGGGAAGCCCCTTGCTGATACCTTCTTCCGTAATCACTCCATTGAGAGAAGCCAGCTCCTCAATCTCCTGATCGGTGTTCCAGTCCACGCCCTTGATGGTATTGCCCAGTTTGTTCATCAGTGGGCCCAACGCAATATATTTGGCGTAGGTATTGGGGAAGTCACGCTCCACCACCTTGAAGATCGGTGCCGTCTTGCCGGGAACCAGGTCACAATCCCCCTTCTTCCAGTCCTTGACCTCACCAAAGGGCTGGGCAAGTGCCATCGGGGTATCGTGCTGCATCGGTAGTGATACCACATCCTTGCGAGTGCCCAGATGTGTCTCGGAAAGCTCGGAGAATTTCTTGGCAATACTCTTGAAAATCTGCCAGTCCGAACGGGACTCCCAAGCTGGATCAACCGCCTTGGCCAGTGGATGGATGAATGGATGCATATCCGTTGTGTTCAGATCGGCCTTCTCATACCAGGTCGCTGTCGGCAGGACGATATCGGAATAGGCACCAGTGGAGTTGAGACGGAAATTGATATCCACCATCAGATCCAGCTTGCCGGTTGGCGACTTCTCATGCCACTTGATCTCCTGACAGGATGCCCCCTCGATGCCTTCGCTCATGACACCATTTTGTGCCCCCAGCAGATGCTTGAGGAAGTACTCGTGCCCCTTGGAAGAGCAGCCGATCAGGTTGGAACGCCAGACAAAGAGATTCCGTGGATGGTTCTCCTCCGCATCGATATCCTCGTAGGCAAAATTGATCTCACCCGATTTCAGCTTGCCGGAAAGATAGCTGGAGACCCCAGCCTCATCGGTGGCACCGGATGCCTCGGCCTCCTTCACGATCTCGAGTGGATTCTTGTCAAAATGGGGCATGGATGGTGTCCAGCCAAGACGCTGCGCTACAACATTGTAGTCCGCCAGCTGGTAACCCTTGTAGCGCCCCTCTGCGGTTGAGGCAAGCAAACCATCGGCCTCGACTCGCTCGTAGCGCCACTGGTCGGTATGGAAGTACCAGTAGGTGGTTGAGGCAGTATGGCGTGGTGGACGATGCCAATCCAGTCCAAATGCAATAGGTGCCCAACCTGCCTGGGGACGCAACTTCTCCTGACCCACATAGTGCGCCCAGCCACCACCGGACTGCCCGACACATCCACAGATATGAAGCAGATTCATGATACCGCGATAGTTCATATCGTTGTGGTACCAGTGGTTGATCGCAGCCCCGAGAATGACCATCGACTTGCCTCGTGTCTTCGAGGCATTGTCGGCAAACTCCCGTCCGGTACGTTCCAGATCAGCCGCAGGAACACCGGTGACCTTGGCCGCCCAGGCCGGAGTATAAGGGGTGCTCTCATCGTCATAGGAGGTGGCGAGATTATCACCCAATCCGCGGTCGATGCCATATTGGGCGACTTGCAGATCAAATACCGAGGTGACATAGACCTCTTCACCAGAGGCCAGCTTCAGCTTTCTGGCCGGAATCTTGCGCAACAGCGTATCACCTTCATCCGGGTTGAAGTGAGGGAAGGTCACATCCACCACTTCATCATGGTTGTCGATACAGCTCAATTCAGACGCAATGTCACTGCCCTGTGCCTGTTCAAGGATATTCCACTTACCCTCTTCACCCCAGCGGAACCCAACCGAACCATTGGGTACCACGAAACTATTGCTGCTGCTGTCATAAACGATGGTCTTCCATTCCGGGTTGTTGTCCTCCCCGAGGTTTCCATCAAAATCCGAGGCTCTAAGGAAACGGCCACTGACCAGGCGATCGCCCTGTTTCTTCAGAATCACCTGCATCGGGAAATCGGTAAAGGTACGTGCATACTCGTTGAAGTACGGGTCTTGCCGATCAACATGGAACTCTTTCAGTGCTACATGTCCCATTGCCATGAATGCCGCTGCATCGGTACCCTGCTTGACCGGCATCCAGAGATCTGCAAACTTCACATATTCCGCATAGTCCGGTGCCATGGAGACAATCTTGGTACCGTTGTAACGAGATTCAACGGCAAAGTGCGCATCCGGCGTACGGGTCATCGGCAGGTTTGCACCACAGACGATGATGTACTTCGAATTGTACCAGTCCGCAGATTCCGGCACGTCCGTCTGCTCGCCCCATACCTGTGGCGAGGAAGGAGGCAAATCACAGTACCAGTCGTAGAATGAACCTACTCCACCGCCGATCAGCGAGAGATAGCGGGAACCGGCTGCATAGGAGATCATCGACATGGCCGGAATCGGAGAGAAACCGTAGATCCGATCTGGTCCCCACTTCTTGATGGTATGGATATTGGCCGCGGCGATCATCTCGGTCACCTCTTTCCAGTCTGCACGGACAAAACCGCCCAGACCACGCACACCCACATATTTTTCACGCTTCGCAGGATCACCCTGAATGGCCGCCCAGGCATCGACCGGGTCCTTGCCCGAGGCACGCTCTGAACGATAAAGCTCAACCAGGCGGCCACGGACCAGTGGATACTTGATGCGGTGCGGGCTGTAGAGGTACCACGAGAATGAAGCACCGCGCTGACATCCACGCGGTTCATGGTTGGGCAGGTCATCACGGGTACGCGGGTAATCGGTCTGCTGCATCTCGTAGGCCACCAGACCATTCTTTACATAGATCTGCCAGGAGCAGCCGCCGGTACAGTTAACGCCGTGCGTGGAACGGACCACCTTGTCGTGGCGCCAGCGGTTGCGATAGGTATCTTCCCATTGACGATCTTCCTGAGTCACGATGCCGTGTCCCTTGGAGAAGGTCTCCTTGATCTTGCCAAAATATCTCAAACGATCCAGAAAATGGCTCATACAAAACTCTCCTTGATTACAATTGATTGGAGCTAATCAGATTAGGATCGAGACAGCCCGCACGCAGATTGTGGTTGGTTTTGGGTAATCTGCCCGCAGGGAGGGGATACGGACTGTCTCGAATTCTTTGCCTCGGTTAAGGGTTGTCAAACTCCCGCTTCGGACCCAGGTAGTACCACCAGTTCAATACCAGACAGACAGCATAGAAGATGGCAAAACCGTACAGTGCATATTCCGGAGTGGCCGCCTTGATCTGCTCTCCGAACACCTTGGGAATGATGAAGGCACCGTAAGCAGCCACCGCCGAGGTCCAGCCCAGGGCAGGACCGGCCTGCTCCTTGTTGAAGACCATTGCGATGGTACGGAAGGTGGAACCGTTACCGATACCGGTAGCGGCAAACAGCACCAGAAAGAGGATAAAGAATGGGAAGAAGAACTCTTCAGGGGTGGCCGATTGATAGGCCTGCGCCATGAAGTAGGCGACGCCAAGCGCACTGCCGATCATGGTAACCGATACCCACTGGGTCACACGGGCACCACCCAGTTTGTCCGACATCCAGCCACCAATCGGCCGGATCAATGCACCGATAAACGGCCCCATCCAGGCATACATCAGGGCGGAAGGACCATTGGGGTTGGCTAGATCATGTGTCATCACACCGTCCACCATCACATGCTGGAAACCGAACACCACCTTGATTGCCAGTGCGAAGCCAGCCGAATATCCGATGAAGCTACCGAAGGTCATTGTATAAATGATACTCATGATCCAGGTATGCTTGTTCTCGAAAATCTTGAACTGACGCTTCAGATTGGGCTTGATCTCGCCAGGCAGCATCTTCAGGATCATCACCGTGAAGAATATGATACCTGCGATCACCGGCCATTTTGCCCACCCGGGCGCACCTATTCCGGTGGGTGACGGCAGGATGATATAGAGACCGGCTGCTGCAGTAAGAAAGCCGATAGCCAACATCATGGTAATCATCGAGAAGGCACCAATCGGCGATGGAAGGTTTGGTGTCACATGATCGACATTGAGATTGTTCATCCCGAACCAGCCAAGGACTGCCAATGGAATCAGGAACACCAGCCAGACAAACCCTGCATTGTGAATCCAGGTCTCCGAACCGGCCGGAATCTTGCCGATCAGGGTACCCGAGGTGTTCTCCAGAATCATCGGCTCACCACCAAAGATACCGAATGTCATCACCAGCGGGACCAGAATCTGCATTGTGGTCACACCGGCGTTACCCAGTCCGGCGTTGAGGCCCAGCGCCAACCCCTGCTGCTTCTTTGGAAAGAAGAAGCTGATGTTGGACATTGATGAGGCAAAATTACCACCACCAAAACCGGAGAGGAAGGCGAGGATCTGGAACACCCAGAGCGGCGTCTCTTTGTCCTGCAGCGCAATACCGGCACCGATTGCCGGAATCATCAACAGGGCCGTGGAAAAGAAGATGGTGTTACGTCCACCTGCAATACGGATGAAGAAGCTGCTGGGAATACGCAGGGTGGCACCGGTCAGACCGGCGATTGCCATCAGTGTAAAGAGTTCGGCCTTGGCAAACGGGAACCCCAGGTTGAGCATCTGTACCGTGATGATGCCCCAATAGAGCCATACCGCAAAGCCGTTCAGCAGACTGGGAATTGAAATCCACAGGTTTCTGCTTGCAACCTTCTTCCCTTCGGACTCCCAAAACTGCTGGTCCTCCGGGTCCCATTTAGTGATATCTGACATATCGATCTCCTGTTGAAATAAACCTATAAATCTAGTAACTGCTCACCAGTACCCGTAACTGATTCAGATTGCCCCTGAAATCCGTCAATTCAAGGCAGAAATGTGAGTTTGTCCTTAGATGACCGCGAGCATTGCTCGCAGTGTCACAAGTGCAAATGACCATTTTTGAACGCAGAAGTGGCGGGTTTCAGGGGTGAGATGAACCAGTTACTCCATTACCTCGCTTGGTGTCCCTTCTTCGAGACGTCTGCGACGCACCTGATCTGCCTCTTTTTGTGCCATCTCACGAGCCGAGGTGTAGCTCTGATAAAAGTCTTCGATCAACTCGGCCTGTGTCACTGCCGCCTTGGCGGCAACGTAGCTGTCCACGTTCTCGTCAACATATTGGCTGAGTACATGCTCCTTGGCCTTCTCGATCTCATCACGCTGACGATCACGGGCAAAGGTGTAATGCATCAGGATCAGAGAGACACAGGTCGCTCCGTAGAGCAGCATGAAGACCACACTGTTGACCCCGGTCAGATCAATCAAGGCACCAAACATGATCGGCAATAGAAAGCCACCCATACCACCAGCCAGACCGACGATGCCGGAAGCCACACCGATGTTGTCCGGATACTCGTCAGAGAGAAACTTGAAGACGGATGCCTTGCCGAACCCCCAAGCGATACCGACAATGAACAGCAGCGTGGTGAAGACCCAGACATTGAGCCCGATATCGAGTGTCGCCTGACCGTCAACGGTCTGGATCACCAGCGAGGTCTGCGGGTAGGACATCAAGAACAGTGATACCCAGGAGATCCACATCACCCACCAGGTCACCTTGTAGGCACCATAACGATCAGAGAACCAGCCCCCAAGCGCCCGTATCACACCGGACGGCAGTACGAAAATCGAGGCCAGCAGTGCAGCAGTGGTGATATCAAAACCGTACTCTGCAATGTAGTACTTGGTCATCCACAGTGAAAGACCCACAAAACCACCAAATACCAGAGAGTAGTACTGCATGTACTTCCAGATATTGGGGTCCTTCAGCATCTTGAGCTGATCCCCGATGGTGACATGGGAGCCAACCTTGTGTTCCGGGTCCTCATAGGTAAACATCCAGTAGAGCACCACGACCACGAACATGGCAACGGCATAGAACTGGGGTACCGTCTGCCAGCCATAGGCCACAACCAGCGAGGGGGCGACAAACTTGGTCAGTGCAGCACCGGCATTACCTGCGCCGAAGATGCCCATGGCAAAACCCTGCCGCTCCTTGCTGAACCAGCGGGCGGTATAGGCGATTCCCACCGAGAACGAGGCACCCGTCACGCCAACAAACAGCCCTAGAACCAGAAACTGCCAGTACTCTGTTGCCGATCCAATGAACCACAACGGGATAATCGTGGAAAGCATCAGCAGGAAGTAGACAATGCGGCCACCATACTTGTCGGTAAGCATGCCCACCGGCAGACGAAATATTGAACCGGTCAGGATCGGGGTCGCAACCAGTACCCCGAACTGGGTCTCGCTGAGTGTCAGCAACTCCTTGATTGGAATACCGATAATCGAGAACATCACCCACACTGCAAAGCAGGCGGTGAATGCTAACGTATTCATGGTTAAGACGGACATCTGCTGCGTTCTAAAACTTGGCATATAGGCAACTCCTTTCATTCACATCAAAGTACGGCTCAAAGTACGGCGTCCACGGAATCGTGCGGGGAGGAAAACTAGGAGATGCTGAAATGAAACACAACCAACCGAAATAATAGGGTAATCACGGTTTTTCTATCTCCGTACCACCATGGTGGTATCTGGTGGTAAATGACTATCTCATTGTATGTATTGAAAATATCGCACGGACCTGTACCCTGAACATGGTATTTGTCGAAATCGGTGAATCATAGGGGGTACCCCTAAGTACTCTGACAATTATGATAATTACGGATACAGCAGTTCAGAATATAGTCAGATGCAAAGCGGACGACCGCAGGACTGGCCATAGCCAATTCAAGGGAGAACAATGCCGCAGGTGACTATATTCTGGACTGCCCGCAGGGAGCTACCCATCTTACCCAATACTGCGTTACAACCATTTGATATAGGATGGCTATACCTACATGGTTGCGCCTTGCCTTGGGTAAGATGGGTAAGCTCTGTATCCGCAATTATCATATTGTCAGAGCACTGGTGTCCCAACGTTACAGGCCAAAAACTCATTTGACTGCATAAAACA
>CAYFOR010000083.1:0-12975 GCA_964344785.1 uncultured Piscirickettsiaceae bacterium
TTCACGTTGGAATGACGGCCTCGCTTCAGGGCCATTTCATATTGGACAAGACTTAAGATTGTATCGAAACTCAGGGTTTGCTTACATATTCAGGGATGAGCTGGATGCAGCAATCTGATCTGCTGCAAGACCGAATAGTGTAGTGCCGAGGAACAGATACTACGGGGGAAGGTATCCGTGATTGACTCAATGCTGAGCAGTTACTTCCTGCTGGAGCGAGCAGGAGGGGAGCTTTACCAGGGCAGTTACAGTCCGGCTCTGGTGCTGTTCTCATACATGATGGCTGTATTTGCAGCTTATACCACGCTGGGGCTGGTTGACCACATGCGTCAGAGCTATGCTGCCGGTGAGCGGAGTGCATATTTCTGGTGGGTCGGCGCTTCAGTCACCTTCGGTGGTGGCATCTTTGTCATGCATTTTATTGCAATGCTTGCTTTCTCAATGCCGATAGAGATGCGCTATGACCTGGAAATGACACTGATCTCATTCATTGCGCCCATTGTTGTGGTGGCTGTGGCATTGGCGCAACTGCGCCATGATATCCGGTTGTCCAATTTGTTATGGGGTGCCCTGCTGATGGGGGTGGGAGTCACAGCCATGCACTATACCGGGATGGCGGCAATCTTTGCTCCGGCACTGCTGCGCTATGAAGCGGGGCTCTGGATTCTGTCAATGGTGATCGCCATTACAGTTTCATTTGTAGCGTTGCTGCTGTTACGTTTCATGCCTGATTTGATCAGACGTTACGGCGAGGCTTCACGCTTTTGGGTCGCCATGGTGATGGGGGCCGCCGTGGCCGGTATGCACTATACCGGAATGGCTGCTGCTCACTTCTACAGTGGAGGCTATTGCGGTACCTCTCCGGGGTTGTTGAATATCCGCCTTGACACCGATTACCTGGGGGTAGAGGTGATCATCATCGCCTTTCTGACGATTGGTTTGGGCCTGATCTCCACGCTGTATAAAGACAGATTGAATATCATGCGGGTGCAGCATCGTCAGCAACAGGAGGCCCAGAAGGAGAAAGACGACTTCTTTGCCACCATCACGCATGAACTACGCACCCCGTTGACCGCAATCATCGGCAACAGTGAACATCTCATTGAAGGCGGGCACTGCGGAAGTGAACACTGTCCACAAAAAGGGGATGCCATTGAGGTGCTGCACAGTATCGTTCATGCGGGTCGTACCCAATTGGCACTGGTCAATGACATTCTGGACATGTCCAAGCTGGAATCCGGCAAGTTTTCGATCGAGAAGCGCCCCTACAACCTTACCTACCTGCTCAATGATATCGAACAGATGTTTCGTGCCCGTATTCAGGATACAGGCTTGACCTTCAAGGTCGATCAGAGAAATTCGGAAACCCGTCTGTTGTTGGGGGATAGTCAGCGCATCAGTCAGGTTCTGGTAAACCTGATCGGCAATGCGATCAAGTTTACCGAACAGGGGCGTATCTCGGTGACCACTCAGGTGGAAGGAGAACAACTTCTCCTGGCTGTGGAAGATACGGGTACCGGAATGTCTCCAGAGACGCTGGACAGAATATTCAACCGGTATGAACAGGCGGATGGCTCGATTTCGAAGCGCTTCGGGGGAACGGGGCTGGGTCTCTACATCTCACGAAATCTTGCAGAGTTGATGGAAGGGGACATCAAGGTCTCAAGTCGCCTGGGAGATGGCTCGACCTTCACATTGATGCTGCCCTATCAGAGAAGCGATATTCCTATACAGCACTCTGAGCAGCGAACGACTTTCGAACAGGCACCTGAAGAGAAACTGACCGGTCATGTGCTGGTGGCTGAAGATACATCAGCACTGCAGGTTTTGGAGCGTCAGATTCTGGAGACGATCGGACTGACGGTGGAGATGGTCGGCAATGGTGAGGAGGCGGTGCTTCTGGCCACATCTCAACCATTTGATCTGATTTTGATGGACATGCAGATGCCGGTAATGGGGGGGAATGAGGCGACCCGGAAAATACGTGAGGCGGGTAACAATATTCCTGTTCTGGCACTGACCGCCGAGGTCATGCCACTCCATCGGGAACAGTTTCATGAGGTAGGGGGAGATGGTTTCATTGCCAAGCCGATTGACAGGAAACAGTTGATACGTGAGTTGAAGCGCTTTCTGAAATCTCAGCCGCAAAACGATCCGCAAGATTCATTGGTCACAGGAAAGAGCGTGCAACCGATCCGTGTGCTGGCTGTCGACGATGAGGCAGCCGTTCTCGAACTCTATCAACTCTTCTTTTATGGATAGGATCAGCATCAGCAGCAGTTCGCCAGGGAGTTTGAGGAGTTTGAGAAATTGGGGGTTGGCTTGACTGAAGAGGGGGTCAGCACCCATCTGGAGCAGCCACTGCACCTGGAACTGGCAAGCAGTGGTCAGGAAGGCTATCGGAAACTGGAGCAGGCACTCGGTTCAGGTGAGCCCTACAGTGTGGTCCTGCTTGATATGCGTATGCCCAATGGTTTGAACGGGTTGGAGACCGCTGAAAAGATTCGTTCCATTGATGAGGAGGTACGGATCATCTTTGTATCGGCCCTTCGGGATTTTTCCACGAAAGAGATCAGAGAGCGAATCGGCATGAATTTCTACTACCTGCAAAAGCCGGTTGAGAGTGCAGAGCTTGAACAACTGGTGTTGTCAAACATCGTTCAGTGGCAACAGAAACGGGAGCTGGTTGAGGCCTACAGTCAGTTGAGAAAATGTCGTCACTACACGGTTTGAATTTGAACGTTGAGTGACCAGTTTGGTGGTTGACATCCTGCCTTGCCAGCTGGTGATCCGGTATACCTCCTCTGGATATATCAGAAATTTGTCCTATTCTTGATAAAAAGAGTAAGCAAACAGGAAGGGGGATTCTTGAACAAGATTGCAATCGTGGGCGCTGGTCGTGTTGGTGAGGCAACAGCCCATCTGCTGGCGATCCGGGAACATGCACGAGAGGTGGTGCTGATCGATATCCGTGAAGGGGCGGCAGCGGGCACTGCGCTGGATATCCAGGAGACGGCTCCGATTCTGGGGTTCGATACCAAGTTGACGGGCAGTGATGACCCCGCAAGCATGGCCGGAGCCGAGGTGGTGGTGATCACCGCCGGGATACCGCGCAAGCCGGGCATGTCCCGTTCGGATGTACTGGATACCAATCTCAAGGTGATCGACGGTATCGTGCAGCATGCGCTTCAGCATGCGCCCGATGCGGTGATCATCATGGTGACCAATCCGGTCGATGTACTCACCTACTACGCCTGGAAACAGAGTGGATGGGATCGAAGTCGGGTCATCGGTCAGGCCGGTGTGCTCGACTCCACTCGCATGGCCAGCTTTGTGGCGCTGGAGACCGGATTTTCGGTGAAGGATATCAATGCGATGGTGTTGGGCGGGCATGGCGACACCATGGTGCCGCTGCCTCGCTTCACCACGGTCAACGGCATCCCGGTGGAAGAGTTTATCTCGCCTGAACGGTTGCAGCAGATCATTCAGCGAACCCGTGATGGTGGGGCGGAGATTCTGGCGTTGAAGCAGACCAGCAGTGCCTATGATGCCCCCGGTGCGGCAGTGGCGGAGATGATCAGTGCAATGAGCATGAATCGTAAACGCATCCTCCCCTGTGTGGCGATACTCGATGGCGAGTATGGACAGCAGGCGGTGGCGATGGGGGTTCCGGTCATTCTCGGTCAGCATGGGATGGAGTCGGTGGTGCAACTCACGCTCAATGAGGCGGAGGTGGCCGCATTCACCCAGTCTGCAGAGATGGTTCGAGCCGACCTGGCACGCATCTGATGAGGAGAATTCAACCGACAATGAGAGGAGGCGCGTCGCAACAACGAGGGGAATAGAGAAGATGGACATCCGGGGTGCAATCCAGCGCTTCTTTGCTTCACTAACGAAGCGTATTGAAGATGGGGTTACCGATTGGCTTCTGCATCAAGAGAAGCCACGTGGCATTCCGCTGCAGGATTTTACCAAGCTCTGTGAAACCATGCGTCCGGCCGATGTGATTCTGGTTGAAGGGCGTAGCCGTGTCGGGCGTGCGATCCGTGCCATCTCCCAATCTCCATGGACCCATGCAGCGCTCTATATCGGGCGAGCGGCCGAGGTCTCCAGAGATCCGGCGATGGCCAGGGTGATCCATAGCCATTTTCATGGTGATCTTGAGGAGCAACTGGTGGCAGAGAGCCTGCTTGGCAGCGGGATGATCATCACCCCGCTCTCCAGCTATGCCGATGATGAAGTACGGATCTGTCGTCCCAAGGGGATCTCCTCTCAGGATGCGCAGGAGGTGGTCAAGATCACGGTTGCCCAGGTGGGACGGGAGTACGATGTTCGGCAACTGCTCGATCTGGCGCGATTTATCTTTCCTTTCGATATTGTGCCACGACGCTGGCGTTCATCGTTGTTTCACCACAATGCGGGCAAGCCGACCCGTGCGGTCTGTTCGACCATCCTGGCCGAGGCCTTCATGCAGGTCAAATTTCCGATTCTGCCGGTGGTCCGCAAGGTGAATCAGGACTATTCGATCGCCCGACGCAATCCACGCCTCTTTACCCCGCGTGATTTTGATCACTCTCCCTATTTCGAGGTGATCAAGGCCCCCTACATCCAGTTCAACCACTCTCTGTTCGGATTGAGGAAGGATGGCTATCGCAATCTACCGTGGGACAGTGATGAGAATGTCTACTGTAACAATCGCAAGGAGTGCTATGTGCTGGGTGAGGATCTGATACAGGAGAAACAGGAGGAAGCGTCATGAGCCTCTTCTGGTGGATGTTGACAGCGATTGCGGTGGTGATGGTTGTGCCGCCGTTTCGTCGCAACCTGTTCACCCGTTATCTCTTCAATAGCCTCAAGCGAAAAATCCCGGAGATCTCCGCCACAGAACAGGAAGCGATCGATGCCGGTAGTGTCTGGTGGGAGCAGAGTCTGTTTCGTGGGAAACCGCGTTGGGATCAACTACACGATCTGCCGGTGCCGCGATTGAGTGCAGAGGAGGATGCCTTTCTGAATGGACCGGTTGATCAGCTCTGTTCCATGGTTGATGACTGGCAGATCAATCGTCGTGGTGATCTGCCACCGGAGGTGTGGGACTTTATCCGGCAGCAGCGCTTCTTCGGCATGGCGGTACCGAAGCACTATGGCGGGCTGGAATTTTCTGCGCTTGCACACTCGGCAGTGGTCCAGAAAATTGCCAGCCGCAGTGTTTCCACTGCAGTGACGGTGATGGTGCCCAACTCGCTGGGGCCGGCAGAGCTGCTGCTCCACTACGGGACCGAAGCACAGCGTGAGTACTACCTGCCTCGTCTCGCAGCAGGGGAAGAGATCCCCTGTTTTGCACTGACCAGCCCCTATGCCGGGAGTGATGCCGGGTCTATTCCTGACCGGGGTGAAGTGGTGCAGGTTGAGGAAGAGGGAGAGCCGGTACTGAAGATCCGCCTCAGTTTCAACAAGCGCTATATCACCCTGGCACCTGCCGCAACGCTGATCGGGCTTGCCTTTCAACTGTTTGACCCGAACCGGCTGCTGGGGCGTGAGAAAAACGTCGGCATCACGGTAGCGCTGATTCCGGCCACGCATCCGGGAGTGGAGATCGGGCGGCGACACGATCCGCTCAATACGCCGTTCCTCAATGGCCCTGTTTGCGGTGAAGGGGTGGAGATTCCGCTGGAGTGGGTTGTCGGTGGTGAACAGCAGGTAGGCAAGGGGTGGCGCATGCTGATGGAGAGCCTGGCGGCCGGACGCTCCATCTCGTTGCCGGCACTCAGTACCGGTGCCGCCAAGCTGACCACAGAAGTGGTGAGCAGCTACAGCATGGTACGGGAGCAGTTCGGGATTCCGATCGGCTATTTTGAGGGGGTCTCGGAGCGGATTGCACAGATTGCCATCTCCACCTACCGGATGGATGCGGTGCGGCGTCTCAATGCACAGGCGGTCGATCTGGGAGAGCGTCCATCCGTACTCTCGGCCATTGCCAAATATAACCTCACCGAGTCGATGCGGCAGGTGATCAATGATGGTATGGATGTCCTCGGTGGCAAGGGGATCGTGCTGGGTCCCAACAATCTGCTGGGTCACCCCTATCGGGCGATTCCGATCAGCATCACCGTGGAGGGGGCCAATATCCTTACGCGCAGCATGATCGTCTTCGGGCAGGGGGCCATTCGTAGCCATCCCTGGCTGTTGAAGGAGATAGAGGCGATTCATGGCGGCGTATACAGGGAGGCGTTGCACCGTTTTGACCGGGTACTCTTCTCCCATGTGGGTTCGCTGATCTGTGAGCTGAACCGTGCCTTCTGGCTGAACCTGACCAATGGTTACTTCTCCCACAGGCCCGGTGGGGTATCGCTGCCTGGAATCTATCGGCAGGTTAATCGGCTCAGTGCCGCCTATGCGGTTGCGGCGGATCTGGCACTGATTGTACTGGGGGGAGAGATGAAGCGGCTGGAGACGATTTCGGGGCGTTTTGCCGATGGTCTCAGTGGTCTCTATCAACTCTCTGCAATGCTCAAACTCTACCATGATCGCGGTGAACTGCGAGGTGAGCAGGCACTGGTACGGGCTGCCTGTGAGCATGAGATGGCACGGGTGGAGCAGGCGCTGGATGGGGTGATTCGAAATTTCCCCTTCTATTCGATCCGGCTGCTGCTGCGGCTCTTCGTATTGCCTTTCGGAATACGGCAGCATGGTCCCGGAGACCATCTGCTGCACAAGGTGGCACGACGGGTGACACGTCGAGGCGAGCTGCGTGGACGCATGGTTTGCGGAATCTATCGGCCCGATAGCGAACGGGAGCCACTGGTTGACCTCGAAGAGGCAGTGGTTGCAGCCGAGGCGTGTGCATCGACTCGCAGGAAGTTGAAGCGCCATTTTGGTTCCAGAGCCGGCCGACCTGCACGATTGCCGGCGCTGATTGAACAGGCGGTTGCACAGTCACTGATCGATCAAGGTGAGGCCGACAAGGTCAATCACTGGCTGGAACTGCACAATCGGGTCATCGCAGTGGATGATTTCGATGCCGGAGCGTTCTCATATGGATAGTCGGTCAACAGGCAGGACGGTGTATGTGGTGGATGGTGCACGTACCCCGTTTATCAAGGCGCGAGGGATGCCGGGCCCGTTCTCTGCTGCTGATCTGGCCGTTCATGCAGGCAGGGCACTGTTGATGCGTCAGACATTTCCCCCGGAGCAGCTGGATGAGGTGATTATCGGGTGTGTCATGCCGGGGCCGGACGAGGCCAATATTGCCCGTATTACTGCGCTGCGGTTGGGATGTGGAAAGGGCGTGACGGCATGGACGGTGCAGCGTAACTGTGCCTCAGGGATGCAGTCTCTGGATGCGGCCCGGCAGCGTATCGGCAGTGGGGCATCCGATCTGATTCTGGCCGGAGGGACCGAGGCGATGAGTCGGGCACCTCTGCTGTTGAGGCCGGAAATGGTGGCGTGGCTGGCACGATGGCAGCGTGCCAAAGGGTTCTTCAGTCGAATGGGATTGTTGGGGCAGCTTCGTCCGGCCTATCTTGTACCGGTGATTGCACTGCTGCGAGGCTTGACCGATCCATTGGTCGGACTGTCGATGGGACAGACTGCAGAGGAGTTGGCATGGCGTTTCGGCATCAGTCGTTTCGAGATGGATCGTTTCGCACTCAACAGCCATCTGAAATTGAGTGCAGCAATGGAGGCAGAACCCCTGCCGGAGGTTATCCCGCTGGTAAATGGTGCTGGAGAGTACTCCATCCGGGATGATGGGGTACGCCCCGACACCTCAATGGATCAGTTGCTGAAGTTGCGCCCGGTATTTGATCGTCACGATGGCAGTGTTACTGCTGGTAACAGTGCTCAGGTGACCGATGGTGCGGCCTTGTTGCTATTGGCGAGTGAAACGGCCATCGAACGTCATCAGTTGTCGGTGATGGGTACACTGGATGATGTGGTGTGGCGTGGTCTGGAACCCTCTCAAATGGGTTTGGGACCGGCGTACGCAGTGCCTCCGCTGTTGGCGCGCAATGGATTGGAACTGTCGCAGATTGATGGTTGGGAGATCAATGAGGCCTTCGCGGTGCAGGTGCTGGCCAACCTCCATGCACTACAGAGTGAATCTTTCTGTCGACAGGAGTTGGGGTTGTCTCGGCCGTGGGGGAATATCCCGGAGAGCCTCATCAACCGTGAGGGGGGTGCCATTGCCCTGGGGCATCCGGTCGGGGCCAGTGGTGCGCGGATTGTGCTTCATCTGCTCTACACACTGCAGCAGCGCGGAGAGCGACGTGGGGTTGCTACACTCTGTATTGGTGGTGGACAGGGGGGGGCGGCACTGGTCAGCACAGGAGATGCATCATGATCAGCAGGGCATGGCAACTGAAGCAGGATGAGCATCAGGTGGTGTGGCTCCATCTCGACTGTCCCAACCGTTCGCTCAATACCCTTTCTCGATCCGTGTTGACGGAGTTGGAGGCGCTGCTGGCTGAGGTTGAAGAGATCGCACCGAAAGGGGTGGTGTTGCTTTCGGACAAACCCAAGGGATTTGTCGCCGGAGCCGATGTGGAGGAGTTCACCACGATTAAAACGACAGAGGAGGCCGCACAGTGGATGGCCAGTGCCCGTGCACTGTTTGAGCGGATCGAGCGGTTGCCGATGCCGACAGTGGCGCTGATCCACGGACACTGTCTCGGTGGTGGGTTGGAGCTGGCATTGAGTTGCGATTATCGCGTGATCGAAGAGGGGGGGAAGATCGGTTTTCCCGAAGTCAACCTGGGGATCTTCCCCGGTTTTGGAGGGACCGTACGCTCCATCCGTCGGGTCGGGGTGATGGCGGCGATGAAACTGATGATCAGTGGTCGCCCGATTCATGCCGGGAGTGCCCAGCGCTCCGGTTGGGTCGACCAGATCGTCGCTGAGCGTCATCTGCGTCATGCCGCACTGCAGTGGATTGAAGGTGGAGCGTCACGACGTCGGATTGAGCCTCCATGGTGGAATCGAGTGCTGGAGTGGAGGGGGATGCGATGGATTGTGGCAGCGCTGTTGCGCCGGGAAGTGGAGAAACGGGTGGTGGTGGAACACTATCCCGCGCCATTTGCACTGATTGAGCTATGGAGGCGTTATGGCGGCAATACCGCGCAGATGTACCGTCAGGAGGGGCGGACAGTGGCGGAATTGCTGAGTGGAACGGTAGCGCAGCAGTTGATTCGTCTCTTCTTTCTGCAGAATCGAATGAAATCATTCGGGAGAGGAGAGGGGGAACGTTTTGTCCATATCCATGTGGTTGGTGCCGGGGTCATGGGGGGAGATATTGCCGCCTGGTGTGCATTGAAAGGGATGCGGGTAACGCTGCAGGACCGTTCGCTGGAGACCATTGCAGGAGCGGTTGCACGGGCAGGCAAGCTGTTAGCCGGGAAGCTGCACGGCAAGCGGATGCAGCAGGCGGCGATGGATCGATTGATTCCCGATCTGCACGGTGACGGAGTGGCCCGTGCCGACCTGGTGTTGGAGGTGATCGTGGAGGATCTGCTGATCAAGCAGGCACTGTTCCGGCAGATTGAGGCGAAATTACGGCCGGATGCAGTGCTTGCAACCAATACCTCCAGTATCCCGTTGGAGCAGTTGGCGCAAGGATTGGAGAACCCGCAACGTCTGGTGGGTATCCACTTCTTCAATCCGGTTGCGAAGATGAAGCTGGTAGAGGTGGTCTCCGGCGAGCAGACCGATCCGGCGGTGGCGGCACGTGCGGCAACGCTGGTTCATCAGATCGGCCGACTGCCACTGCCGGTGCGCAGTGCACCCGGATTTCTGATCAACCGTATCCTGATGCCCTATCTGATGGAGTCGGTGCGGATGGTAGAGGAGGGCGTGCCTCCCGAGAAGGTTGATCAGGTGGCGCGATGGTTCGGTATGCCGATGGGGCCGATCGAGCTGGCAGATCGGGTTGGGCTTGATATCTGTGTTGCGGTCGGTCATGAACTGGCTGGAGTGAGCGGGGATGTGGTACCGAAACGGTTGGAGCGGTGGGTAGAGGCGGGGCGGCTCGGTGTGAAGAGTGGTCAGGGTTTCTATCGTTATCGCCACGGCAAGCCGGTTCATGACAAGGAACTGTTGAACGCCCCGATCGATTCGAAATTGATTGAGGATCGCATGATTCTTCGTATGGTCAATGAGGCGGTCCGCTGTCTGCGTGAAGGGGTGGTTGAAGATGGGGACCTGCTGGATGCCGGAATGGTCTTTGGTACCGGGTTTGCGCCATTCCGTGGCGGGGTCACGCCCTATATCGAAGCACGCGGTCATGCTGAAATTCAGCAGCGTCTCGACACATTGGAACAGAGCGTTGGTTCCCGTTTCAGCAAGGATGCCGGATGGGAGCAGGTATGAGGCGATTTCTGGAAAAAAACATACCACCTTGCTGGTCCTTTCGCCCGTCTGCTGCGTTACGATCACAGTTGCATAGCTTGCTATGCGCCTGTAATCGCGCCTTGCATACGAACGAAAATCCTGCACAATCCGGCATGTTTTTTCCCGGCAATCGCCTGAGTGATCTGATCCCTGCCGAGATCGAGACACTGGATCAACTGTTCCGACAGCGGGTAGAACACACTCCGCATGCAACCGCCTACCGTGCCTGGGATGCTGAGCAGATCATGTGGTATTCACTCAGTTGGCTGCAGATGGCCGAACGGGTATCCGCTTGGAAGGAGCAGCTTGAAGCGTGGGGTGTGAGTGCAGGAGAGCGGTTGGCGATTCTGCTGGAAAACGGTCCGGCCTGGGTTGCCATCGACCAGTCGGCCCATGCAGTAGGTGCTGTTACGGTTCCTCTGTTTTTCAATGACCGGCCGGAAAACATGGCCTACGTGATCGGCCACTCCGAGGCCACTACGCTGGTGCTGCGCAATCGGCAACAGTGGCATCGGATCGAACCGTTGATTGCAGACACTGTCTTGCAACGGGTGGTGCAGATCGAAACGGACTGGAAGGCATCCGAGACACTGAATCTGCTTTGGGAACGTCCTTCGGAACAGCTTCCGGTACCGACCTCGGCACCCTCACGGCTTGCAACCATTATCTACACCTCCGGCACAACCGGGCAGCCCAAGGGGGTGATGCTCTCCCATCAAAATATCCTGAGTAACTGTTTCGGGGCCGCTTCGGTAACGCCACTCTACCCGGAAGATACCTTTCTCTCCTTTCTCCCGCTCTCTCATGCGTTGGAGCGTACCGTAGGCTACTATCTGCCGATGTTTGCCGGGTGCAGCGTCGCCTTTGCGCAGTCGGTCGAGACCATTCGGCATGACCTGCTGGAGATCCGTCCCACCGTGCTGATTGCCGTGCCCAGACTGTTTGAAAAGGTGAACGAACGGTTTGAAGAGCGTCTTGCGATGGCCTCCCATGGGAAGCGGTTGCTGGTACGATGGGCGCAACGGATCGGTATCGAGCATTTCAGAGTGGAACAGCGTCGCTGCTGCTGGCGCTTTCGACAGCTCCTCTATCCACTGCTGGACCGACTGGTTGGGAGAAAGATTCGTGCAATCATGGGGGGAAGATTGCGGATTGTGGTCTCTGGAGGGGCACCCCTGCTACCGGCGATTGCAGATCGCTTTATCGGTTTTGGTGTGCCCATCCTGCAGGGGTATGGATTGACCGAGTGCAGCCCCGTGGTCAGTGGAAACAGTCTGGCCCATAACGAACCGGATAGTGTGGGCAGGGCACTGCCCGATACATCGTTGAAGATCCAGCAGGGCGATGGTGAGCTGCTGGTGCGTGGGCCGGGTGTGATGATGGGATACTGGAAGAACGAGGAGGCAACTGCCGCCGTGATCGATCATGACCAGTGGCTGCATACCGGAGATATCGCCAGAATAGAGTCTGGAACGCTCTATATCACCGGGCGCATCAAGGAGATTCTGGTGCTCTCCAGTGGGGAGAAGGTCTCTCCGGTCGATATCGAGATGGCAATCCTTCAGGACCCATGGATTGATCAGGTGATGATTGTTGGAGAAGGAGACCCCAGCCTGACTGCCCTGGTGGTGTTGAGTGAGCGAGGGCGGTCTCAGGGAAGTGAGGCAGTGATGGTGCAGCGTATTGCCGGGCAGATGCATGCATTTCCAGGCTACGCCAAGGTGAAACGGGTGGTGATTGCGGAATCACCCTGGACATTGGAAGAGGGGTTGGTGACCCCGACCATGAAGCTGCGGCGAGAGAGGATTATCGAACGCTTTCGTGAGCAACTATAAGGTTGCCGGGATCTATCCGTTGTTGCTGATTATAGAAATTTCTGTCGAAGCAAAGTAGAGATATCTTTTTTTGTAGACGCCATCGTGTAAGAAGGAAGGGACCTGCAAGGCGACTGAAATCTCGCCTGTTGTGCTGTATCTGCCGCCCCTGTTGTTGTTCAAGCCGGTCCACGTTGATATGATCATCTTCAGGAGAGAATGCGGGAGGAGGTAGCTGTCGATACGGCTCACAATCGTACATGAATGAGGAGCGATCATTGCATGGAATACACTCAAATCTAACTGTTGAGCAGTTGGATGAGTGGGCCG
This sequence comes from uncultured Piscirickettsiaceae bacterium, assembly GCA_964344785.1. GTDB lineage: Bacteria > Pseudomonadota > Gammaproteobacteria > Thiopontia. Next base: position 12,525 of record CAYFOR010000083.1, read on the forward strand.
CTTTCTATGCCAGGGAAGAGGGTGAAGGAGAGAATATTTGGGCATCTGCCCAATGGCTCCATTTCAAGGTGGCGGACCAGCAATTCATCCTTCCAATGACTGCACTGGATGAGGTCTCCACGGTAACGCTTGGGGTTGGGCTTCCCCACCTGCCGCCGGCAGCCATTGGGCTGATCAATTTGCGAGGAGAGACCGTTCTAACCTTCGATCTGGGACAGATGCTGGGACTGCGTGGTTCCATCGCACCTTCGTCAAAACAGCGTGTATTGCTCTTCAAGGAGAGTGGGGATGAGGCGTTACGCACAGCCTTTCTGATTGACGAGATCATCACGGTAACCGATCTGGACGAGAGCCGGCTTCAGCCACTGCATGATAGTGAGGCGTTGGAAAGTAATCGATATCACTGGTGTCCCAACGTTTAATCGAATAAATTCAATTGGTTATTGATGAC
>CAYFOR010000084.1:0-12615 GCA_964344785.1 uncultured Piscirickettsiaceae bacterium
AGAGTTGGGCGGTGCCACTGTCTCCTTGCTCACTCAATCATTCGGAGATGAGCCCTCAAAACTACCTATTGGAACATGGAATCAACTACCTACAGAAATGGAAATGAGTGGCCAATGGTCAACCTAACTGCTACACTAAAGCTATGCCTACCACCCATTCTCCTCTTCGATACCCTGGCGGTAAAAGCCAGCTATCCTCTTTTGTCACTGAACTGATTGAGCAGAACGAATTAACTGGTGGCACCTATGTGGAACCATTTGCTGGCGGAGCAGGCATCGCTTGGCATCTACTCCAACACCATACAATCGAACAGGTTGTCATCAATGATCTAGCGCCCTCTCTCCACGCCTTCTGGGATGCGGTACTCTTCCAGACAGACGCACTCTGTACTCTGATTGAAGATACCCCTGTTACCATTGAAGAGTGGCTTCATCAGAAAGAGTTACAGAAACAGAAAAGCTCTGGATTGGCACTTGCTTTCTCTACCCTTTTCCTCAACCGTACCAATCGCTCTGGCATTATCAAGGCCGGAGTAATCGGTGGAAAAGCACAAGCTGGTGGGTACAAACTGGATTGCCGCTATAACAAGGCTGATTTGATCAAAAAGATAGCTTTCATTGGGTCAAATGCGGATCGAATCACGCTCACTCAACTGGATGGGAAGCAGTTTCTGGACACTATTACCCCAACACTGGAAGAGAAGAGCCTGATCAATATCGACCCACCCTACTACAATAAAGGAAAAGCGCTCTATCAAAACTTTTTTGAACCTGATGACCACCAAGCACTATTCGAATCTGTTCTCAGACTAAACCACCCCTGGATGGTCACTTATGACAATACACCAGAGATTCGATCAATCTATCACTACTGTAGACCTCTAGAGTTTCAGCTTAACTACTCCGCCCAAATCAAACGGAAAGGATCTGAACTAATTATCATCTCACCGGAACTGAGTAACTCAAGCTGCTTGCGGCAGTTGACCGCCTAGCAGGTTCTCAACAAAATTCTGAAACTTCCCGGATTCGTTTTTTCTATCAAAATCTCGCTCTTCTCCAAAAGCTTGATGCACATAGTACGGGATTCGTAACCGGTAGTAGACAATTCCAAACTGTTTCGTGAGTCTGAGCATAACATCACGCTGACTACCTCTGAACTCCGGCGGAATACAGAACGGGATAAACATTGCCGCCACCGGATCACTCTTCGGGGAATCTGAAAAATATTCATCAACAAAAAAACGAATAGCACCCCGGATAGACTTTCCCTTCCAATTCAAACCTGTCGCAACCTGTCCTAGCAAAAATTTCTTACCCGGCATACCATCATTCATCGGTTGCCAAGCTATCACATCGACCTCCCCATCCTTCACGTTTGGACTGAAACCTGGCTTAATCTGATTAAGCGCCACCCCCTCACCCATGCGAGAAAATGTCTGCCTCAACGCAGGAAGAAAACCACCCTGCGTTTGACTTGGGCGCGGAAACCCGAAAGAGACCGCCTCACCAAAGTGCCCGGCTGCTGCAAATGTAGCAGCGATCTGCATCAAGTCCCGATCATTATTACTGAGCGAAAACTCCATTTCATTAACTGTATCCCCCTCCGCATGAGAGATACAGAGACAGTATAGGTAGACCCATTGTCCGATATTCAAATCGCCTTTCAATTTGATCTCAAACTCACTTTCAGACAATTCAAACGGATAGGCATCTTTCAACACCTTCTCTCTAAAGTCGATTTCATCTATTGCCTGTTGACGAACATCCTCACCATGCGCATCCTGCTCTGAGAAATCCTCACTCTCAGCATCTTCATGCTCTTCAGTGAGACTCACCAATTCATTGAGATTGTACGAAGCGAAGTTGGAGGTAAGCGTTTTCAACTCAACCCAGTCAGCCAGATCACAGGCCGCCTCATCAACGGGGGCACTCACACAGGCTGCAATCTGTACGGTCAAACCATACTCTCCATATTGTTGACCATAAGCTTAATATTTTTTTTCATCTCACGAGCGAGATCGAGATGACCTTCATTTCCATTGTAACTACTTACATTTGAAAAAGCTCTCTGCAGATTAGTATGCGTATTGACCAAGTACTTCTCAAACAACGCAGATTTCTCTTCTGTCTCCTCCAGAGCACGCTCTAGGTTGTTTGTTTCAAACAGTACTTGAGCAGCAACAGGCTTTGAGAGCACCTCTCCCAATTGCTTGAGATGAGGGTTTTGCGACTTAATGACTGACTCAATCCCTTCACTCTTTGAACCATAAATATAGTTCAACACGGTCTTTAGCTGTTTATGACGTTCCTCTTCAATCGGATTTTCATCCAGATCTTCCTGCCAATCTTTATCCAGCCCCACATAATCACGAAACGGTTTACGATTCAGTGCCGTATAGAGGTGAGAGAAACCAAACGGCCCTCTTTTGGTACGGTCTTTTACTTCGAACAATTCCTCCTCTTCAGCTTGCTCTAAAATCAACATACCACCAATCAAATTTTTAACAGTCTGATTTTTGTCACCAACTCGCCTTGCAATCTCATCAATCGAAGCCCCTAGTTTGTGCCATTGTGTTACAAATTTGGCTTTGGCATAAGATGACCACTTGTGTGGGCCATTAATATGCTTGAAGCCAATATAGGCATGAGCCTCTTCCACCTCATTGACGATAATCGCAGGTATCGTCTGAATAGTCTCAAGAACCCTTTCAGCAACAGGGAAATCGATGTGATACTTGATGGTCTGCTCTAATTGACCCGCTAAAACCTGATCCTTCAGCAACTTGATTGCAGCAAGACGTCGATTCCCTTCCAGAACTCGAAAGCGCCCCCCTTCTGACAACACAACAATAGGCTCGAAGTCAACAAAACCATTCTGCAGAATCGAAATCACCAACTCTGCGATATCTGCCTCTTTCGAGAGTACACCAATAATTAGTTGATCTGAACTGGATACAGTAATCCCCTCACCAACAAGGCGTGGGTTCTCCACATCAAAATCCAGTAAGTCAGTATCAATCGATTGGCGCGTGTGTTCTGTGGCCATCGTTCATTTCCTTACAAAATCTATCTATCAAAATAGATAACTATACCCGCTTGCCTCATAAGTTACATCTCTACTCCACATATCAAATCCACTTAGATCGGCTTTATACTGACAACTCCGATCAAAGAAGAATTCATCAACAGCAGCTTTACCTATAGCCTTCCACAAACTGAAATGGGCCATCTATCCGCTCATTAAAAGCTATCTTCAGTGACTGCTTTAAGTCGTTTTGATCAACATCACACACTCTCTTCCTACAGACAGCTACAAGCGCAAAACTGATGCTCTGCCTTGCTCCATTAAATGCCTGCTTTGAGCCAAAAGGGAATGTAAGTAGTACCTGAAGCCAACCAGATACTATCTGGTACGTCTCTTCTTCCGTTTTTTAGGACTCTTTTTGCCCTTGTTTCCGGCCTTGTTGGTGCCCTCCTGTTGTTGAAGTGGCTGCTTCTTGCCAGATCCGCCTTTTCGACCAGCCTTCTTTCGACCACCCATTTGCTTGATCTTGAGCTGTTGGCCGCAGACCCAACTCTTCTGCAGATCCCGAAAAATAGCGCGTGGCATTCCATCCGGTAGATCAATCGTGCTGTACCCATCGTGAACCGTGAGCGTACCCACATCCTCCGGGAACAGCCCTGTCACCTCAACCACAGCAGTGAGTATCTGCTCCGATTCAGCCTTGTGCTGTCGACCAACGGCCAATTGATAACGCTGATAGCCCTGGGCTACATCTTCTTTTGACTGATGCCTGGCAGGATCAGAAGCGTCCGTTTTTCTTTTCTGACGACCTTTTTTCGACACTGAACCCTCTGCTGCCGTGCGCCCATTTTTCTCCTTTCGCCTACTCTCTTTCGGAACAGGATGCAGGCTCTCTCCCTGTGACAGGCTGGCCAACGCCGCAGCAATTTCATCGGAAGAGACATCATGCTCCATGCAATAGCTCTCGATAATCTGTCGATAAAACTCAAGATGCTTCTCATTGTTCAATGCGTCGGTAATCTTCTGCTTGAAACGGTCAATGCGACGACTGTTGATCTCATCAGAGGTGGGTAGCCCCATCTCTTCAATACGCTGTCGGGTAGCACGCTCAATGGTATGCAGCATCCGTTTTTCACGCGGTGCCACAAAGAGGATTGCGTCACCGGTCCGTCCGGCACGCCCGGTACGACCAATGCGATGGACATAGGATTCCGTGTCGTAAGGGATGTCATAGTTGATCACATGACTGATACGTGGCACATCCAGGCCACGAGCGGCCACATCGGTTGCCACCAGAATATCCAGCTGCCCACTCTTCAGCTTGTTGACCAGCTGCTCCCGCATCTTCTGAGGAATATCGCCATTGAGAGCATCGGCCGCAAAACCACGTGCAGCCAGCTTCTCGGACAGCTCCACCGTCATGGTTTTTGTTCGCGAGAAGATGATCACGCCATCGGTCTCTTCCACCTCCAGAATGCGGGTCAACGCCTCCAGCTTGTGAAATCCGCTGACCATCCAGTAACGCTGATGTACTGTTTCCGCTGTAGTGGTCTTGACCTCAATACTGACTTTGGCCGGATTTTTCAGATGCTGTTCGGAGATCTTCCTGATCTGTTTCGGCATGGTGGCCGAGAAAAGTGCGGTCTGATGTTCCACGGGAATCTGTTCAAGCACCCACTTCACGTCATCAATAAACCCCATGCGCAGCATCTCGTCTGCCTCATCGAGCACCAGACAACTCAGCTGATCCAGCTTGAGGCTATCACGACGTATATGGTCCATCACTCGTCCGGGTGTACCCACCACAACATGGACCCCACGATTGAGTGCACGGAACTGCTGGCGATAATCCTGCCCACCATAAATCGGGGCAACATGAAAGCCATCCATTCGGCTGGCATAGCGCTGAAATGCCTCAGCAACCTGAATTGCCAATTCACGAGTCGGAACCAGCACCAATACCTGAGGGCGGTTCCGAGTGACATCTATTTGACTCAGGATCGGGAGTGCAAAGGCAGCGGTTTTACCCGTACCGGTCTGTGCCTGACCAAGAATATCGCGCCCCTGTAAAAGATACGGGATCGCTTCAGCCTGGATCGGAGAGGGGATCTCATAACCGATTTCCGTGATCGATTCGAGAATTGCAGGAGCAAGCCCCAGCATGGCAAACGAAACCTTCCCGGTTTCAGCAGTGGTTTTTTTCATGACGGGGGTTGTGGCCCTCCAGGCCCTAAGAATCACAAGAAGAACGAGTACTCTGACAAGGTAGTATTGACGAATACATAAAAAACACTTTTATAGAAGCTCCATCATGCGCCAATACATGACGGTACAACGCAGATAGATCAACCGTATATCAATCGAGGCCAGCTTCCGCCATCTCCACGGCACGAAATACGGCACGCCCCTTGTTCATGGTCTCTTTCCACTCAAGCTCCGGGCGCGAATCATACACCACTCCGGCACCAGCCTGGATATGCAGTTCGCTATCCTTGATCACCGCAGTACGAATCGCAATGGCGGTATCCATATTACCGTTCCAGCCGATATAACCGACCGCACCGGCATAGATCCCCCGCTTGACCGGCTCCAGTTCATCGATGATCTCCATCGCCCGGATCTTGGGCGCACCACTGACCGTCCCGGCCGGGAAGGTTGCGCGCAGTGCATCGATTGCACTCATCCCCGCCTTCAATCTGCCGGTTACGTTGGAGACGATGTGCATCACATGGGAGTAACGCTCGATCTTCATCTTTTCGGTCAACTCCACACTACCGGTCTCGGCGACACGACCGACGTCATTGCGTCCCAGATCGATCAGCATCAGATGCTCGGCCAGCTCCTTCGGGTCTGCCAGCAGTTCGGCCTCCAGCGCCTGATCCTCGGCCTCGGTATGCCCACGACGCCGGGTTCCGGCGATGGGTCGAACCGTAATCATTCCATCCTCAACCCGGGTCAGAATCTCCGGTGAGGAGCCCACCACATGAAAATCCCCCAGATTGAGAAAAAACATGTAGGGGGAAGGGTTCAGGGTGCGCAGTGCCCGGTAGAGGTTGAGTGGCGGCGCCTGAAACGGGATGGAGAGGCGCTGCGAGATCACCACCTGCATCACATCCCCCTCGACAATATACTCCTTGATCTTCTCTACCGCAGACTCGAACCGCTCACGAGTAAAGCCGGAGACAAAGTCACCTTCCCGGACAGTACGGGCTGCCGTAACAGGCATGCGTTCAACCGGCTGGTTGAGCTGCTCGATGATCGCATCCAGTCGCCGCTCTCCCTGCTCACGCGCATCCTTATCAGCCGGGTTCACATGAATCACGATATGGAGCTTGCCGCTGAGATTGTCGAATACCAGTACCTCCTCGGAGACCATCAACACAATATCCGGGTTATTGAGCGGATCAACCTCCGGCATCTCGCTCAGACGACCTTCAATCAGCCGCACCGTGTCATAGCCGAAACAGCCTACAAGGCCACCGGTAAAACGGGGGAAACCCTCACACTGTGCAACATTGAATCGTTGCCGGTACTGCTCAACCCAGTCCAGCGGGTCATCACTTTCAACCGACTCGACAATCTGCCCATCCGTCTCAATGGTTATATGATGTTGCCGAATACGGACGATGGTTCTGACCGGCAGGCCGATAATCGAATAGCGCCCCCACTTCTCACCCCCATGAACCGACTCGAAGAGGTAGCTCCAGGGGCCATCGGCCACCTTGCGATAGGCCGACAATGGGGTCTCCATATCGGCCAGAATCTCTCTTGTAAGGGGTATTCGATTATGCCCTTGCCGGGCCAGCTCTTCGAAGCGTGTCTGATTCATCATTGCTGTGTTTCATATAGAGGGTTGGTGCATTATCCAAGGGTACGGGCAGCCATCAGGAAACGCCATCGTCCCCACAAGCCTGTTGCCCCACACTCAGACAAGCACATGCTCACACCTCAAACACAGACGGGAACTCCGCCATTGAATCGATCACTGCATCGGGATGGTAATCCCGTATATCTTCACCATGATTATAACCATAACTCATGCAGACGATGGTGAACCCCGCAGCGCGTGCCGCCTTCACATCACTCATCGAGTCTCCGATCATGGTCGCCTCATCCGGCTGCAGGCCGAAATAGTCGGAGACGTGCAGCAACGGACCGGGGTCCGGCTTCTTGACAGGCAGGGTATCGCCACTCACCACAATCTCGAAGTGATCGCGAATCCCCAGGTCATTGAGAATCGGTAGCGTATAACGCTCCGCCTTGTTGGTGACACAACCGATGCGTAGCGACTGCTCCTTCAACCAGGCCAGCCCCTCTTCCACACCGGGATAGAGCACACTGCGCTTGCTGGTATTTTCGGCATAGAGTTCGGAGAAGATCGGAAAGGCCTTGTCGAACAGCGCATCCTCCGGCTCACCATCCAGTGAGTCGGTCAATGCGCGCCGTACCAAGCGCTCCACACCATTGCCCACCCAGTGGCGGACCCGCGCCTCCCCACGCGTTGGCATGTCGATCTGCTTCAGCATCTCATCTACGCACCAGGCGAGATCCGGCACGCTGTCTACGAGGGTGCCGTCAACATCGATCAGCACCATCTTTGGGAGTGTTAATTTTTCCATAATCATTTAACGCAAAGACGCCAAGACGCGGAGAACGCAAGGCACACATTGCAACATACTCCTTGAACCTTATAACTGATTAACAATCCGTTTGATTCCATTTTTCATCAAGGGAACATTGAAGTTCAACAACAACCCCAGTTTTTTTCCAGAGAGCCGCAAGTAGGAGAGTAGTTGTGCTTCATGCACTGGCAATATCTTTTCTACCACTTTCAGCTCCAATACCACCATACCCATCACCAGGAGATCAATACGATAGGCCACATCAAACTGCAGCCCTTTATATTCTGCTTGTAGAGGATACTCCTGAGAAAACTCAATCCCTCGTAGCTGTAACTCCCTGCAAAGGCTCTGCTGGTACACCGACTCCAGCAATCCAGCGCCAAGAGAGCGATGCACTTCAATAGCAGCATCAACCACCTCTTTGGATATCTGATCCTCAGTCAATCTTTGCGCTCTTAGCGTCCTTGCGCCTTTGCGTTGGAACCAGATTCAAACGGCAGCCTTCGCCAGCTCGGCACGCATCTCATCAATGATGCTGTTGTAGCGGTTGGGATCGGAATCCTGGCCTGCTCCGAAGATGGCCGAGCCTGCCACAAAGGTGTCGGCACCCGCCTCACGAATCTCACGGATATTGTTGGCCTTGACCCCACCATCGATCTCCAGACGGATGTCGTAACCGCTCTCGTCAATCATCTTGCGCGCGGCACGCAGCTTGTCCATGGTCGCAGGAATAAAGCTCTGTCCGCCAAAACCGGGGTTGACCGACATCAGCAGCACCATGTCGACCTTATCCATCACATAGTCGAGGTAGGAGAGTGGCGTGGCCGGATTGAACACCAGACCGGATTTGCATCCCTGCTCCCGAACCAGCGCCAGTGAGCGGTCGATATGATCGGAGGCCTCGGGGTGAAAGGTGATATAGGTGGCGCCTGCCTTGGCAAAATCGGGGATGATACGATCAACCGGATTGACCATCATATGGACATCGATATCGGCAGTCACACCATGGCTGCGCAGTGCATCACACACCAGTGGGCCAATCGTCAGATTCGGGACATAGTGGTTGTCCATCACATCGAAATGGACGATATCGGCACCTGCGGCCAGTACATTGTCGACCTCTTCACCCAGCTTTGCGAAATCGGCAGAGAGGATGGAGGGGGCAATCAGATTATCTTTCATAACACTTCCTTTTGCGGTGAATTGACAAAATAGAGGGAGACTTTACAGGATGAGAAGGCACTTTTCAGCCCACTTTACGCAATAACCTCTGTAACGGCTCACCATAGATGCCGTGGTATTCAGGCACAAATTCACATTTTCTCCATACTGACTGCATATTTGACCCCCTACAATATTGAGTAACAGGTCAATGCCCCCACAGCAGAGGGCCATGAACCACGCACCCAACCATGAAACATGGGTGTGGTTCTCCGGCACGCCAATCAGGATTGATATAGTTCCACCCATGCATACACTGCAACTGAAGATCTGGCACAAACTCTTTTTCGCCATCCTGCTGGTCGTTGGGGTGATTCTGGCGCTCAATCTGGGGCTCTCCCGCTTTATCTTTCAGCAGGGGTTCTACCAGTATGTCGAAGAGATGAAGCTGGAAAAGCTGGACGTCCTGCAGGAGATCCTGCGGGAGCATTATCAACAGCAGGGGGGGTGGAGCCTTATCGAAGACAACCCGCGCCAATGGCGTCAGCTACTGGTTGAGGCCAGGTTGGCACCACCACGCCACAGAGGCGGTCATCGCATGGGAATGGACCACCACCGGCGACACCGTGCCGAGGAAGGCTGGACACCCCCACCGTTTCTGCAGGAACGGATCAGTCTGGCCGACCAAGATCAATTCGCCATCATCGGTCCACCGGTAGACGAGCGGCACCGCCTGATTCCGATCCAGTTGGAGCAGCAGGTCATCGGTCATCTGGTCATTCCACGTCACCGTCCCGACTTTCTCTCCGAGGTGGACCACCGCTTTGCCCACCAGCAGATGCGCGCCTTTATTCTGACGGCACTGCTTTCCCTTGTCATTGCGGCAATCGCCGCACTGCTTCTGGCCCGTCTCTTCAACCGCCCGATTCGTGAACTGGCAGGGATGGCAAATCGTCTGACGGCCGGTGCTTTTGAGTCCCGTATCGAACTGAAGAACCGGGATGAACTGGGGGCACTGGCCGCAGATCTGAATACTCTGGCACAGACCCTGGAGCAGAACCAGCGATCACGCCGGCGCTGGATTGCCGATATCTCGCATGAGCTGCGCACGCCATTGACCGTGTTACGGGGCGAACTGGAGGCGCTGGAGGATGGGGTGCGCCCTTTCGAACCGAAGGCGGTCGCTTCACTGGCACTGGAGGTGAGACAGTTGCACCGGCTGGTGGATGATCTCCATCAACTCTCTCTATCGGATCAGGGGTCACTCTCCTATGAAAAATCTCTGCACGATCCACAGCGACTGTTGCAAACGGTCATGGATGGCTTTGCCGCCTCCCTGCAGCAGAAATCGATTCAAACCCAACTGCAATGCAGCGAGACACCGGTCGAGCTGCTGGTCGATCCCCAACGCCTGATACAGCTCTTTACCAATCTGCTGGAAAACAGCCTGCGCTATACCGATGAAGGAGGCGCATTGAAGATCTGGTGTGAATCGGGGCCAAACTGGAAGGTTCACTTTGAGGACAGTGCACCCGGCGTACCGCCAGCACAACTGGAACGGCTGTTTGAACGGCTGTTCCGGGTAGAGGGGTCCCGCAGCCGTGAACATGGCGGCTCCGGGCTTGGGCTATCGATTGCACGCAGTATTGCCGAGGCACATGGTGGCACACTATCGGCACAGCCCTCAGCGCTGGGAGGCATCTGGATCACCCTGCAACTGCCACTGGAGAAAACAGGATGACGGATCAGAAGCTTGTACTGGTGGTCGAGGATGAGGAGAAGATCGCCCACCTATTGCTGGACTATCTTCACAGCAGCGGTTATCGGAGCCACTGGATTGCCGATGGTGACCAGGTGGTGGAGTGGGTCCATCAACATACCCCGGATATGGTGTTGCTTGATTTGATGCTGCCGGGTAAGGATGGCATCGAGATCTGTCGTGAGCTGCGCACCTTCAGTGAGTTGCCGGTGATCATGGTCACTGCGCGGGTGGAGGAGATCGACCGTATTCTCGGACTGGAGATCGGAGCCAATGACTATATCTGCAAACCATTCAGCCCCCGCGAGGTGATGGCGCACATCAAGGCACTGTTCCGTACACTGGCATCGGCCACACGATCCAAGGAACAGCTACCGCAGTCGATTGTGCTGGATGAGGGGCAGATGCTGGCTACCGTCAAGGGCTACGCACTGGAGCTGACACCGGTCGAGTTTCGCCTGCTGAAGACACTGGTCAGCCAACCGGGACGCATCTTCTCCCGTGGCCAGTTGATGGGGAATCTCTACGAGGACAACCGTGTCGTGACCGATCGCACCGTCGATACCCATGTGAAAAACCTTCGCAGAAAAATTGCCGATACGGAACAGGGAGCCGATCTGATCAAATCCGTCTACGGCGTGGGATACAAATTCGATCCCCACTCGGCAGAGTAATCGCTGGTGAAAACGCTGAGTTCCTGCTCCCTTGCCGTTACCGGCACTCAATAAAGAAAGATCGAGCGGAAAATGCTGCCGTCGATGCGGCAGAACTGAAACTTACCGGTCATTCAATCATCGATGTTCAACGACCCACCAGCGGGATCAATGCCTTTCCCTGGGCGTATGAACATGCCCTAAACCATTCATAAATAAACAGCGCCATCGTACTGCGCAATCAATACCGGCAATTGGTATGTCCATTGCAGGTGGAAAAATGAAGAAAGTGCTGGAGTGGACAGAGCTGACGTCTTGCAGCGATCAGCCTTCAGTAGAAACCATCCACACTTTCTTCCCGTTTTGACCACTACCACTACACATTGTGCTCGCACAATAAAACATTCACACACTTACACTTGAAAGGAATATCCCATGCCCACCCATCTATCGCTGATCGTCACTGCGTTGATGCTGTCCCTGTCCATCGCGTTTTCCCAAACTGCAGGAGCCACCATACAGACCGATGCCAACGAGCGGCCACCCACTGCAGAACAGTTGAGAGCGGCACTATCCGCAGGAAAGGCCCAGGCGGCAAAAGCGGCCATGGCGCTGGCAAAACAGTATGTGGCACAGCAGTCATGGAGTGCAGTGGGGGAGATGCTGTCGGAGGCCATTCAACTACAGCCGGATAATATCGGATATCTGCAGGCGGGTACGCAGTTTGCCCTCGACCAGAAAAACTACACGGCTGCACGGGTACTGCTGTTACGCACCATCCGCATTGCAGAGGCTGCCGATGATGAGGTCAGACTGCTTCAGTTGAGAGACAACCTTGCGGTCGTTGATCTGGCAGAAGGACAACTGGACCGTGCGGAACAGACGTTACAGCAGAACCTCGACACACGCTATCGCCTGCTGGAGAAGAGCGACCCACAGATTGCGACCAACCTCTATCGCCTGGCCTCAGTCAAGATGCGCCAAGGAGAAATGGATGTGGCCGAGCAACAACTGCTGGATGCGTTGCACACCCTGAAAGAGCAGGACCGTGAACACGGTACGCTGATTGCCCAGATTCTGCATAATCTGGGTGAGCTCTACCGCACTCGGCAGCAGCTTGAACAGGCCGCAATGGTACTGCGTGAAGCACTCCGTTACTGGCAAGCCGCCCCGCAACAGGAGCAGACCGGCATACTGCTGACCCTGAAGTCACTGCGTGAGATCAACCAGACACTGCAGCAGCAGACGGTAAAGTCCGAGCACCATCAGGCCATATAGGAACTACCGGGTATTTGGACGATCGGGCTGCTGCATCTGCTGATATACCGCCCGTGGATTGTCTGAATGTAAAGCAGCACGCCTTACGTTCTAACCCTGCATCATTATAAATTCAGT
>CAYFOR010000085.1:0-12547 GCA_964344785.1 uncultured Piscirickettsiaceae bacterium
TGTTTTATGCAGTCAAATGAGTTTTTGGCCTGTAACGTTGGGACACCAGTGAGTTACAATATGGTTTTTGGTTGATATTGGTGACAGGTTGAATATGGACAAATCTCACTATCGCCTGCTGGCAGTGGATGAGGACCCAAAGGTACTGGATGCCTATACCACGCTGTTTCGGCAGAAACAGGATCTGATGGCATCGATCCTGGCACTATCCGATATGGACGATGAAGAGGAAGAGGAGGACTTAGAATTTGAGCTGGACTGCAGTGAAAGCGGTCAGCATGGGTTTGAGCGGGTCAGGGACTCGCTGGCCCATGAGAAACCCTATGCGGTGGTCTTCCTGGATATGCGCATGCCCAATGGCTGGGATGGGTTGGAAACTGCCGTGGCAATCCGTAGAGTCGATAACCATGTGCGGATTGTGCTGGTGTCTGCCTATACCGATTATAGTCTCAAGGAGATCCGCTCCGAAATTGGTCCCCGTTTTGTCTTTCATACCAAACCCTGGGACGATGACGAGCTGAAGCAGTTGACCCGGCTGTTGGTCAGTGACTGGGGGTATGAGCAAGAGCTACGGGAGATGCAGGTGCAGTTGCAGAGCGCCACTACAGAAGCGATCAATGCCAATCGGGCCAAGGATCAGTTTCTGGCTGCCATGAGCCATGAGCTACGTACACCGCTGACATCACTGCTTGGTTATGGGGAGCTGTTGCAGGAGACCCCGCTTGGTGATGATCAGGAGCAGCTGTTGAACACCATGCTGGTATCGGGCAGCAATCTGCTCTATCTGCTGAATGATATTCTTGATCTCTCCAAAATTACTGCCGGCAAGTTCGAGGTGGATCATGTCGAGTTCAATCTGCTGGAGACGTTGCGTGAAGTAGAGCATATCTTTATGGTCCGGGCTGAGGGCCAGGGGCTGCAGTTTGACATCGTGATGGATCGGGAGGCGGTCGAGTTCCGGCACAGGCTGCTGGGAGATGGCAAACGGATTGCACAGATTCTGATCAATCTGGTTGGAAATGCGATCAAGTTCACGCAGGATGGATTTGTAAAGCTCACCATCTTCAGTGAGGATGAGGAACTCCATTTCAGGGTGGATGACAGCGGTATCGGAATGTCCGATGAGGTGTTGGGGCGTCTGTTCACTCCATTTGAACAGGCGGACCGGTCGATATCGGGCCGCTTCGGTGGTACCGGGCTTGGCCTGCACATCTCACAGACCCTGGCCAACCTGATGAAGGGAAAGATTACGGTAGAGAGTGAGTATGGCAAGGGGTCGAGCTTCGACCTGGTGGTTCCGCTGCTGGTTGGGAGTTTGATTGAGGCGCAGGTGGATAGTGACCAGGAGCAGGGGCAGATGATTCAGCTTCGCGGCAAGGTACTGGTTGCAGAGGATACCCCGGAACTTCAGTTGCTGATTCACCGGCTGATTGAGCCGACAGGGGTTGAGGTTGAATTCGCCGATAACGGACAGGAAGCGTTCGAGATGGCCATGATCAACAATTACGATCTGGTGCTGATGGATATGCAGATGCCGGTGATGAATGGCATTGAGGCAACCGAGCTGCTCCGCAGCAGCATGAATAAAACCCCTGTGGTGGCGTTGACGGCAAACGCGATGAAACATGAGCAGGAGGCGTTTCATGAGGCGGGTTGCAACGGTTACCTGTCGAAACCGATCCGCAGAGCGGCATTGATCCATGAGTTGAGTCACTACATGACCAAGGTCGCGGGCAACAACGGTGAGTTCATCGATACCAGTGCCGAGCAGCAACACCCTGCTGAATCCGCCCAGTTTACTCCAACCCGCATGGATGATTTTGATGACGAACTCAAGGCGTTCTTTTTTGAGCGGGTTGCAGTGTTGAGAAAGGAGCTGGATGAAGCCCGTACAGGTGGGGACCGAAAGGAGATGCGGGCACTGGTACACAATATCAAGGGAAGCATCAGCTCATTTGGTTTCATGAATGTTTTTGATACGGCTGCAGAGGCACAATACAAGCTGGATCAACAGATCAGTGAGGGGTTGGATGCGCTATTGGATTTGCTGGATCAACAATTAACGGATATTCTTGGTGCACAATGAGAGCGACTGCCCTTTATAGAGTACACTTGCACGAATGAACTTGCGCACTGTATTACTGGTCGATGACGAGCAGCAGATTCTTGACACCTATCGCACCATCCTGGGCGGAGATGAACGTGATGCAGATCTGGACGAGCTGGCATCCATCGTAGGGCTGGAGGATGAAAGTAGTGAGGGCAGAGGGCCTCAGAAGGAGGCCTTTCGTCTGCTGGAGGCCACCCAGGGGGAAGAGGCGCTACAGAAACAGCGTGAGGCCATCTCTGCGGGAACACCCCCGGCCGTCGCCCTGGTTGATATGCGCATGCCGCCGGGGATCAACGGTCTGGAGACCTCGATTCGTCTGCGGCAGCAGGACCCGTCCATCCACATCATCATCATCATCACCGCCTATAGTGATGTCGAGAGCCATACCATTCAACTGGCACTGCAACATGACTTCATTTTTCTGAAAAAGCCGGTTGTACCGGAAGAGCTGCACCAGATTGTTGTCAATGCGGCCAACGCCTATCAACTGGCCATCAGCAGTACACGGAAGGAGATCGATCCACCGCTCTATCTGGATCAGATGACTCAGCAGCAGGTGCTTGTGGTGGATGATGAACCGATGATGCTCAAGCTGGCTGAGGCGATTCTGCTGCAATATCTTCAGGTGAAGGTGATTACTGCCACCACCGGTCAGGAGGCGTTGCAGTTGGCGCACACACTCTCTCCCGATTTGATCCTGCTGGACGTGAAGATGTCGGGGATGGATGGATACACCGTCTGTCGTGCGCTCAAGGCCTCTGATGATACCAAGGATATACCGGTCATGTTCGTCACCGCACAAAGCGGGGATGACCACGTGATCGAGGGATTCAACGCCGGTGCTGTGGATTACATCTCCAAGCCCTTCTCCAAACCGATTCTGGTGGCAAGGGTATCTACCCATCTCAGTCTCTATCGCAACAGCAGACGGCTGAAGATGCTCTCCAATACCGATATGTTGACCGACCTGCCCAACCGGGCGGCCTTTCAGACCTATCTTGATATGCGTTTGCGAGATGCGGATGCAGCATCAGCCGGGCGCCGCGAGGAAGATTCGATTGCCGGAGAGCCGGGCCACTTTGCGCTGCTGTTTATCGATCTGGACCACTTCAAGCCGGTCAATGATGAGCTCGGGCACGAGGTTGGCGATCTGTTGCTGCAGGCGGTGGCAGGGCGATTGCGGAAGAATGTGCGCGAGGTTGACCTGCTTGCCCGTATTGGTGGAGATGAGTTTGTACTGATGTTGGGTGGCCGCGCCTCTCAGGAGCAGGTTGCATTGATTGCAGACAAAATGGTGAACCTGCTCTGTCAGCCGTTTCATCTCGATGGTGGGCATACCGTCCAGATTGGGGCCAGTATTGGTAGTGCCCGCTACCCTGAAGATGCCGCGAACGGTGATGAGCTGCTGCGCAATGCCGATATGGCGATGTATGAGGCCAAGGCCGAGGGGCGGAGCTGCCATGTCTCCTTCTCCAAGGAGTTCGAGGGGCTGCTGACCCAGCGTGAACAGTTGGCGGCAGAGTTGCGCAAGGCGATTGAAGAGAATCAACTGGATCTGCTGTACCAGCCGATTGTCCGGCTGGAGAGTCGGGAAATCATCGGTACAGATGCACTGCTGCGCTGGAATCACCCGGTGCGAGGTGCGGTACAGGCCAGTGAGTTCATCACTGTCCTGATGGAGGGGCGCCTTGGTGAGATGGCGGAAGACTGGACGCTGAGAAAGACTTGTCGGCAGCTTCTGGAGTGGCACCAGAATGGGGGGAAGACCATCCCCGTAAACCTTGGACTTTCCGAAGAACGCTTCAACAGTAACCAGTTGAGCCAGTATATCTCCCAGTTGTCCAGTGATGAGGGTCTGGGTTCCGAACTGCTGGATCAGCTTGTGCTGGAGGTCAGCGAGGAGTTGCTGATGAAACATCCGGATACCTCGCTTCATCAGTTGCAGATGTTGAACCGGATCGGGGCGAGGATCATCCTGGAGAACTTTGGCTCGGGGCGCTCCTCGATCCGCTATCTTCAGAAGTTTCCATTGAATGCAGTCAAGCTGGAGCGCAGTCTGGTTGACCAGATTGGTGATCCTGAAGCAGACCAGTTGTTGATTGCGGCGCTTACACTGATTCGTGTATTGGGGTATCGGGCCATTGCAGAAGGGGTAGAGAGTGAGGCACAGCTTGAATTTCTGTTGCAGCAGGGGTGTGATTGCGGATCGGGTGACTTCCTTCATCCAGCGCAGACGGGGGATGAGATTGCGGCCTTGCTTGAAAAATCGTCGTAAGCAATTACTGGAAGTGTCTTACTGAATCTGCCTGACCTCACCAGCAACGCCGAACAGTTGCTCGTATATTTGCTGTAGCCGTTCCGCCTCTTTCCGATTGTTCGGGCTTTCATCAATCAGTAACAGGGAACCACTTTCCGTCGGCTCGATCTCGATGGAAGGTTGCCGCTCGCGAACCCGATGAAGCATGGCGGTGACCCCCTCCAGTTGAGGGTCCAGCGGAAGCTCCACCCGGAAAATGGTGTTGAGATTCGCTGCCTTGTGTTCAACCACGGTATCGATCTCACTGGCGGCCTTGTCTGCTGGAACAGTCTGAGCATTGGACGGTTGCTGGCTCAGCATCACGGTCGCCCCTGTCCAGAGAATGACTGGGGTGAGCACGATGAGCGGAATGATGATTTTGAGCCTGTGGATCGACCGGTCCACCCGATCGGCAGAGAGCATCCAGATCCGCAACTGTGAGGCCTTGCTGTTGGGGTTGCGTTGTCGAAACTGGCTCGCCTCCTTACGAATCCGTTGGAGGACGTATTCGCGGTACCGTTTTGTGAGCCTCTGCTTGAGTGTCATTGGGATTGACCGTGTTTGCGGGGTGAGCTTCCAAGTAACAAAATATTAACCATGAAGGGCATGAAGAACGTGAAGGAGGAGATTTCAATCAACCTGGCTTGCCCCCAATCCTTCATGCACTTCATGTTCTTCATGGTAAGTTTTGTTGCTTTCAGATGTGTGCCCACGCGGCGGACCGAGACGCTGAACAGTTACATTTTATGATCACCGCTTTTCTGTATACAGGGAGCCAAGTATACTCGCCAGCATGAGATACTCACAACAGATGGATCACCGGTTGCAGGTACTGGAGCAGCACCTGAAAGAGGAGAACCCGATCTTGCTGGAGGTGGTCAAAAGCTTTCGCAAGCTGGATCGGGTGGCCCGAAACATGGGCTTTATCACAGCAGACGACTCCTATGCGACACATGTCTCCTGGTGGCCGCTGGTATCGATTCTGGGGACCTTCTCTGCAGGGAAGTCCAGCTTTATCAACACCTATCTCGGGGTGAAGCTGCAACAGACCGGTAACCAGGCAGTGGATGACAAATTCACGGTTGTCACCTACTCCAGGGAGCAGGATTCGCGAACCATACCGGGCCGTGCACTGGATGCCGACCCCCGTTTTCCATTCTTTCGAATCAGCCAGGATATCGAGGAGGCCGCCTCGGGTGAAGGGGACCGTATTGATGCCTATCTGCAGCTCAAGACGGCTCCCAGCGAGATTCTGCGGGGCAAGATCATCATTGACTCTCCGGGATTCGATGCGGACCAGCAGCGTACTGCAACGTTGAGAATCACCGATCGAATGATTGATCTTTCAGATCTTGTACTGGTCTTTTTTGATGCGCGTCATCCGGAACCCGGTGCCATGAAGGATACCCTGCAGCATCTGGTGGCCGAGGCGATGTTCCGACATGATTCGAACAAGTTTCTCTACATTCTGAATCAGATTGATGTGACCGCCAAGGAGGATAACCCCGAGGAAGTGGTGGCTGCCTGGCAGCGCGCACTGGCTCAGCAGGGGCTGACTGCCGGGCGTTTTTACCGGATCTATAACCCGGAAGCCGCCATACCCATTGAGGATGATGGTCTGCGGGAACGCTTCAGGCGTAAACGGGATGAGGACATGAGTGAAATCGAGCGCAGGATTGATCAGCTCGAGACTGAGCGCGCATACCGGATTGTGGGGATGCTGTCTCATACCGCACGTTCCATTCAGGAGCGGTGGGCACCCAGGCTGCGAGAGTTGGGTAGAGAGTGGCAGCGGCGGGTATTGGTCGGGGATGGTTTGCTGCTGTTGACCAACTCACTGGTGTTGCTGGGGATCTCGCTGCAGCAGGGATGGTGGAGCAGCAATGTCCTCACCCCACCTTTTGATGTTTCACCCATGATTCTGGCCTTTATTGGTGCCGTGATGGTTGTGGTCCACTTTGGTGTTCGCAGATTCACTGCAAACCGTATCATTGCGCGTCTTCGCAGAGAGGGGGGAGAGACACCATCGGCAGAGATCGAGGGGATGGTGGCCGCTTTCAAACGCAATACGAGACCCTGGTTTTCAATCTTTCACCCATTTCCTGTGGGCTGGAATCTATTTTCCAGAAAAAGGATCAACCAGGTACTTGCAGAGGCGGATCACTATGTACAGTCACTGAATGATCGTTTTACCGATCCATCCGGAAAGAGAGAGCAGGCGGAAAATAGTGCTGGACAGGAGTAGTGTATAAACTTACAGTCTTTGATAGATATGTCTGCTTATAATCATTGTTATAGCTTGCTGAGAGTAGTGTGGGCCTCATGAAAGCGTTGATTGTTGATGATGATCCAGTAATACGTGAGTACTTGCGGAATATGGTTACAGATGAGGGTGCCGTACTGGTCACTGAGGCCGACACGGGTACAAGTGGCCTTGCTCGCTGGAAGCTGGGCAGCCCCGATATCATCTTTCTGGATATTCATCTGCCTGATCTGGATGGGCTTGAAGTCCTGAAAAAGATTCGTGAGAGTGACTCACGGGTATATGTCGTCGTGGTGACGGGCCATGTCAGTGTCAGTACCGTTCAGGAGATTGTGAAGTTGAACGCGGACCAATATATTGTCAAACCTCTGGATCAAAAGCGGATTCATCAGGCAGTCGAGTCGGCAAAGCGGCGTGCTGCATAGTACTACAAAGCAGCTCAAGCTTAGGTGACCGATACCACACACACCGTGATTTCCCCGAAGGGTGAGTTCTACCCGGATGCCCGTATTCTGGTTGTGGATGATGAGTTGCTGTTTCTGGCCTTTCTGAAGAAGATTCTCAAGGAGGATGGATACCGTGCAGTGACACTTGTGCAAGACCCGATCGCCGCCTTGAAGCAGCTCAAGGTCGAGCACTTTGATCTGCTGCTGCTGGATCAGAATATGAGCGGGATGAGTGGGTTTCAGTTGCTGGAGTCATTGAATCAGCTTCCGGCCGAGAAACAGATTCCGGTGATGATGCTGACCGCTGCAGAAGATCAGGCTTCGCGCCGTCGTGCGCTTGCACTCGGTGCGCTGGACTTTTTGACCAAACCGTTCGATGTGATTGAGGTGACCTCGCGTATCCGCAATGTGCTGCAGTTGCGGATGCTGCACAATGCACTTGAAGAGACCAACCAGTCGCTGGAAAAGATGGTCAAGGAGCGCACCCGACAGCTGCAGCGTGAGGTGGATGAGCGCAAGCGAATCGAGGAGCGGCTGGAGTATCTGGGAGCAACCGACCCGCAGACAGGACTTCCGTCAGAGATGATCTTCATGGATCGCCTCCGGCAACTGATGTGCTATAACCGCAGTGCTCATGTGGGGACTGCCGTGGTTGGTGTGCGCGTGCTCACTGTCAAGGATGTCGATGAGCGTGACTGGTTGCGTGAACTGGCACAACGGCTGGATGAACAGTTTCCCGAAGGCAGTGTGATGAGGAATGACCGTGTCGGTTTCCTGATTCTGCACACGGTGGAGAACCAGGAGCAGCTTGAGCTGGTCATCCGAAAGGTTGATGCACTTCAGGGTGATGACGTGTTTGGTTTCTACGTCAGTTACGAGATCGACTGGACCTGTGAAGTGGAGGCGGAACAGATTGTCCAGCAGGTACGCAGCAATCTGCAGGAGGGGAAACGGGACCCAAGACAGCCGACATCGATGAAGGCACTGCTGCATCAGGCGATCTTTGAACATCAATGTGCACAATTCGAGCTGGTATGGCAGCCCCAGATTGAACTCTCGAGCCAACAGATGACAGGGGTTGAGGTGCTGTTGCGCTGGAATTCGCCTGAGCTTGGTTTTGTCTCCCCGGCAAAACTGGTTGAGGTGGCCGAGCAGGAGGGCTGGATCGGCAGAATCACCCGTTGGGTCATCCAGACCGCAGTATCTCAATATCGGCAGTGGATGGATCAGGGATTGGATCTGGACCACTTCTCGGTCAATCTTTCAGCCCAGGATCTAGTGGATGGTGCCTGTGTGGACTGGATCAAGGAGGCGCTGCTGGAGCATCAAGTGCCATCGGAGAAGCTCTGTGTGGAGTTGACGGAGAGTGAGCTGATGGCCAATGTCGGCAGGGGTCGTACCATGCTGCAGGAGCTGCGAGAGCTTGGCATCAAGGTGGCGCTGGATGACTTTGGTACCGGCTACTCGTCACTTAGCTATCTGAAGATGTTCCCGATCAACCTGCTGAAGATTGACCGTTCATTCTCGGTAAACCTGCTGGAGGACGATGCCAGTCTGGCCATTATCAATGCAATGACCCAATTGGCGCAGTTTCTCAAGATTGCAGTTGTGGTCGAGGGTGTCGAGTATGAAGAGCAGGTGGGTCTGCTGAGAAGCTGTGGGGTCGATCTGATTCAGGGGTACTACTACTCCAGGCCACTTCCACCGAACAGCTTTCTGGAGTATGTCCATTCGGGCTGAGTGCGTTCCTGAATGGAGTGGTACTGCAGGCCTGGCTGCAGCCTCTGCATGAACTTCCCGTAGATGCGTGGATCAGTCGGTATAACTGATAGAGCAGATAGCCGATGACGGTCAGGATTGCTCCGGCCACGGTCAAGTGGTCCCAGACGGTCATGGTGTCACCCATAGAACAGGTTCCCGGTTCTGCTGGTGAGCCATGACAGGCTATAGGCCAGTGACAGTGAGAGCAGGATGGAAAAGCCGGTCCATTTCAGTGACTCGGTTTCTTTGTAGATGACGGCGATGGTGGCCAGGCAGGGGATATAGAACATGGTGAAAATCATGAAGGCAGCAGCCGTAACCGGGCTCATCGAGGCTGCCAGTGATACTCTCAGTCCACTGTTTTCCGCATCGACCTCCTCGCCTTGGGCAAACAGGACACCAAATGTGGCCACCACTACCTCTTTCGCAATGAAGCCGGTCATCAGTGCGATGGATGCGTTGATATCAAATCCGATGGGCTCAAACATTGGCTGAATCCAGGCACCGAGCTGGCCGAGATATCGTTGATGCTGTGTCTCCTGTGTCAATGCATGCTGTAGTGAGAGGATTTGCAAGGTGTTCTCGTCACTCTCAGGCTGCTGCTGCAGCGTACTGATCATTGCGTGGTAGTCCCGGCTTAACTCGATCTCCTGTGGAAAGGTCTGCAGCAGCCAGATGGCAATCGACCCAACCAGAATGATGCCGGTCACCTTCTTCAGAAATTCGCTGCCACTACGCCCCATGTGGGTGTAGAGGGATTTCAGGCTGGGGAACCGATAGGGTGGGAGCTCCATCAGAAACGGGGAGGTATTGGCGCCGGGTACCACGGTCTTGCTCAGCAACAGGGCGCTGGTGAGTGCAACCAGAATGCTGGTCAGGTAGATACCAAAGAGCACGATGCCTGCATTTTCAGGGAAAAATGCACCGACAAACAGTACAAAGACCGGCAACCGGGCCGAGCAGATGATGAATGGGTTAACCAGTATTGCCACCAGTCGGTCCTTCGGATCATCGATGGTCCTGGTTGCCATAATGGCGGGTACATTGCACCCAAAGCCGGTAATCATCGGAATAAATGCCTTGCCGTGGAGGCCAAAGCGGTGCATGAAGCGGTCAACCAGTACCGCTCCACGCGCCATGTAACCGCTCTCGTTGAACAGTGCGATGAAGAAGAAGAGAATGACGATATTGGGAAGGAAGATGATGGTGCCACCAATACCGGCCAGAATGCCGTTGATCAGCAGATCCTTGAACATGCTTTCCGGCAGCAGCGCATCCAGATTCCCGGCCAGGTATCCGACACCGTGATCGATCCACTCCATGGGATAGGCACCCAGGGTAAAGGTGGTCTCGAACATGACCCAGAGCAGCAGCAGGAAGATTGGAAGACCGGCAATCCGGTTGAGGATGATATGGTCGACCGCTCGAGTGACGTTGATCGGGTCCGTCAATGGGGGCTGCTGCTGGCACGCCTCTTCAAGTATGCCGTTGATCAAACCGTAGCGCCCACGGTGGATCAGGGATTCGATATCGACGCCATGCTGCTGCTCGATGGTTGCCCTCTGTTCATCAACCCAGGCCAGCAGTTCGGGCCAGGATGATTGATTCCGCACCACCTCCCGATCCTTTTCCAGCAGCCTTAATGCGGTCCATTCCACTATCGTTTGCGGTATAGAGTTGGCAGAGTGTGTGGCGATTTTTTCGGCGATCCTGTCAATGGCCTCTTCAACGTGGTCATCAAAACGAAAAGGTCGCACGTGTGTCGGACTGTCTGTGTGCTCGTTGAATCGATTGAGGTGTTCAAACAGCAGGGTAGAACAATGCTCTCTCCTCTCCCTGCAATCCAGTAGTGGGCCGCCAAGCAGGCTGGAGAGGGTTTCTGTATCAATTGTTGTCTGTGTCGATGGGTGGGGGGAGGCCGATGAGAGGATATGAAACAGGCGCAGTCCCATCTCCTGAAGTTGGGTTGTCAGCATCAGGCTCTGCTCGATATCATCCGCACTGAGTACATTGAGTACAATATCCGGTGAATTATTCTGAAACAGGGTACGTACGGTTTGCTGACTCTGAGTGCGGTAATCCAGCGTATGGATTGCCGGCAGGTCAATCAGCTCTATTGAGCCTGCCGGGTGTCGGATGGTCGAGACCGGAATGTTATCCGGCGCACTGTCATCACTGGATAGTTGACCGGAGTCGGCAATCCATCTGAACAGTGTGTGGTGCTCTGCTCGGGGTGTGCCGATGATGGCAATGCGCTGGTGTTGGGTTGAGTGCATGTTTGGCCAGTGGATGAATTTGATAATTATCAAATATCAATGATAATTATTATCATTTTTCATTATGGTAGCTATTTTTGCTTGGCAAGTAAAGGGATGCCGCTCCATATTGTCGTACTACAGGCGATAGAGAGTGGGAGCGGTGCCTTAAACAATTTGTGTGTATCAGCCCTGTTGGCAAAACTGATAAAAATTGATCATCTCCGGGTTGGCATGATTTTGAAGGTGGATGGATATTTTAACTGTCTATAGCATCTTGAATGATCTGGTGACAGCGGGTTGCTCCACCTCTACTATGAAGTATCGGGATTAGTACTGTAATTTCTGATGCTGATGGGAAGTGAGTTTCTACGGGTGGCTATCCAAGACCAAACCAGAATGCGTCTCCCTTCTCAAGGAACTCTTCATACGGCATCTGATATGTGCCATCACAGGAGAAGATCAGTTCCACCATGCCTGAAATAATATTAAGAGCAGCAGATCGAAGATAGATATTTTCATCGGCATAGCGCAACTTTTTGATCTTCTCAAGTATCTGTCTGATCAATGTTGCAGGTATATGTGCCTGTTCTGGATAATCCCGAAGTGGATAGGCCAAGCAGAGTTCGGGATTGATCAGCTCGGTCAAAATCAGGGTATACGGTTCATACGGAGCATCATAAAGATGGATCATTGCCATCGAACTGGAAAATCGGAGCTTGCAAAGAAAAACACCCCGCTCAGTGATCAGTTCGGTGATGATGCTAATTACATCATCTATATATTCATCAATTGCACGTTGGGTAAAGCGTTGGTCGAATAGCTGGCCACGAATTGCAGGGTCCCCCTTTACCTGTACCCACTGCCGACTGTTTTCAGGCGGTTCTGCTGTCTGAGGAAGACACCGCAGTTCGAACTGGGCGACGAGATAGCCGCTGATCTCCATACTGTCACAGACTGAGTGGAGCGCAAGGATTTGACTGGTTTGGTTTGTATAGTCGAGAAAGACATCAGACAGCAACATCCGCTCACCACTCAGCCGTAGCCTACGTGCATAGTTATTGAGTGATAAGCGTTTACCTGGTCGAATACTGATTGCACCATTTGGGGTAAAGGTTGGTGTGATCTGGGTACATTCTGGGTCCAGCAAGTAGAGTTCATTACAGAAATCAAGTGGAGCATCATCCGTTATGCTTGACCGTAAGAGTTGTTCAAATGATTCTGGCGTCTGATTGAGCGCCTTTTCGGCCAAGCTACCTAATGTAACCAGAAGTTGTCGCTGGATGCTGTCACGCTGTTGTTGCACACAACTACAAATTGAACCCATTGTTATTGCCTATGAAAGATAAATGACCTATCTCTTCACTGGTGTCCCAACGTTTAATCGAATAAATTCAATTGGTTATTGATGACGTC
>CAYFOR010000086.1:0-12510 GCA_964344785.1 uncultured Piscirickettsiaceae bacterium
TAGAGGGCGCGCCTCCTTGTTTTATGGGTTATTTGGTGAATAAGGCGGGCTGAGTGGTCACAAGGCTGGCTGGAACAGACTTGGCCGGCTATTTCATGAACAGCTCGCAGAGATTGAAAATGAGGTATACCCGAATGATGAGGAGACGGTGCTGGATCGTTGTTACAGAGTGGATCCAACGCTGTTTCGCATGATTAATCCCAAACGGCACTTCATGGTCGTGCGAATGCTGACTCTGCTGGGGCTGGGTGCCTATCGTTGGGGTTGCTACTGATTTTGTCGTCAACAATCAATGAGCCGCGTACTCGGTTCTTTTACAATACCCCCTTATGAAAGGTTTTTTTTGTGAATCGGCAATAGAGCGTCTTGCTCGGTATCTGAAATACCGTAACAACCCCAAGGTGATCTTTGTCTGGATACCTAAAAATGCAGGGTCGAGTCTCTTCCTGTGGATGCAGCGGGAGCTGGGTATGGTCAAGATGAAATACCCAACCGACTTTCGGGGGTTTGGCAACTCGGGTGCGATCACCTTTAGTCATGTTCACTATCTTTCATTACTGGATGCGAAGTACGTCAGCCGCAACTACCACAATGCGGCCTTCAAGTTTGCAGTGAGCCGGAACCCTTATCAGAGGGCGGTCTCTCTCTATAATTATCTGTCCAGTATCGGTAAGTTCTCGGGGGAGTTTGTCGAGTTCCTGTCCGATGTGCGGCTGTATCGTACACCGGTAGGCATCTACAATAGTCTGGGGCTCTCCCAGGCCAATCCGCAGGTGGACTGGGTGCTCTCGGAGGATGGTGGTTTTATCGTCGACAGGATCTATCGTCTGAATGAGGTCACTCAGGTGGTTGAAGAGATGAAGGCAAGGTTCAACCTCACCGAAGCATCTTCACTGGGGCGAGATAATGTGACCAGGGTAAAGAGGGATGCCGGGGAGTTGTTGCGCTCTCACGATGAGTGTATCCCACTGATTCGCGAGATCTACTGTCGCGACTTCGAGCTTCTCGACTACTCGGTGGATGACTACGGTTGAGTCGTCTGATTGGGAAACACGGTAATTAAAGAGCGTACATGGGAATTCAGATCAATGGAATCAAGCTGCTGTTTCAGGCTAGGAAACATGGCGGTGCATTCACTAATTCACTGACCATTGGCAGATTGGGGATGCGGCCACAGCGTCATCAGCTTCAGCAAGTGCTGCGATATAGTAGTGATGAGCGGGTTGAGGACATTGACTGGGTTCGTGGGGTGACCACAGAAGATGTGCTTTCACTGCTGGGGGCAACCACGGTCGACTCACTCGACTACTCAGACTATCAGGACTGTACTATTGTGCATGACCTGAACCAGCCTCTTCCAGCGTGCCATCACCGAAAATATGATGCGGTGATTGAAGGAGGTACAATCGAGCATGTTTTCAATGCACCGCTGGCACTTCAATCCTGCCTGAATGCAGTGAAGGAGGGGGGGCGAATTTTCATCATGCAGAATGGGCCAAACTTTTACGGGCATGGGTTCTATACCTTTGGCCCTGAGTTCTTCTTCAGTGCGTTGACACCGAAATATGGTTTTGAGCTGGAACACTTTCTGATCTACGAACTGAGTGATCCGGACACCCTCTATACCATTCATGATCCCGGAAAGACCGGTAAGAGTGCGCGGGTGCTCAGTGAGCAGCCCTGTACAGTGTTGATTCAGGCGAGGCGTATTGGCGAGGGGGCAGACCTGCTGGAAACACCACCCAATCAGTCTGGATATGAGGTGATGTGGAGGGAGCCCAACCAGAAGTGGGAGAAGGGGAAGCCCAAGTCAGAGAAAAAGAGAAAGGCGGGGCCACTGCATGGCATGCGCTGGTATGAGCTATGGAAATGGAATCGAGCACTCAGGCGCAATGCCAGAAGAAGAAAACGAGACCTCAGTTTTGAACGTCACAGCAGTTTTGAACCGTTCTATTTTGATCTGTAGATGGCTGGCTGTTTTTTGAGGACAATGCAGGCCTGAATGAAGCGCATTGGCGGTCTGGCGGTGGATAGCCGTCAGCAACAGAGGATTTGAGGTAAAATGCGCCTCCTTTCCCTCTCCGTACACCACAATGTCCAAAAAGGTTCTGATCAAAACATTCGGCTGTCAGATGAATGACTATGACTCCGCCCGTATGGTGGAGTTGCTGGAGCAGTCACATGGCTACTGCCGTACCGAGGTGCCGGAGGAGGCGGATCTGCTGCTGCTCAATACCTGCTCGGTGCGGGAGAAGGCGCAGGAAAAGGTATTCTCACAGTTGGGGATGTGGCGTCCGCTCAAGCAGCAGCGTGACGGCGTGCTGATTGGGGTGGGGGGCTGTGTGGCTAGCCAGGAGGGGGAGGCGATTCGTGCACGTGCACCCTTTGTTGATCTGGTTTTTGGGCCACAGACACTGCATCGGTTGCCAGAAATGGTAGATGCTGCTACTCGTCAGCAACAGGCAGTGGTAGATGTCAGTTTTCCCGAGATCGAGAAGTTTGATCGTCTTCCGGAACCGCAGGCCAATGGGGTGACTGCTTTTGTCAGCATTATGGAGGGGTGCAGCAAGTACTGCACCTTCTGTGTGGTGCCTTATACCCGCGGTGAGGAGGTGAGTCGCCCATTTGATGATGTGATTGCCGAGGTAGCCGGGCTGGCTGCGCAGGGGGTGAGAGAGATTACTCTGCTGGGGCAGAATGTAAACGCCTATCGGGGTGAGATGGAGGATGGTGAGATAGCCGACCTGGCGACCCTGCTCCACTTCATTTCGGCGATCGAAGGAGTTGGGCGGATACGCTACACCACTTCACACCCGATGGAGATGACACAGCCGCTGATTGAGAGTTATGGTGAGCTGCCGAAACTGGTTGGCCATCTTCATCTGCCGGTGCAGAGTGGCTCAGATCATATTCTGGCGATGATGAAGCGTAATCATACCGCGCTGGAGTATCGCTCGATCATTCGCAAACTGCGCAATCAGCGCCCAGATCTCAGCCTCTCGTCCGACTTTATCGTGGGCTTCCCCGGTGAGAGTGAGGATGACTTCATCGCAACCTTGGATCTGGTCGCCGAGCTGCGTTTTGATCGCTCCTTCAGCTTCATCTACAGCCCCCGTCCGGGAACGCCGGCAGCTGATCTGCCGGATGATGTACCCCAAGCGGTGAAACAGCAGCGGCTATCACGGCTGCAGGATCGGCTCAACCAGATTGCGATGGAGATCAGTCGGGAGATGGTGGGCAGTGTGCAGTCGGTACTGGTTGAAGGGGCCGCACGAAAGGGGCCGGGTGTACAAGTGGCGGGACGTACTGAAAACAACCGGGTGGTCAACTTCGATGGCCCGCTTTCATTGACCGGCCAGTTTGTTGATGTGCGGATCACCGAGGCGCTACCCAATTCCCTGCGAGGGGGTCGAGTCCAGTAATGGAATTTTCGGAGTTTGAGTTGGAGCCCGCCGATACCGAACGGCTGATGGCGCTTTGTGGGGAGCGGGACAGCCATATGCAGTTGATTGAGGGGAGGCTGGGTGTTGAGATCCACTATCGGGGTAACCACTTTCGCATCAGTGGGGATGCCCATTCGGTGGAGCAGGCGCAACAGGTGGTGGAGCGGCTCTATCAACTGGTGGAGGAGGGGGATGTTGAGCTGGATGCGATCCATCTGCTGCTCAAGGAGGTGCAGCTGACGCTGCAGGCGCATCAGGAGCAGGAGAGTGCAGAAGTGGGTCGCTCCATTCCGGAGGTGACCATCCGGACCCAGCAGAAGGTGATTCGGCCCAGAGGGCCGCGGCAGCAGCGCTACCTTCACCAGATTGTGACCCATGACCTCTGTTTTGGGATCGGCCCGGCCGGGACCGGAAAGAGTTATCTGGCGGTCGCCAGTGCAGTGGATGCGCTGCAGCGGGAGGAGGTGAAGCGGCTGGTGCTGGTGCGGCCGGCAGTCGAGGCGGGTGAGAAACTTGGGTTCCTGCCGGGAGATATGGCGGACAAGATCGACCCCTATCTGCGTCCACTCTATGATGCCCTTTATGAGATGTTGGGATTTGAACGGGTCAGCAAATTGATTGAGCGTAATGTGATCGAGGTTGCGCCGCTTGCTTTCATGCGAGGCCGCACCCTGAATGACTCCTTTGTTATTCTCGATGAGGCACAAAATACCACGGTAGAGCAGATGAAGATGTTTCTGACCCGAATCGGTTTCGGCTCTACGGCGGTGGTGACCGGGGATGTGACCCAGGTCGATCTGCCGCGTCATGTGGAGTCGGGACTGCGCAATGCCATTGAGGTGCTGCAGGGGGTGGAGGAGATCGGTTTTACCTTCTTTCAGTCGCTCGATGTGGTGCGTCATCCGCTGGTGCAGCGGATTGTCCGTGCCTATGATGGTGAGCAGATCTGATGGAGCTGGTGCTGCAGAAGGTCGTTGATGATGCGTTACTGCCGACCTTTGATGAGTTTCGGTTGTGGGTGGAGGCGGCCTTGGCGGAGATGAAGGTGGATGAATCCGGTGAGTTGACGATACGGATTGTCGATCAGGCCGAGAGTGCCGAACTCAACCAGCAGTATCGCCACAAGAGTGGCTCGACCAATGTGCTCTCCTTCCCTTTTGAGCCGCCACCGGGGGTTCCGACAGATGAGTTGCCGATGGGAGATCTGGTGATCTGTGCCGATGTGGTTGTCGCAGAGGCGCAGGCACAGCAGAAAACGGCAGAGGCACATTGGGCTCACATGGTGGTACATGGGGTGCTGCACCTGCTCGGATTGGACCATATTGAGCCACAGGAGGCAGAGCAGATGGAGGCGGTCGAGGTCAAGATTCTTTCCCGGCTTGGATTCTCTGACCCCTATGCGTAAACTATCCAGATCGCATGGTCACAGATAACCCTACATGAACAGTAAAGACCGACCGTCTATCGGTTCCTGGCTCTGCTCGCTTCTCAAGTGCGATCAAGCTCGGGGGCCATCCAATAAAGATCAAGTTGTTGAAGTGCTTAGAGAGGCCCACTGGCGGCAGATCATGGATGCCGATAGTCTGGCTGTGCTGGAGGGGGCGCTGCAGTTCTCGGAGATGCAGGCCCGTGATGTCCTGATCCCCCGTTCCCAGATGGTGGTGGTCGGACTGGAGGATTCGCCAGAGCAGTTTCTGCCGGTGGTGATCGAATCGGCCCACTCCCGCTTTCCAGTGATCGGTGAGAGTCGGGATGAGGTGGTCGGGATTCTGCTGGCTAAGGACGTGCTTCATTGGCGGGAGGAGGAGGGACGCTTCAATCTGCGTGAGAATCTGCGCCCTGCGGTCTTTATTCCGGAGAGCAAGCGTCTCAACGTGCTGCTGAAGGAGTTTCGCACCAGCCGCAACCATATCGCCATCGTGGTGGATGAGTATGGTGGGGTGGCCGGTATGGTCACCATTGAGGATGTACTGGAGCAGATTGTCGGTGATATCGAGGATGAGCATGATATGGAGGAGGGACTGATCCACCGCCATAGTGCGGTACGTCATGCAGTGAAGGCGATCACGCCGATTGAGGAGTTCAATGACTATTTTCACTCTGCATTGAGCGAGGATGGGGTCGATACCATTGGTGGTCTACTGATTCGTCGTCTCGGCCATCTGCCCGCCAGGGGCGAAAGTACAACCATTGGCCGCTTTCGTTTCAAGGTATTGCGTGCGGATAATCGCAGAGTCCATCTGTTGCAGGTCAATGTCTCGCCACAGGACGGTGAAGAGGGTGACCGGGGACGCGAAGAAGATACCCGTTAGCGGGTATTCTCTGTTGTCACTGGCTGCCGGTGGAGCACTGCCACTGGCATTCGCCCCCTTTGAATTCTACTGGCTCTCGCCATTGCTGTTAGCGCTGCTGTTCTGGCTCTGGTTACAGGTTCGTTCTCTACGTGATAGCGTATGGCTCGGCTGGCTCTTTGGGGTAGGGCAATTTGGTGTGGGAACCAGCTGGATTCAGATCAGTACTGCCCAGTTCGGTGGGGTGGGCCTCTCTCTTTCTCTATTGATTACCCTGCTGTTTATCTCATTTTTGGCGCTTTTTCCGGCAGTGTTGGGAGCACTTTTCCATTGGTTGCGTTACCGTTTTTCAATGTATGCGATTGTGTTGTTGCCGCTGCTATGGACACTGTTTGAGTGGTTTCGAAGCATCTTGTTCGGTGGCTTTCCCTGGCTACTGCTGGGGCATACTGCACCGGACAGTTTCTATCGTGGTTTGGCCCCCTGGGTTGGAACCTTTGGTGTCACCCTTTTTCTGGCGGTGCTCGCTCTGCTGCTGCTTAGAGTAGTGATTAATCAGGAGGATAGAAGGGTAGATCTTCTATGGATTTTTATCCTGCTGACCCTGTCCTGGGGGAGTAGCATGCAGCAGTGGGGAAAACCGAGTGGGAAACCGGTTTCAGTGGCGCTGGTTCAGGGGAATATCCCTCAACAGCGGAAATGGTTGCCGGAATATCTTGATCCAACACTAGCGCGATACCGGGAGGCGACACTGGAGAGTAAGAGTCGGCTAGTGATCTGGCCGGAGACGGCAATTCCAGCCTTTCGCCAACAGGTTGAAGCCCATTTTCTCACGCCGCTTTCTGAATATTTGACTGAAAGGGGGCAGACCTTGCTGGCCGGGGTCTCATTGGTCGAGTGGAAACCGAGGCATTACTATAATGGCGCAGTCATGATTGGAGTGGACCAGGGGGAGTACCGTAAGCGCCATTTGGTTCCACTCGGAGAGTACATGCCGTTGGAAGAGGTGTTGCAGCCACTGCTCGACTTTATCAAGATTCCATTTTCATCGTTTAGCCATGGTGCACGGGAGCAGCCACTGTTTCAGGTGGACGGGGTCTGGTTGTCGACTACGATCTGCTATGAGGTGGCCTATCCGGAAATCACTTTTTCCGGTCTTCCGCAGGCGGGTGTGTTGGTCACCTTGAGTAATGATGCCTGGTTTGGAGGCTCTCTGGCACCGGATCAGCATCTGCAGATCGCCCGAATGCGCGCATTGGAGTCTGCACGACCGATGTTGCGGGCAACCAATACCGGAATTACTGCTGTAATCGGTTCGGATGGAAAGATCCTGCAGCAGCTTCCCCGTTCCGAAATTTCTACACTGGAGGCGGTTATTCAACCCATGCAGGGGGTAACTCCCTATCTCTATTGGTCAAAAGAATTGCTTTGATTTTTGTTAACAAACAAAATGAACAAAATAAAAAAAAGTACTTGATTTATTGGTTTTAAATTGTGTAGACTCACAATTGTGACGAAAAAATGTGTTTTTTATGTGCTTGCATTCAAGTGATTTCTTGTATAAAATGCGCTCGTTGCAAATACAGACAGGGTTTTTACGATCAACATGACGCGCCAAAGAACACTAAAGGGGCTGATTCATTCTACCGGGATTGGACTCCATTCCGGTAAGAAGGTACATCTGACACTGCGCCCCGCACCCGTGAATACAGGGATTGTGTTCCGTCGTGTTGATATGGTCAACCACCCCCATGTAGAGGCATGTCCTACTTGTGTTGGCGATACCCGTCTTTCCACTACATTGATGAAGGATGGTGCGACAATTTCCACTATCGAGCATCTGATGTCTGCCCTGTATGGTTTGGGGGTTGACAATGCCTATGTGGATCTGGATGCACCGGAGATTCCAATCATGGATGGCAGTGCCAGTACTTTTGTCTTCATGTTGAAGAGTGCCGGTCTGATCGAGCAGCATGCAGCCAAGCGCTACATCCGTATTACCCAGCCGATTGAAGTTGAAAGTGGTGACAAACGGGCCAGTCTGAAACCTTACAATGGTTTCAAGCTCTCGTTTGAAATTGACTTTGCACACCCCGCTTTTAGTGATGATCATCAGTATCAGAGTGTAGATTTCTCATCGTTGCGTTATGAGAAAGAGATCAGTCGTGCACGTACCTTCGGCTTTATCCGGGATGTAGAGATGCTGCGTATGCAGGGCCTTGCTCAGGGTGCGAGTTTGGAGAATGCCGTCGGACTGGATGAGTTTCGGGTGTTGAATGAGGATGGCCTGCGCTTCAGGGATGAGTTTGTTCGACACAAGATTCTGGATGCAGTCGGTGATCTCTATCTGCTGGGCAGCCCGATTCTGGGTGCCTATGATGGATACAAGTCAGGACATGAGTTGAACAATCAGCTGACGCGCAAGGTGCTGGAGACCAAGGATGCTTGGGAATATGTCACCTTCGACGAGGCCGAGCCTGCGCCGATCGCCTTCGTCCCGCTCACTGCCTAGCGTGCTCTAGTCGTTCAATCTTCCCATTATTCTTTGGTAAACACTCCATCCGTCTTGGAGTTGGGGCGTTGTTTCGCTATGATCGCTTTCTCTCTAGGATAGGGCGATACTCATTCGACCCAAAATGGGGCTCCTTTAGGTAACCTGACAAACAAGAAACCGCAGGAAGCGGCCGGTACAATAATGATCAAAAATATCTTTACAAAGGTTTTCGGTAGTCGAAATGACCGCATGGTTCGCAAGATGCGGAAAACAGTCGAGCAGATCAATGCGATGGAACCTTCTTTCAGGGAGATGACCGAAGAGGCTCTGAAAGCGAAGACCGAGGAGTTTCGGGCGCGCCTTGCCGAAGGCACCTCTCTCGATGAACTGTTGCCGGAGGCCTTTGCTACTGTGCGAGAGGCCTCGCAACGAGTCTTCCAGATGCGCCACTATGATGTTCAGATGATTGGTGGAATGGTGCTGCACCAGGGCAAGATCGCCGAAATGCGTACCGGTGAAGGCAAGACCCTGATGGCAACCCTAGCGGTCTACCTCAATGCGCTTAGCGGTAAAGGGGTCCATGTGATTACGGTGAACGACTATCTGGCCAGTCGAGATGCTGCCTGGATGGGGCAGCTCTATAACTATCTGGGAATGAGTGTCGGTGTGGTGATCCCTGCGCTGGAACATGAGCAGCGCCAGCAGGCCTATGCAGCCGATATCACCTACGGCACCAATAACGAGTTCGGCTTCGACTACCTGCGCGACAACATGTCATTTTCTGCCGATGAGCGTGTTCAGCGGGAGCGGGCCTTTGCAGTGGTGGATGAGGTGGACTCCATCCTGATTGATGAGGCGCGTACACCGCTGATCATCTCCGGCCCAACCGATGACAATTCCGAACTCTATCAGGCGATGAATGACCTGCCGGCACAATTGGCTCGCCACTATGAGGAGGGCGAAGTTGATGGTGATTACACGGTGGATGAGAAGCAGCGTCAGGTGCTATTGACCGAGCAGGGACATGAGCGGGTTGAGGAGTTGCTGACCGAGGCGGGCCTGCTGGGAGAGGGGGAGAGTCTCTATGATCCACAGAACATCACCCTGATGCACCACCTTTACGCGGCATTGAGGGCGCATGTACTGTTTGAGAAGAATGTTCACTATATTGTTCAGAATGGACAGGTGGTGATCGTCGATGAATTTACCGGTCGTACCATGCCGGGGCGTCGTTGGGGTGAAGGTCTCCACCAGGCAGTGGAGGCCAAAGAGAAGCAGGTGATCCAGAACGAGAACCAGACCATGGCCTCGATCACCTTCCAGAACTACTTCCGCATGTATGACAAGCTCTCCGGCATGACAGGTACTGCTGATACCGAGGCCTATGAGTTCCAGCAGATCTACGGGCTGGAAGTAGTGGTGATCCCCACGCATCGTCCGATGGTCCGTGATGACCGTGCCGACTTGGTCTATCTTACCGCGCAGGAGAAATATGGTGCCATCATTGAGGATATCCGTGACTGTATCACCCGGCAGCAGCCGGTGCTGGTGGGTACGGCTTCCATCGAGAATTCCGAGTTGATCTCTGGGATGCTGAAACAGGAGAAGATCGAACACGAAGTGCTCAATGCCAAGCAACACCAGCGTGAGGCGCAGATCGTCGCCCATGCAGGGGCGCCGGGTGCAGTTACCATCGCCACCAACATGGCGGGACGTGGTACCGACATCGTGCTTGGGGGGAGTCTCGATGCGGAGCTTGCCGAGCTGGGTGAGAAGCCGGACCAGGAAAAGATCGACAAGGTGCAGACATCATGGGATCAGCGTCACCAGCAGGTGCTTGCTGCAGGTGGACTCCACATCATCGGTACCGAGCGCCATGAGTCACGCCGTATTGATAATCAGCTACGCGGGCGTGCCGGACGTCAGGGGGACCCGGGCTCCAGCCGCTTCTATCTTGCGTTGGAAGATCCGTTGATGCGCATCTTTGCGTCCGACCGGTTGGCCAACATGATGCAGAAACTGGGAATGGAAGAGGGTGAGGCGATTGAGCACCCCTGGGTCAACAAAGCGATTGAGAATGCCCAACGCAAGGTGGAGGGGCATAACTTCGACACCCGTAAGCAGCTTCTGGAATATGATGATGTGGCCAACGATCAGCGTCAGGTAGTCTATGAGCAGCGCAATGACCTGATGGACGTGGATGATATCTCCGATACTGTCCAGGCAGTTCGTGAGGATGTGGTCAACCAGATTGTAGACCACTATATCCCGCCGCAGAGCATGGAAGAGCAGTGGAATGTTCCGGGGCTGGAAGATGCGATCCGGAAGGAGTTTGAACTCGAATTTCCGGTGAATGAGTGGCTGGAGGCCGATGATCATCTTCATGAAGAGACCCTGCGGAAGAAGATTATTGATGAAATGGTGGGTGTCTATGGGGAGAAAGAGGCATTGGCCGGCTCCGATACGGTTCGCCACTTCGAAAAGGCGGTGATGCTGCAGGTACTGGACCACCAGTGGAAGGATCATCTACAGGCGATGGACCATCTGCGACAGGGTATTCACCTCCGCGGCTATGCGCAGAAGAACCCCAAGCAGGAGTACAAACGGGAGTCATTCGAGATGTTTACCGCGATGCTGGAGCGGATCAAGCACGACTCCCTGGGGATCATTACCCGGGTACAGGTACGCACCGAAGAGGATGTTGCAGCGGTTGAAGAGGAGCGACGCCAAGCGGCCGAGCGCACCACGCAGATGGACTTCCAGCATGCCCCTGCGGGGATGCTCATGGAAGAGGATGATGCACAATCTCAGCAGCCTCGGGAAGAGCAGGAAGCCCACACCCCGTTTGTTCGTGAAGAGAAAAAGGTGGGGCGCAATGAGCCGTGCCCCTGTGGCTCAGGCAAGAAATACAAGCAATGTCATGGTCGCTTGACCTGACTCTCCTCCCCTTCCCGGTTTGCCAATGTTTTGATGGAGATTTGATGAGCGAAACTGTCGGTTGATAGGCGTTTGAGAATCAAGTGATACACTTGGGGGTATGGAGATCAAGGAATCGCTGATTGAAACCCCCGTGCTGCGCCCAGGGACAACCGTGCGTCAGGCTCTCCAGACCTGCATCAAGTATGGGGCTCCAGGCCTGCCTTTTGTGAATCACAACGGGAAAGTCGTGGGTCGTTTCTCCTTGCGTCATCTCTATCGGGACCACTGTATCCCGTCTGACCTGGTTCGTGGGGCCCATCTGCTGGGTATGTCTCTACAGCATCTGGAGATGTCTGACCAGAAGGTGGAGGAGACCATGGATCGGGTAATTGACGATAACATACTGATCGACATGATTTATGCTGTGCATGACTGTCAGGTGGTAACCGCGCTGGCCCAGATGGAACAGCTCAATACCAGCTATCTCTTTGTGATGGACGGAGAGCGCTACCTTGGTCTGGTAACTCGTCTGGGGTTGAGCCAACTGATACTGGATCACTGTTGATTCATTGATGGAGTCATGACGGAAGCCGCTCCCGCCACACTGACCACAGAGATGATCGTTTCGGTCATTGTATTGCTGATCAGTTACGGAGTGATCTTCAGTGAGTGGTTACACCGTACTCACGCTGCACTGATTGGTGCGGTGGTGATGGTGGGTGTCGGCATGAGTATGGGCTTCTATAGCCAGGAGCAGGCGGTGGTGGCAATCGATGCCAATACCCTGTTGCTGTTGTTGGCGATGATGGCGGTGGTCACCCTGTTGCGTCCGACCGGACTGTTTGAATTGACTGCAGTACTCATCGCCCAATACACGCAAGGGTCACAGAGACGGTTGCTGATCTATCTCAGTATGGCGGTGAGTCTCATTTCGATGGTACTGGACAATGTGACGACGGTGATTGTCTTTGCGCCACTCACCGTGCTGATTTGTCGTGTCATCCAGGTCAACCCGATGCCGTTCCTGATGTCCGAGGCGATGCTCTCCAATATTGGTGGTATTGCCACTCTGGTGGGTGACCCGCCCAATATCATGATCGGTAGTGCCGCAGGTATCAACTTTACAGACTTTCTGGTCCATATGGGGCCACCCGTGGTGGTGATCTGGGCGGTAACGGTCAGTTTCCTGTTGTGGGTATTCAGAAAAGAGCTCGCGGTGCAGACAGTGGATATTGGGGATGCACAGCTTGACCATACTCAGGCGATCCAGAGCAGTGACAAGCTGCTTCGGGTGGTGATACCCCTGCTACTGATTATCGTACTCTTTTTTGTGCATCACCACTTCCACCTCTATCCGGCCTAT
>CAYFOR010000087.1:0-12319 GCA_964344785.1 uncultured Piscirickettsiaceae bacterium
GAACTCACTCTTACCCTCTCTGTTCAGGGCCATTTATGGATTGGAATAGACTGGTGGGTTCTTAGACAGCTTTGTTGGTCTCTTGTAATTGTGTGAGCTGATTGACAGACGATTTTGTGGATCATCGAGGGAGTGTGTCATAGGTTGTGGTGCTGAGTGGTACATTTTGGGACATGAGCACGATACGAGGGCAACTCCTCATTGGTCATGGTAATGGGGATTTACTTAAAACAATCTACGAATTGTCATCAGCAAACCGCAAAGTAAGTGATTCTTTGTCTGAGACTCTCACTCAACTGCATTTCTCATGCTGGAAGCAGGGCATGATGTAGCAACTGGTACACTTCAGTATTACTGTTGATGAATTGTTACAAAATATAACTTATCCAAATGAAGAATCTCTTTGAGTCTATTCCAGATCAATTTGAGCATGAGTTGTTTGATGAATTGATCAGCACCCATGGCGTGAGAATCGAACGCATTGTCTCCAGAGGGCATACATCTCCAGAATCGGGGTGGTACGATCAGGAGGAGAACGAGTGGGTGGTTGTGCTGCAGGGGGAGGGAGTGATCCTGTTTGAGGATGGTGAAGAAGCACGACTGAAGAAGGGGGATTATATTAATATCCCTGCTCATCATAGACATCGGGTGTCATGGGCTGACCCTGATGAGATCACGGTCTGGTTAGCCGTGTTCTACAGGTAAATCATATGGTTGTGAATGCTATAAATGAATCATTCCAAGTTATGGCTATCAGTGTGAACAGAAGGGAGGGGGGGAACAAGGGGCCTTAAAGAGACTGTTGGAAGATATAGGTAATCACAATATATCTAGAGAGTTTTCCTGCTGTAACCAATATGATGAACCACACCAATTTGATGCGTAATACGCCTGCAATTACTGTCAGAGGATCGCCAACAACAGGAACCCATGCAAATAGCAGAGAGAAAAGACCATATTTCTCTAATCGTTGCTTACTCTGCCTGAAATCGTCATCAGAAACTTTCAACCACCTTTTTGCTAATTTCTTACCAGCCCAATAGCCAATGGCGTAGTTGATCAATGAGCCAACTACATTCCCTGTTGTTGCAACGATGACCAGAGTGGTTGGTGGTAATCCAATGTGCAGTAGTGCTGTTAGGACAATCTCTGAACTTAGCGGTAAGATAGTTGCGGCAAGGAAAGCGGCCACAAAAAGTCCGATGTAGCCAAACTCGGCCAGGTATTCCATGATTGAGTTCAGCCGAAAAAGCAGGCGTACTCGTCTTCAGCGACTATCGCCAAGAAATCTTCAAATCGCTCAACAGTGGATGCCGGATCATATCTGTGCCACTTGAGGTCAGCTTTCATCCAGAATACCTTCCAGCGCTTGTCCTTTTTCACATAGGTGGTTTTGGCGACAGGATTTTCCATTTTCAGCCCAGGATCTTTCCAGTCTGGTCTGACCTCGAAGATTTCTACACTCTGGTTCCTGATTCGATAATCTAGATCAAGCTGAGAGCGAATGTGGGGAGGAGGGCGATTCTTGTCCATGAACTTCTTCAGTTCACGCTCGCATCTCTTTCTCTCGAATTCGCTAATGGCCATGATTTTTGTTCTCTATCTGTTCGTTTCAAGCGGAAATAAGGAGTTCAAAATGACTATTAATTAGAAGGTAAATGACTTGAAAAGGAGTGCTGGTATTAATTGCTTTGAACAAGCTAGTGTATCTGTCTATTGACCACTGTATCGATTATATCGAATCGGAGCTAAGCAGATTCCGTCCGCATGTGGATAATGCGTAGCATTATTCCATATATGGCCCGCCCCGTTTTGCAAGAGAGAAAATACTCTGTTGTTGAAGGAAAAATTGCAGCCATATATCCGGTATCTTGATGGGGAGTTTACTATCTTCCCCGTACCCTGATGGAATACGCTCACCTCTGTCCTCTTCATGTGTTCGGTTACCGAAGAATGGCATACAAGGTTCACTATACGATTGATAGGGGCAGTCGCATTATTACAGACTGTCATGGGACAACAGGATCACGGCATGAATGTACGGTGATGCCTGATCGTATCACCTATCAAATGAAACGATTTGGGTTGCCTGTAGAGGAGGTAATCGCAGATAAAGGGTATGGCAGAGGACCTACCTACAAACAGTTGCGTGAGCTGGGAGTGTACGTTCCTACATACCATTGCACGATGACAATATAGGTGCTGGGCGGATCAGCAGGGGTGAATTTACCTATGATTCAAGGGCAGATCGGTACCGGTGTCCAACGGGGCACTGGATGTATCCTTATGAAAAAGCAGAGAAGGGGATCATGAAACGCTACCGTATTATATTGGTGGTCATTGCTCCTTGCGTTCTACCTGTTTACCGGACTCCAACAAGAACCGCAGTCGGTTCGTCTATCGGAGCATTCATCAAGGCGATATTGACCGAGTTCGTCGCCGCCAAACCACCAGGCACTTCAAATCAAAACTCATGGAACGCGCCTGGAAGATTGAAGGCCTGTTTGGAGAGGCGAAGGATAACCATTGTCTCCGGAGGGTCAGGTACCGTGGATTGAGAAATGCCCAGATTCAGTTTTATCTGACAGCGCTCACCCAAAATTTGAAGAGGGTCGCTGCTTGGGGAGTCTTGCACATTAAACACTCTTTCTGGAGCCAGAAAATTGTACTTGTAATGGTCCAAGGGGCTGTCTGGTTAGGTTTTGAAGAAATTGTCAGGAATAGGGGGCTTACTCACAGCGACTTTATAGCAGTTCGATATTCCGATACTTGAGCACTGAAATTGGGACTTTTTCAACAACCTGTCTGAACTACTACATCTAATGCTCTTTCATCTTGGCAGTCGAATTTGTACGTTTTGTCAAGCATAGTTGATTGCGCTGTCCCACTCGATGTCTCTCTTGACCTTCTCGAGAATCTTGCGCTTGGCTGAACGCACACTGTTTTTTAACGGCAGGTGGCTCAGAGTCAGCGATACGACGTGCTGTTCGTCTACTCCGATCAGATCGCGGTGGAGGGTAATCTCGGTGTCGCCTGCACGATATTTGAATTCGGTGATCAGGCCCACATTGCGGGTGGAGGATTTTCCGTATTTGCGGTCACAGATCTTCTTGAGCTGATGAAAGGTCTCTCCTTCATGATCTGTCCACTCCACGAAGATGTTGTACAGTTTGTGGTTGGAGGCAAACTCCAGCCAGCCGTCCCGAACCTCTCCATATTGGTCAAAATTTGAAAAATGCTGGATCTGAATCGATGGTAAGGTCTCGCTATGCCCTTTGTAGCCGAGCCCGTCTTCATATTCCGCCCCTTCGTCGGCAAGTAGTGTTCGTACCTGTGACAAACTTTGCCGTCCGATCCTCAGTCCTAGCCAACCGCTTGCATTGTTGAATGGTAAGATATTGAAAGACATTGTTTTCTCCAGGCTTGTTCTTCTCTTGAACAATATCCTGCAAGAGCCGTTCCAGAAAATAGGAAATACCTTAGGAGGTACTCACACACTTCGATCTTCGATCAGTATCGCCCTGAAATCATTGATATTGGTGTAGGTCGGGCCTGTTACAACCAGGCCATCCAGTTTGGAGAAGTAGTGATAGCTATCATGATGGTCGAGATAACGCTCTGCCTGCAACCCGTCTGCTGCAGCACGCTGCAAGGTGGTTGGATCGATGATGGCACCGGCGCTGTCGCCACTCCCGTCGATGCCATCGCTGTCACAGGCAATGGCATGGATGCCGGGAGTGCCGTTGAGCGACTCGGCCAGTGCCAGTGCATACTCGCTATTGGGACCACCACGGCCAGAGCCGGGATGTGTGACGGTCAGTTCACCTCCAGAGAGCAGAATGGTGGGGGCTGAGTATTGCCGGGCAAACCGTGCATGTTGCTGCGCTACTGTTCGTGCTTCACCTTCAATGGCATCACCCAGCACCTCTACGTGATATCCCTCTGCCCGTCCCACTGCAGCGGCGGCGGCAAGACCGGTAGCGGCACTTGCGATCACGTGGGTACTGCACTGTTTGAAGAGGGGATGTCGGGTGTCCGGGGTTTCGGCATGATCACCCTCAAGATGGGACCGAACGGTCTCAGAGACGGGAATCTGATATGTTTGCAGAATATCGAGCGCCTGTTGGCGGGTGGTGGGGTCGGCCACGGTTGGGCCGGAGGCGATGGTTGCGGGATCATCTCCGGCCACATCGGAGATGACCAGCGTAACAACGGTTGCCGGGGCAGCCCGGAGTGCAAGCTGCCCTCCCTTGATCGCAGAGAGATGTTTTCGAACGGTATTGATCTTGTGGATCGGGGCACCGGAGTCGAGCAGTGCACGATTGATCGCAATCTTCTCCTGCAATGTAATGTTGCCGGCTGGGAGGGTGAGCAGAGCCGACCCACCTCCTGAAATCAGTACGATGAGCAGGTCATCCGCGCCCAGTCCTTCGACGCACTGCATGATCCTCCTGGAGGCGATAACACTATTCCGGTCTGGAACCGGGTGGCCTGCCTGCAAAATCTCGATCTGCTTACAGGGTTGTTCGAAGCCGTAGCGGGTCACCACTACACCGGAAAGCGGTGCCTCCCAGTATTGTTCCAGCGTTTGCGCCATGGCCGCACTGGCCTTCCCGGCCCCGACCACCACCGTCCTGCCGGTTGGTTTTGGTGGTAGATAGGGGGGAAGTGCCTGCTTCGGCTGAGCTGCAGCTACTGCTGCCTCGAACAGTCTCAGCAGCAGTTTTCGGGGGTGGCGTTGAGCGGCTTTATTTGAACTCAATAATCAGATCATCCTGCTCCACCAGCTCACCACCCTGAAGATGGATCTTCTTGACCGTTCCGGTAAAGGGTGCAGTGACGGTGGTCTCCATCTTCATCGCCTCAATGACAAACAGTGGAGCTCCCTTGGCAAGTCGATCTCCTTCACTGACCAGTACTTCGGAGAGCTTGCCTTGCAACGGTGCCCCAATCTCATGATCGTCGGAGGCCTTCTGGTTGACCTGTTTCTTCGACACAACGGCATTGTCACGTACCCGGACGGTTCGGGTCTGGCCGTTGAGATCGAAGGTGACGGTACGCATGCCATCCTCTCCCGGATTGGAGATGAACAGCAGGCGGATCAGAATGACCTTGCCCTTGCCGATTTCAACGGCGATCTCCTCTTCCTGCTGCAGGCCGTAGAAGAAGGCGGTGGTGGGGAGGTAGCTGATCTCACCGTAGTCGCAACGGTGCTGATAGAAGTTCTTGAACACCTCCGGGTACATCTTGTAGGAGAGGAAGTCGAGCATGCTCTGATCGCTGTCGAACTGCTCTTGAAACTCGGCAAATTCGTGATCGAAGTCAACCGGCTCCAGATACTCATTGGGACGGCGCTCCATGGGCTCTTCGCCTTTCAGAATGATTCTGGAGAGCTTTTCGGGAAAGCCGCCCTCGATCTGTCCCAGTTCCCCCTTGAACATGTCAATCACCGAGTCGGGAAAGGCCAGGCGCTCTCCACGCTCCATGATATCCGCCTCGGTGAGGCTGTTGGAAACCATGAAAAGTGCCATGTCGCCGACCACCTTGGATGATGGTGTTACTTTAACAATATCTCCAAACATTTTGTTTACAATGGAGTAATGTTTCTTGATTTCGTCAAATTTATGCTCCAGGCCGAGGGCAATCGCCTGTGGCCTCAAGTTGGAGTATTGGCCGCCGGGGATTTCATGGTTGTAGACTTCGGCCGTTCCCGCCTTGAGCCCCGACTCAAACGGATAGTACTGCTCACGCACATCCTCCCAGTAGTTGGCGTACTGATTGAGATTGTCCAGGTCGAACGGCTGTTCACGTTCATGTCCCTGCATCACTGCAACCATTGAGTTGAGGTTGACCTGAGAGGTGAGGCCCGACATGGAACTCAGACAGCAGTCGATGATGTCGACGTCAGATTCGATGGCCTTCAACAGCGTGGCGGGCTGTACTCCGGCGGTATCGTGAGTGTGCAGGTGGATCGGCAGATCAACTGATTCTTTAAGAGCAGGAATCAGCTCCTGTGCTGCGAATGGTTTGAGCAGCCCAGCCATATCCTTGATCGCCAGGGTATGGGCACCACAATCCTCCAGTTGTCTGGCCAGATCGATGTAGTACTGCATGTTGTAGCGATTGGATGGGTCGGTATTGAGCACGTCACCGGTATAGCAGATGGTCCCCTCGGCGATGCCGCCGGTTTCGTTGCGGACAAACTGGATCGATTGACGCATCCCCTCCACCCAGTTGAGCGAGTCGAAGATACGGAACAGATCGATCCCGTTCTCCCAGGATTCAACAATGAATTTCTCGATCAGGTTGTCCGGATAGGCCTTGTAGCCGACCGCGTTTGAACCACGAAACAGCATCTGAAAGAGAATATTGGGGATCGCCTTACGCAGCAGTTTGAGCCGCTCCCACGGGCACTCATGGAGGAAACGCATGGAGACATCGAAGGTGGCGCCCCCCCACATCTCCAGCGAGAAGAGCTGTGAATGGTTTTTGGCATACCCTTCGGCCACCCGCAGCATATCCCG
Source organism: uncultured Piscirickettsiaceae bacterium (assembly GCA_964344785.1). Taxonomy (GTDB): domain Bacteria; phylum Pseudomonadota; class Gammaproteobacteria; genus Thiopontia. The sequence goes on from CAYFOR010000087.1 coordinate 6,525, forward strand.
GGTACGAACCCGTGTTGCCAGTAGCGACTGGTGTGCATCGCGCATCGTGGTGTCGGTATAGAGAATCGACTTCTGATCCTTGATCCAATCCACGAATTTCTCTGGCCCCATCTCATCCAGCAGGTTCTTGGTCCCGGCCGGGTACTCTCCATGTCGATTGGCTTTGGGGGTTTTGGGTTTGCGGAACTGCTTGTTGTTGTGGCATACCTTGACATCGACATTGCCATTGACCGAGACATTGGCCAGATAGGTCAGGGTCTTGGTGGCACGGTCAAAGGGTGCACGAATCTGAAACAGCTCCGGGTGGGTATCGATGAAGGTAACAGTGGCCTTCCCGGAAGAGAAGGTCTCGTTGGCCAGTACATTTTCCAGAAAACCGATGTTGGTCTTGACTCCGCGGATACGGAATTCGCGCAGTGCACGGTTGATCCGTTGAATGGCGCCTGGAAAGGTTCGTCCCCAACTGGAGACCTTGACCAGCATCGAGTCGAAGAATGGAGAGACCCGTGCACCGGGATAGGCGGCACCGGAATCGAGACGGATACCAAAGCCACCCGGACTGCGGTAGGCGATGATACGACCGAAGTCGGGCTGGAAACCGTTCTCCGGGTCTTCGGTGGTGATGCGACACTGGATGGCATAGCCGTCACAGCGGATGGCGTCCTGAGAGGGGATGTTGATCTCCTCGCTATCCAGCCGGAAGTTATTGGCAATGAAAATCTGACTGCGCACGATATCCACACCGGTCACCTCCTCGGTGATGGTGTGCTCTACCTGAATGCGCGGATTGACCTCGATAAAGAAGATGTTCTCCTCACCATCGACCAGAAACTCCACCGTACCGGCATTGGCATACCCGACATGACGGGCAATCTGCAGCGCATACTCGTGAAGCTGGCTGCGGGCCTTGTCGGATAGTGTCAGGCTGGGGGCGATCTCCACCACCTTCTGGAAGCGGCGTTGTACCGAGCAGTCCCGTTCAAAGAGATGGACCAGATTGCCGTGCTGATCACCGAGCACCTGTACCTCGACATGTTTGGGAGAGTCGATGTAACGCTCCAGAAAAACGGTATCGTCACCAAAGGCCTTGCCCGCTTCACTTCGGGCATCATTGTAGGCGGTTTCCAGCTCATCAATAGAACGGATCACACGCATGCCGCGACCACCGCCACCGGCCGCTGCCTTCAGCATCACTGGAAAGCCGATATATTCGGCTTCCTGTCTGGCGACTTCGTAACTGGTGAGTGGTTCACGGCTATTCTTGATGATCGGCAGTCCGGCGGCGACCGCGTTCTCCTTGGCCCGGACCTTGTCACCCAGTGCCTCCATCACCTCCGGTGCAGGACCGACAAAGATGATGCCCTCTTCACGACAGCGACGGGCAAACTGCACATTTTCGGACAGAAAGCCATACCCTGGATGAATGGCATCGACACCGTTCTCCTTGGCGATGGTGAGAATGCACTCGATATCGAGATAGGGGCGCAGTGGATCATCATCCTCGCCGATCTGATAGGACTCATCCGCCTTGTAGCGGTGAGGGGAGAAGCGATCCTCATGGGTAAAGATCGAGAGGGTGCGGATATTCAGCTCGGAGGCGGCACGTAGCACACGAATGGCAATTTCACCACGATTGGCAACGAGTAGTTTCTGAATAGGGTGACTCATAATGACTTGATTCCAGAACAATTCACGATAAACAGGGTCCGGTGCAGATGCACGCAAGACGCAAACAAAGCGCCTATTGTGCCAGCAGCGCAAAAAACTTCAAAGAGAAGTAATCGATAGCAGACAAAGGGATCATGTACCCTGACAGTTTTCTATTTTTAGAGTGCATTTCTCCCCAGGACAGTGGAATCTGTCCTGGGGAAGTGCAGGAGATGAGATTACCGATTCATGCGGTTTTCGATCAACTCCTCAACCACGGAGGGGTCGGCCAATGTCGAGGTGTCTCCAAGGTTGCCCAGCTCATTGGCGGCAATCTTGCGCAGGATGCGACGCATGATCTTGCCGGAGCGTGTCTTGGGCAGGCCGGGAGCCCACTGAATCAGATTGATCTTGGCGATGGGGCCGATCTCCTTGCGTACCAGTGCAACCAGTTCAGCCTTCATCTCGTCACTCGGCTCAGTGCCCTGCATCAGGGTGACAAAGGCGTAGATACCCTGTCCGGTAATCTCATGTGGGTAGCCCACCACGGCCGATTCGGCGACCAGCTCATGCAGTACCAGGGCCGACTCGATCTCGGCGGTTCCCAGGCGGTGGCCGGATACATTCAACACATCATCCACCCGGCCGGTAATCCACCAGTAGCCATCCTCATCTTGACGGGCACCATCACCGGTGAAGTAGTAACCGGGGAAGAGCTTGAAGTAGGTCTCGATAAAGCGATCATGGTCGCCATAGACGGTACGCATCATTCCCGGCCACGGGAATTTCATCGCCAGGTTGCCGGAGGTCGCTCCCTTCAGTTCGTTACCCTGATCATCCAGCAGGACCGGCTGCACCCCAAAGAAGGGGCGGCTGGCCGATCCCGGTTTGAGTGCATGGGCACCTGCCAGCGGGGTGATCAGATGGCCACCGGTCTCGGTCTGCCACCAGGTGTCGACAATCGGGCAGCGGCCATCTCCGACCACATTGTAGTACCACTCCCAGGCCTCCGGGTTGATCGGTTCACCGACGGTGCCGAGCAGGCGCAGGGAACTGCGTGAGGCCTTCCTGACCGGCTCATCACCGGCAGCCATCAGTGCACGGATGGCGGTTGGCGCGGTATAAAAGGAGGCCACGTTGTGCTTGTCACATACATCCCAGAAGCGGGAGACATCGGGGTAGGTTGGAATGCCCTCGAACATGATGGTGGTGGCACCATTGGCCAGCGGCCCGTAGACGATATAGGTGTGGCCGGTCACCCAGCCGACATCGGCGGTACACCAGTAGTGTTCGCCCTCCTTGTAGTCGAATACCAGCTTGTGGGTGATGGCGGCATGGAGCATGTAGCCACCGGTGGTGTGCTGTACCCCCTTGGGCTTGCCGGTGGAGCCTGAGGTGTAGAGGATGAACATCGGGTCCTCCGCATCCAGCGCCTCAGCCGGGCACTCCGCAGCGGCCTCGGCCATCGCCTCGTGATACCAGACATCACGATCCTCGGCCCACTCGATCGGGTCACCCGCACGCTTGACCACGATGCAGGTGTGGACGTTGGGGCAGGCGGAGATGGCCTGATCGGCATTCTTCTTCAGCGGTACGTGCTTGCCACCACGTACGCTCTGATCGGCCGTAATCACCACCTGGCAGTCGGAATCGAGGATGCGGTCACGCAGGGCATCGGGAGAAAAACCGCCGAAAACAACCGAGTGGACGGCGCCGATCCGGGTGCAGGCGAGCATGGCCACCGTAGCCTCCGGGATCATCGGCATATAGATTGAGACCCGGTCCCCTTTCTTGACACCACGGGACTTGAGTACATTGGCAAACTTGCTGACTTCGGCATGCAGTTCGGCATAGGTGATCTTGCGGTCGACAGCAGGGTCATCGCTCTCCCAGATGATGGCAACCTGATCGCCACGGCTTTCCAGATGACGGTCCAGACAGTTATAGCTGGCGTTGATCTTGCCGCCCTCGAACCAGCGGATATGGACATCATCACTGAAATTCCAGTCCAGTGTCTTCTCCCATGGCTTGAACCAGGTGAGATAGTGCTCTGCCTGCTCGGCCCAGAATCCTTCCGGATCGGAGACGGAGCGCTGATACATCTCATCATACTGTTCAGCGGTGACATTGGCCTGAGCGGCAAAGGTCTCATCAACGGGATAGCTTTTACTCATGTCGGAATATCCTCCTCAACATCTCTTGTTTGAAACGGATGGAATTAAACCACAGACCGCATGGAAGCTCACACGGAGAAGTGCTCAACTGTGTAAAACTTCCGTGTCTGATTGTGTTTGCGGGTAGTGGATCTGCTTCAGATTGCCAGATACTGGTGGCGCAGTTCCTCGTTGTCCAGTACTTCCTGGGCGGTGCCGTCAAATACAATCTGCCCCATGTCGAGAATCAGGGCGCGGTCGGCAAGATGGAGGGCGGCAATGGCATTCTGTTCGACAATGACGGTGGTAATTCCCAGTGACTTGATGCTCTCCAGAATGCGTTCGATCTCCTGCACAATCACCGGTGCCAGCCCCTCATAGGGTTCATCCAGCAGCAGTAGCTTGATATCGCGTGCCAGGGCGCGGGCGACGGCCAGCATCTGCTGTTCTCCGCCGGAGAGGGTGACACCTTCCTGTGTGCGGCGCTCTCCCAGTCTGGGGAATGATTCGTAGATCCGTTCGGTTGACCAGCCGATCGGCCCCTCGATCTGCGCCAGATGCAGATTTTCCTCGACCGTGAGACCGGCGATGATACGGCGATCCTCCGGTACCAGTGCCACGCCATTGTGGGCTGCCTCATAGGCCGTCATGTTATGCAGTGGCTTGTGGTCGAGCCACACCTCTCCATGGCGCAGCTCCGGCTCTCCGGCACGGGCGATGGCCCGCAAGGTGGAGGTCTTGCCGGCACCATTGCGTCCCAGCAGGGCGACGATCTCTCCCTCACGAACCTCGAAGTTGACACCCTGAACGATGTAGCTTTCACCATAGTAGGCATGAAGATCCCAGCAGGAGAAGTAGGCCGGGGCAGAACCCTTGGCGGTTACGGCCGGTGTTCCGGGTGCATGCAGGTTATTCTCTGTCATAGGTGTGCTCCACCAAGGTAGGCTTCTTGAACAATCGGGTTGCCGCGGATTTCATCTGGTGTTCCCGAGGCGATGATGGCTCCCTGGGCCAGTACCGAGATCCGGTCGGCTACGCTGAAGACCACGTGCATATCGTGTTCAATGATGATTTTCGTCATGCCGCGCTCCTTGATCTTCTTCAGCAGATCGATCGTGCGGTTGGTGTCGTGACGAGACATTCCGGCAGTCGGCTCGTCGAGCAGCAGCAGCCGGGGGTGCTGTACCAGACACATCACCAATTCAAGGCGGCGCTTGTCACCACGTGACATGCTGCCGGCGTGCTCGTGGATATGGTCTCCTTCAATACCCAGTTCATTCAACATACGCTCAGCCTCGTCGATGATCTGCTGCTCCTGGGCTGCGGATTTGAATACGTTGAACTTGTAGGCACCATCGCGTTTGGCAAAGGCGGGGATCATCACGTTCTCCAGCAGCGAGAGGTCGGGGAAGATCTCCGGGGTCTGGAATACACGCACCATTCCCATCTGATTGATCTCATGCGGCTCCTTGCCGATGATGTTCTCTCCATTGAAGTTGACCGTTCCGGTATCGGGGATCAGCCTTCCGATACAGCAGTTGAGCAGTGTCGACTTGCCGGCACCGTTGGGTCCGATGATGGCGTGTACCTTGCCCTCTTCGATATCGAGATTGACTTCACTAAGCGCCTGCAGCCCACCGAAGGTCTTGTTGACGTTGCTGATCTTCAGAACAAGGTTGTCGCTCATTGCGCTGCCTCCTCTTTGTCGGCAGCGTCACGCTGTCTGTTCCGGAAATAGCACTTCAGACGATCGATCCCCTCCATGATGCCGCCAGGCAGGAAGATGACGATCACCATGAAGAGTACGCCCAGTGTGAGATGCCATCCCTCACCAACAAAGGGGGAGGCCAGGGCGACCATCAGGCTTTCCAGCCAGCCGGGCAGAAACGAGAAGAAGCTGTGGAGGGCTGCATCGTTGACTGCAGAGAAGATATTTTCAAAGTCACTGGTGTCCCAACGTTTAATCGAATAAATTCAATTGGTTATTGATGACGT
>CAYFOR010000088.1:0-12176 GCA_964344785.1 uncultured Piscirickettsiaceae bacterium
AGTGAAACAGAATGATGTTTGAGTCTCTATCTACCGGTTATCAAATTGCAGTGGTTGCAGGTAGCTTCCTGCTGATGGCGCTTGTATTGTATGTGACGGTACAGTCAGGAAAGGATGGAAAGTGAGCTGTAGTATGGCATTACGGCCGCAGTAGCACCTTCCGTACACCGGATTGCGTGGCATGTTTCAGTGCGGAAACCCCATCAATGAGTGGATACTCTGCATCAATCAGCGACATGACATCGATCTGCCGGTCTGACAATAGACGAAGTGCAGCCGGGAACGAGCCGCAGCGAGAACCGACTACGGTGATTTCATCGACCACCAGCCTGCTCAGGTTGATATAGTTGCTGCCATGAAAGGTGCTTTTCAGAACAAGGGTGCCCAGTGGCTTGATCAATCGAAGTGCCTGCTCGAACCCCGATTCATTGCCGGATGCCTCAACCACCAGGTCAAACGTACTATCAGCCAGGTCGCTGCCGAGTGAGGTGGTGAGTCCCATTTGACTCGGTAGCTTCAGGCTTTCGTCACTGCGTCCAACCATTGTCACCGATGCACCGGATATCTGGAGTACCTGACCGATCAACAGTCCCAATCGGCCCGGGCCGACTACCGCCATACGCATGGATGGTGAGAGTTCGACCTGGTCCAGAATATGCGCTGTGGCTGCCACCGGCTCGGTAAAGACGGCAACCTCATCCGGGATCTGCTCGGGGATGCTGTACAGATTGTCCAAAGGGAGGGTCAGATAGTCGGCAAAGGCTCCATCATGTCGATGAATGCCGAGTACCTGTCGCTGTTCGCAGTGTTCCGGGCCCTGTTCCAGACAGCGGTTGCAGGTACCGCAGCCAATATTGATCGAACCGACGACACGCTGACCGATCCATGTATCTGCTGCGGCCTCTACCACCTCGCCGACAAACTCGTGCCCCAGTATCCCGTTGAACCCTTCAGCATATCCCTTGACCATTTCGAGATCGGTTGCGCAGATCCCGGCCAGGCGTATACGGACCAGTGCCTCACCTGGACCGGTGACGGGTTGAGGATAATTGCTGTCCAGGCGAAGATCTCCACCTTCCAACAGGAGTGCATTCATGAGTGATTCCGAAAAAAACGGATGATATCGACTATCTTGCAGTCTGGATCATGTTTTTTTGCAAGTGAATCGGGGGAGCGTATGGGTATTGAGTAGCAAGGTGGTTCGCCGGTTGCTGAGCAGATCATCGGATGCCGACTATAATGATGGGAATCGTATATCACCGTTGAACCGAACGATCAGGAGTGAACCGTGAAAACAGTTACCACCATTGCCATATGTCTCTTTTGGGCCTCTCTTTCCGTCGCAGCCCCGCCCAAGGATGCAAAGAAGGTCAAGCAGTACCTCAAGGGGTTCGGATATGAGGTGACCATCAATAAGCAACAGATGGTGGCGAGACACAAAGAGGATCTCAGTTTTGTAATCGAGGACTACAGCTACGGGATGCTGTTTAGTTCAAGGTATCAGGTGAGCAGCCAGGCAAAGAAAAAATCCCGCCGCTTTCTTGAGTGGGTCAATACGCTCAACCAGAATGCAATCACTGCCCGGTACTATCTGGATAGCAGCAACCATCTCACGATGGAGTGCTACTACCCGGGGAGATATCACAAGAAGTTCTTCAAGCCCTTTTTCGAGGCGTGCAGCTATGAAAATATCAACCTGGGCAAACACCCAAATGAGCTCAATCGGTTCATCAAATAGTGATCAACAGACTTGGTGCTCGAACAACATGGTATGGATGGGTACCGTTAATAGCTGAATTTGCGGGGTAGATATAAGAAAACCAACCCCCGAATTGGTGAGGGTTGGTTTTGGTGGGTTCGATGTGGGTGATGCCTGTGAATTACTGCGCGGTCCCACACTGGCCGTTGGTGCAGAAGGCCTCATAGCCTGTATGGCATACCACGCAGGTCTCTTCACTCAGAGAAGGCATCGCATTGGTCAGGTTGTTGCCATCTTCGCCATAGGTGCGATAGACCGGCATGCCACCGTTATAGCCGGTGAACATGATGGCCTTCAGGTCGATCAGATGAAGTGCCATCTGTGGTCCATCCGGGAACATTCCGTCGCGCTTTTTGTAGTTCGCTTCCGAACCTGGTTTTACCAGGATATTGACACGCCCTGGACCGCCTTCACGCAGTGCGCAGTAGGTGGCAACGGTCTCCTGGTAGATCGGTGGCAGGGAAGAGACATCGGCCTCACACCCGGGCAGTGCGCCGATACTGGTCAATGCGGTATTGACCGGTTTCCACTGTGACCAGTCTGCCGGAAAATCAAATGCAGATACCAGTCCTGAATAAAGTGGTGACAGCAACGCTATAGCGAAAAAATGTGGTAATTTCATCGGAAAAATCCTCCCTCTATCAATTTTCATCGAAGTTGATGCAGACACCTCCCTGATACCTGCAAGCAACTCATAGGGTGTTATCGAGTAGATTGCTCAAAACACCTACAAAATATACCACATATAAAAAATGTGACACATCCTCTGATTATATGGCGCAGTAATGCCTGTCCTGGTATGCAGAATGCATGTCTATTGTCGGATGTTCTGTTTAACCAACCGGGGATGAGCCATGTCAGACAAAGAAAAGGAATCTGTGAAGGAGTCGGCCAGAGTGGTGATCGGGTTACTGCTGCTGGTCAGTGCGGCGCTGATCGAGACCATGTAAACCGACTGAATGGCGGTGAATGTGTAGCGCCGATAGGGCAATCTGTGATCAGCCCAAATCCACAAAGCGTACGGGTGGGCAGATCAATACTCTGTTGCTTGAGTATTAGTGAATTGTCCTCTTGACCTCTTCCAGCAGTTCGATTGCATGCACCCATATCTGTGATGGGTCGCTATGTACCTCGGACTCAATCACATCTCTGGCCAGGGTCGAAATTGCAGGGAATCCATACGGCATACCGACTGCAACCAGTGAATCGGCAATGGAGGAGACGATCTCCTTGTTGGATACTGCAATCCCGATGGAGAGCACAATTCTCTGATGACGCAATTCTGCGTTGAATATTTCAAACATCTCATCGTCGATACAGCTCTGTCCGTAATCCGCTTCCATACTTGAAAACATACTGCCACTCCCTGTAGCTAGTGAAGATGGTTAGAATGTAATATAAGTGATGGGCGGTTTTCAATATATAATATTATATAAAACAGTATGTTATAAGTTTGTATATAAGGAGATGATGCGTCAGTCAGCAGAGCTGTGATTACCCGCCAGCGCATGGTTATACAGGCTCAGGGGCCCCCTGAGGCGTGTGAACACTCTTCAACAGGAAAATCGTATGGTCAGATCGTTGCCAGCAGGTCTGCAGCCTTGTCATAACCGCTTTCTGCCGACCTTGTGAGCCACATGCAGGCTTCCTCTTCGTCCTGTTCAATGCCATTGCCATCATGGTACAGAAAGTAAAGGTGGCACATCGCCTTTGCGTGTCCCTGATCGGCGGCCAGCTTCAGAAGCTCACAAGCCTTGTTGTAGTCCTGGGAGATGCCCTCTCCGTCCAGGTACAGCAGAGCGAGGTTGTATTGAGCTGAGGCATGTCCCAGCTCGGCGGCCGAGCGGTAATAGGTCACCGCCAGTTCGGGGTCTTTTTCGACAGCTTCTCCCTCCTCGTACCGCAAGCCCAGTGCGAACTGGGCCTCCATCACATCGGCTTCGGCGGCCACCTGATAGTGTCTGATGGCCTCCGTCTTGTCGCACTTCACGCCGTTTCCGGCGTCAAACATCAGACCAAGGATATAGTCAGCTGGTGAAAAACCGCTCTCGGATAGCTGCTGGAAAATGGCGAACGCCTTTTCGCACTCCTTGCATTTGTAGAGCTGATCGGCTTCATCACACTTTGCCAGCAGCTCATCGACGCTTAAACTGAGTTGTCCCATTACTCTCCTCCCTAGAAATAGTCTTCCATAGGAAAAACTAAGCCGATCATACCAGACTGGAAAACAGATAACACTACATGATGTGTTTCCGAACAGTATCGAACTCAAGATGTGGGCTCAGGACATCTTTACGCGACTCAGGTCGTCATCGGGTCAATAGTGATCCCAGTAGGGTGTGCCTGCAAATCTCTCCATCAGGAAATCAACAAATGCCCGGACACGCTGCGACAGATGTCGGGTCTGAGGATAGATGGCATAGGCGTTGAATTGTGGGAAGGTGTAGCCATCAAACAGTCTCACCAGTGATCCCTCATTGAGTGCCCGGTGTGCGATAAAGCTGGGGATCAATATGATGCCATGGCCCGCAATGGCGGCATCCAGCAGGTACTCGCCGGAAGATGCATACAGATAAGGCTGAACCTTGATGCGAATATGCCGCTTTTTTGAATCAAAAAGACTCCACTGTTCAGTGTCACGGGTCAGCGAGTAGAGCAGGCAGTGATGGTTGTCCAGTTCATCCGGATGTGTGGGTCGTCCCATCCTCTCCAGATAGGTCGGGCTGGCACAGATCACACTGTTTATGGTGGCGAACCGGCGGGCCACAAGGCTGGAGTCAGAGAGATGGGCGATGCGAATGGCCAGATCAAACCCCTCCTGCATCAGATCAACCTGGCGATCATTGAAGTCGAGGTCAAACTGGATTTTTGGGTGCAGTTGTAAAAAGTCATTGATGGCCGGACCCAAATGCATCAGCCCAAACGAAGCGGGGAGTGCCACCTTCAGGCGGCCCTTCAGCAGACCGTGGCTCTGGTTGACGGTTAGCTCACTTTCGAGAATCTCATCCAGAATACGCAGACAATCCCGATAGTAAACCTGGCCGCTATCCGTCAGATTCATTTTTCGCGTGGTTCTGTGAAACAGCTCTACTCCAAGATGGTTCTCCAGCTCCTTCAGGCGTCTGCTGACGGCTGACTTGGCGATGTTGAGTGTCTCGGATGCGGCACTGATTCCACCCGACTCCACCACGCGGACAAAGGTTTCCATGTTTTCCAGTCGATTCATGAATGTGCGTTATTGTTCTTTATTGGAGAATATATATTTGATGGGTTTGCTGTTTATTCTTTTTTATGTAACACAAATAATGGATCTGTCCAATCGATAGCGTCGGAGAGCGTCATGAATAACCGAGAGAACATCAGCCGTTTCATACCGGCCATTGCTGTCCCGGAGGGGGCGGGGGTTACGGTACGTCGGGCCATTGGTACGCCATCACTGAAAAATCTGGATCCATTTATTCTGCTGGACTATTTCGGCAGTGATCATCCGGATGACTACATCGCCGGTTTTCCGGATCATCCACATCGGGGATTCAGTACGTTTACCTATATGCTGGATGGCTATTCCGAACACAGAGACAGTATGGGAAATCGGGGCGTGTTGGGTCCTGGCGCCGCCCAACTGATGAAGGCAGCCAGTGGCGTCATCCACTCGGAGATGCCGCAGCAGGAGAACGGTCTGTTGCGTGGGTTTCAGCTCTGGATCAATTTACCGGCAGACCACAAGATGGACCAACCGGCGTATCAGGAGTATCACGCAGACCGGTTTCCTGTGATCGAGGGCACGGGGTATCGGCTCAAACTGCTGATGGGGGCGTACCAGTCCAACAGCGCCCCGATCATCGATGAGATTACCCGGGTGCAGTACTACGATGTCGAAATCGAGCCGGAGCAGCACTTTCACCACACACTGCCGGAGGAAAACAGCAGTTTCCTCTATCTGTTCGAAGGCGATGGATATCTCAATGGTCGCCATGCCGATGTGCATACATTGATTACCCTGGAAGGAGCGGATGCCGTCATCGATTTTGAGGCGGGCCGCCAAGGGGCACGCTGTATCGTCGGCAGTGGCCAACCGATCGTCCAATACGGCCCTTTTGTGATGAACAGCAGTGAAGAGATTCATCAGGCCATGCGTGACTTCCAGAATGACCACTTTGTCCGACAGAAGGCATGGATGAGATGAGTGGGATTTCAGTCGTAACAATCGGTACCAAGTCAGTCAATAGAGAACCAACAGGAGAAGATGATGTCAGAAACAGCCGATAGCCGGAATGTACCCTTTGCCGTTGAGGTTGAGGCCGGAGAGACCTATTACTGGTGCTCATGCGGGAAGAGCAAAAGCCGGCCATTTTGTGATGGGGCGCATCAGGGAGGCAGTTTTCAACCGGTGCCCTTTACCGCCGACAATACAGAGACCGTCTATCTGTGTGGCTGTGGAAAAACCGGGAATACCCCGCTCTGTGATGGTTCCCATCAGTAGTGGTGCATGCTGTTTCTGGAGAAGCGGTCCGTTTCTCCGGAAGTGGATGAATTGGAGAGGTGAGATCAGTGATGCAGTGGTCCACGGTCGTAGGTTGATCCATCAAAGGTTCAGAATTCCTCATTTAATTCCATAATTCTAGAAATTTGAAATTGTATTGTCTGTTCTGTAGTATGGGCGACCATGGAGATTGAGCAGGCTGCCAAACGACTCGCTGAACTGGGCCACCCCACCCGACTGGCCATCTTTCGTCATCTGGTGAGGTGTGGGCCGTGTGGCTGTTCTGTCGGTGACATACAGCAGATACTCGATGTTCCAGGCTCTACCCTGTCACATCACATTGCGCGACTGGTTGCGGCCGGTCTGGTCGAGCAGCACCGGGATGGGCGCACGCTCCAGTGTATACCGAAGCTGGATGCGCTGGATGAGACCATGGCGTTTCTGACCGAAGAGTGCTGTCAGGGCAGTTGTGCCATCTAAAAAATTTAACCAATTATTCGATAATACTGGAAATATGGAAACCGCTTTTGGGCAAAAGGTGATCGATACCACAGTCTATGCATTGCAACTCTTCACAGAGTTGGCACTGTTGTTCATCGCCATCAGCTTTCTGGTGGGTCTGCTGCAGGAGTGGCTGCCGGCAGAAAAGACCCGCCATTATCTCTCGGCAAAACGTGGACGTGGCTATCTGATTGGGGCGCTGATCGGTAGTGCAACACCGTTTTGTAGCTGCTCCACCGTACCATTGACCTTGGGGCTATTGAGATCAGGGGCCGGATTTGGCCCCACCATGACCTTGCTGTTCACCTCGCCGCTGGTCAATCCGATTATCATCACGCTGTTCTGGATCACCTTTGGGATGGAGCTGACCCTTCTCTATACCGTAATGGCGATCGGTATGTCCGTTGTCATCTCATGGCTGATGGATCGTGCGGGGTTTGATCGTCACCTGAAGGATGACCTGTTCAGTCCACCAGCCACTGCGGTCACGGTCTCGTTCACCTCCGTACAGCAAGGCGGTGACGCCAATAGCTGTTGTGATACCTCGCAGAGTGGGCGGCCTGCTACGACCACCGGGAGTGGAGTAGCGGTACCGTTCAAACCCGTAGTTTCAACCACGGCGCTTTCTCGTGCCAATCGTCTACTGGGTGACTCCATTGAGCTGTTCATCAGCTTTCTGCCGCATGTGATGATCGGTGTCGCCATTGGGGCTGTTGCGCACGGTTTTGTGCCCGACCAGTGGCTGATTCAATATGCGGGTGCAGATAACCTCTGGGCAATCCCGTTGGCAGCGCTGATTGGCGTACCGCTCTATGTGCGTGGCTCTACCATGATTCCGATTGCGTTGACACTGACGGCGAAGGGGATGGGAATCGGTGCCGTGATTGCACTGGTGATCGGTGGTGCCGGGGCCTCCCTGCCGGAGATGGTGATGCTGAAACGGATGTTCCACTGGCCCATTCTGCTGGCCTTTCTCTTCTCTGTGTTCACGGTTGCGATTACGACGGGATATCTGGCACAGATCCTGTTCTGAACTACTACATCTGAACCACTACATCTGAACCACCTATACTCAACCTTTTAAACCTGGAAATGATCATGATGCGTTTACTTTTTATACTTGTTGCAGCGATGTTGACCACGGTCTCTCATGTCAGTGCGAATGAACCGGTTCTCAGAATTGAAAGACTGGCGGATAACATCTATGCGTTGATTGGACCGATCACCAACCGGACTCCGGAGAACCTCGGCAACAATGCCAATTTTGGTGTCATTGTGACCACGGAAGGGGTGGTGCTGATCGATTCCGGAGGGAGCCGGAAAGGGGCGGAGATGATCCACAATGCGGTTCTCACCATCACCGATCGGCCGATAAAACTGGTGATCAATACGGGGGGGCAAGATCACCGATGGCTTGGCAACAGCTACTTCAAGGCGTTGGGTGCCAGGATCATCTCCAGTGAAAAGGCCGTCATCGATCAGCAGTCTCGCCTGCAGGACCAGTGGGATCGCCTTGACCGGTTGATTGGTGCCGATGGTCTTGAAGGTACGGAGGCGGTTTATGCCGATGACAACTTCTCAGACAAGAAGATAGTTACCCTGGGAGGTACCAGAATGGAGCTCTACCATGCCGGTCATGCCCACACACCGGGTGACAGCTTTGTCTGGCTGCCGGAGCAGAAGGTACTGTTCAGTGGGGATATCGTCTATATGGATCGTATGCTTGGTGTCGGGCCGCAATCGGCACATCGAAGCTGGATTTCGGCATTTGAAGCGATTGCAGCGCTTCAGCCCCGGATTGTTGTCGGCGGGCATGGCATGCCTGGTGATCTGGAGAAGGCAACAGCAGACAGTTATGACTATCTGGTTTCTCTTCGCAAAGCGGTACAACAACTCATTGAAGATGGATACGGCATCGAAGAGATCCACAGGATTGACCAGACACGCTTCAGCTATCTGCAGAATTATGAATCATTGAAGGGGCGTAACGCCCAGCGTGTCTACGAAGAGTTGGAGTGGGAGTGAGCCGGGAGGCTACGCTGTACCAATACTGTTCCTGTGGCATGGAGTCTGCATGTTTCTTGTCATAACAATAATAGTGTGAGTGTAGTTCGACTCCTGCATTGTAGTGAATGCAGGAGTCATTTTTTTCACGCATTAAAAAGCCCAAAGCTCTCACTTCGGGCTATGGGCTTTTGAACCTTCCCATCAGCGGGTGTCTCAATCCCGCCTCCGGGACATGAACCGCCAGACTCTTCACTCTTGGGTACAGGCTCTGTTGCCGATGGGATGTGGCAGCATCTCACCGGCTACTTGTTTCCCATGGAATCTGTATCGGCAGCATTTGCCATTTATTAAGTTCTGCTGATGCAATAAATAAGGCCCCATCGCCTGCCAGCAATGGGGCCCCCTAAATCGTGAAAAATCACTTGAGACATTTAGGTGATGCGCCGTGGACGGTCCGGTTTTACGGCTCTACCACGTACACATGTTTAGTTATATCGTTCAAAATACCCATAGCTTTAGTATGAATTTTATATGCAGGCAGTTATTGGACGAGTTGGGCACTGAAAAACCTCTCCATCTCCAGGCCGAATCGTTCGGCAATGAGTTCGCTTGTATATCTTTCAAGAGAGCTTGTGATGAGTGTCGAGTACTTTTCAAACTGAGGAAGGTACTCTTCGGGCATATCCACGGCCATGGTTGCATCCAGCTTGAAGTCGAACAGCCTGAAAACAGGTTCGAAGTGTTGCAGGAATTCATCTGCATCCTGTGGCTCGAACCCGGAATCAATCATGGTTTTTCTCATGCCTTTTGAGTAGATACCCCAGTCAGACTGATCGGGCTCTGGAAAGTCAACAATGTCCGCCACCTGTTGAGAGTGTTCCTGAGATGTCGTCTGGTTCATATCTTTGCACACCAATCGCCACAAGAGATGGCGCGTTTGCTCATGGATACGGGTAGTTTTTTGGCAAACTCAATGAACCTTCCCTCTTTGTTGGAGCTGATCAGGTTCGCCAGTTGGTCGTGTTGCAGGCAATAGCCGTAGCAAACCGCCCATAACGATGATTCGCTATTTTTAAATCTTATCTCCGAGTCTGTCTTCAAGTTAAAGGCTGAAACCATGGTTGCTCCTGTCAATAATCCGCCATTTCATTCGATGACAGCCTCTATTGCAGGAGTTGGGCCAGGTTTCTGATACGCCCGTCAGGAGAGTGTTAGTTCTTGTTGAGAAAAATCTTGTATTTCATATCACTATGGAGAATATGATTGCTCCACCACTTGCTCAGGGAGTCAATGGTTTCTGCTGTGATCGTATGTGATGAGTTCAGCTCACGGTTGATCTCATTTCGGTAGTTTTGGTGTTCTTCAAAATGTGATTCAAAGTTTGGGTAACCGATTTCGGCCAGAAACTCTTCTTCATAAGACAGATGCTGTTGGCTGATTGAAATCAATTTGGGTATGAAGACACTGGTGTCACCTCGAGCTTCAATGCACTCAATGCAGCTATTGATCGTCTCAACAAGTTGTTGGTGCTGCTGATCAATGACAGCGTTTCCTGTCAGATAAACACTGGACCAGTTTATTTTTTTCATAGGCTTTTAGGTATTTATATCACTTGTTGGATGAGTCCACCTGCTCTCGAATAGACTTTATAATTGTATGATATTAAAGCAAGTTATTGTGTTTAATTTTTTAGGTACCCCAGAAAATATGTAATATGCCCTGAATATGGTGCTTTCTTGGTTGGCACTTGTTGACCGATATTGAATAGCAGCAACACCCTTCACGCATCCCATAAGAGATCTGCGCCCCCGGAGGATTACTTTTTTCTAGAGAGGCATAATACGCTCCAACAAACCTCCTTTCACCTATCAGCAGCAACTTAAAGGCGAAGTAAGGCGCAGTCATGAGGCGTTTATGATGCATCTTCGATCATAGTATAGCGAGCGACTTCCTCCAATATGGGCAATTTCAGAAATCATGACATCTGGGCAGCTATCGCATTGGTATGCCAAGTTGCGACATCGGAAGGATCGAAATGTTGTGGCAAAGCTCTACGGTTTGGATGAAGTAAATTTGACATCGTTTCTTTATCAGTTGGTTACTATGCGTAATCTGTGTGCTCACCATAGCAGGCTATGGAATCGTAATTTCACTTTCACGTTCAAGCTACCTATAAGTAGACCACATAAGTTGTCTAGTAGTTTGGATAGATCTGGTAGCAGGAAGATCTACGGTACAGTTACGTTTACGAACGGTGTGATTGTATTTTGTTAATACTGGATTTGTAGTTATAGGTATGCCTGTATTGTATTTATAAAAAATCTATTCATGGTGTTATATGTTGTTATAAAATGGTTTTTTATGTAAGTGTGTATTTGTTTGTTTGCACAAGGTGTATTTGTATGACTTTTCAGCATGTAGATTTGAGATTGGCTCATCCAGCTTTTGGTTCTCCACTTGTTGAGACTGTAATGGAGTTAAATCACCTCAAGCGACAGGAGCTTGGTGGTACAACTGCACCATGGATCTTCTTCCAGCTGAAAGAAATTTTCCACATGATGGAAAGTATTGGGTCAACTCGGATCGAAGGAAACCATACAACAATCTCTGAATATGTGGAGCAGAAAATCGAGAAGAAAGAGCGGTCTACTGATAGATTTTCAGAGATTGCTAATGTTGAGCAAGCGATGAACTATATTGAGCGAGAGATTTCTGAAGGTGCTGAAATTACTCATATGTTCATTAGGGAGCTGCATCACCTTGCTGTAGATGGTTTGGAGCGTGAAGGGGATCCAACTCCGGGAGCGTACAGAGCTAAAAATGTAAAAATTGCATCGGCAGACCATACTCCGCCAGATCACTCAACAGTAGTAGGCTATATGGATGAGCTATTGGATTTTATAAATTCAATAGATTCAAGCCAGTTTGATTTACTTAAAACAGCAATTGCTCACCATAGATTCTTGTGGATCCATCCGTTTAATAACGGTAACGGTCGAGCTGTGCGCCTCCTTACTTATGCCATGATGATCAAGTACGGTTTTAACGTAAAAGAAGGGAAGTTGCTAAACCCAACGGCTGTATTTTGTAATGATAGGAACCTCTACTATGACCGTCTCTCTCAAGCTGATCGTGGAGACGATAAGTCAGTGTTGGCGTGGTGTGAGTATGTTCTAAGGGGTATTTTGGAGGAGATAACCAAGGTAAATAAGCTGCTTGATTTTAGTTACTTATATAGCGCAATCTTGGTCCCGACCGTAGAGCATGGCATCGAACGTGGTTTTCTGAATGATACAGAAAGGCAGATTTTGATGGTCGGTATTAAGAAGCAAAGTTTTCAGTCAACGGATGTAAGCGAGGCCCTTCCTCAGTTAACCCGCCTTATTCACCAAACGGTCATTTCAACGGCTGACTCGCACATATTTT
>CAYFOR010000089.1:0-12162 GCA_964344785.1 uncultured Piscirickettsiaceae bacterium
TGTTTTCAGCTATTGCTTCAATCTCTTGAATTGTGACATGATGTTACTACTTCGGGGCACGTCGTGAACAGAAAAGCAAGGGGGCTGAAAACACACTGCACCGTACCTGGTGGGGAGGATTTTGTTGCAACCACCGACTAAAACAACCAATGCTTGAACAGGGGGATAACAGCACAATGTCTGATACAACAGTAATGAATGAGCCGACCGAGCGACTGGAGGCAAGCCGCTCTTTCCTGAAACGTGCAGGAAAGATGTTGATCGGAGGACAGTGGGTCGATGCTGTTTCCGGAAAAACATTCAAAACGATCAATCCGGCTACCGGTGATCTGCTGACGGAGGTTGCAGAGGGTGACAAGGCGGATGTGGACCGTGCAGTTGCGGCCGCTCGCAATGCCTTTGAGAACCCGGCGTGGAACAACATGATGCCGACGGATCGAGAGCGACTGATTCGCCGTTTCATCGCACTGATCGAAGACAACATTGATGAATTGGCAGAGCTGGAAACGCTCGACTGTGGCAAGCCGATTGGGGCTTCCCGTTATGTCGATTTGCCGCTGACCATTGACACCCTCTACTACTACGCCGGATTCTCCACCAAGATCGAGGGTGAGGTGCTGCCACATGGCGTCTCCTACACCCCGGATGATCGCTATTTTGCCTATACCCGCCGTGAGCCGGTTGGTGTGGTGGGCATGATCGTTCCTTGGAACTTCCCGTTGTTGTTGCTGGCAATGAAGCTGGGGCCGGCACTGGCTGTCGGCTGTACCTGTGTCATCAAACCTGCGGAGGATACGCCGCTGACCACCCTGCGACTGGCAGAGCTGGCGCAGGAGGCCGGTATTCCCGATGGTGTGATCAACGTGGTGCCCGGCTATGGCGAGACCGCCGGTGCAGCAATTGCCAACCACCCTGATGTGGACAAATGTGCATTTACCGGTTCAACTGAAGTGGGCAAGTCGATCGTCAATGCGGCCAGTGGCAATCTCAAGCGCCTCTCTCTGGAGTTGGGCGGCAAGGCACCCAACATCGTGCTGCCCGATGCCGATCTCGAAGCGGCGATTGATGGTGCAACGATGGCGATCTACACCAATCAGGGAGAGATCTGTTGTGCCGGTTCGCGTCTCTATGTCCATCAATCGATCTTCGACCAGGTAATCGAGGGGATTGTGGATCGTGCCCGGAACACCAAGGTGGGCCCCGGCCTCAATCCCGCTTCCGAAATGGGACCACTGATCAATCAGGCGCAGCTCGATCGGGTCTGCAACTATGTGGACGGGGGTCGTGATGAGGGTGCCGAGGTACTGATCGGGGGTGACAAGAGGGATGGCAGCGGCTTCTTCTATGAGCCGACCGTGATGGTCAATACCAACCACGATATGCGGGTGGTCAAGGAGGAGATCTTTGGGCCGGTACTCTCGGCGATGCCCTACGACTCACTGGATGACGTGATCAATAATGCCAATGACACCATCTATGGCCTCTCTGCCGGTATCTGGACACGCGATATAAGCAAGGCACATCAGGTGGCAGCCCGGCTCAAGGCAGGAACCGTCTGGGTCAACTGTTTCCATATCTTCGATGTGACCCAACCCTTTGGAGGTTACAAGCAGTCCGGTTGGGGCCGTGAATGGGGCAAGACCGCGATGGAACACTATACCGAGGTGAAGTCGGTCTGTATCAAGATGTAATCACGTTTACCCATCCTTTATGAAGGGTATTCAGGTTAATATCCATACCGCAGAGTGGTTATTTATCCTGATGCCCTCCAGACAGCAGATGCGTACCCAAACAACGAGCATAAACGAATTCACATTTTTCACGATGGCCTTATGAATTTCATGGATAGTCTGAGTCGCCATACCGATTGAGCCACAGAGATAGTGATGATTCCCGGCATACGTCACCTGACACCCATCCATGAGAATTCCCGCTCCATCATCTTTCGTGGAGAGCGGGAAGAGGATGGGCAACCGGTTATTGTCAAGACCGCCGCCAACCCCAACGAGGATACCCTGCTCCAACAGAAGCAGTACCGTCGTGAGCATGAGATCCTGGAAAGGCTGGAAGAGGTCGATGAGGTCATCAACACCTACGGGCTTCAGCAGGACAACAACCGGTTATTTCTGATTCTGGAAAATTTCAATGGTGAGCCTTTAAGTCTTTTCCTTGAACACCATTCGCCAACCACGGAAGAAAAGCTGGCACTGGCACACCGTATCGCCCGGATGATCGGATTGGTTCACGCCAACAACATCATTCACAAAGACATCAACCCCTCCAACATTCTCTATGACCAACGCAGTGACCGGCTCAAGCTGATCGATTTCGGTATATCCACTACCCTTTCCAGAGAGAACCCGAATCTGCGTACCTCCGGGGGCATTGAGGGTACACCAACCTATATCTCCCCTGAACAGAGTGGGCGTATGAACCGTTCGCTCGATTACCGTAGCGACTATTACTCGCTCGGTGCAACCCTGTATGAACTCTTCAGCGGTACCCCCCCATTCCAGTTCGACGAACCGATGGAGCTGGTCCATGCCCATCTGGCGATTGCCCCCGAGCCGCTGTACCGGATGAATAGTGAAGTGCCCATCATGGTTTCCCGGATCATCATCAAACTGCTGTCCAAGAATGCGGAAGACCGTTATCAGAGCACGATGGGAATTCTTGCGGATCTGGACGAATGTACCCAGCAGATGAAGACGCTTGGTGAAGTGTCCTCCTTCCAGCTCGCACAACAGGACCACTCTGAAAAGTTCCAGATTCCCGAGGTCATTTATGGTCGCGCGGAAGAGATCGGCACTCTGCAACAGGCGCATCAACGCATTTGCCTGGGTGGACGTGAACTGGTGCTGGTGGCCGGTTCTCCCGGCGTCGGAAAGACCCGGCTGATACGTGAACTCAACAAACCGGAGCCGGAAGCGCCGTGCAGAGGATTCTTCCTCAGCGGGAAGTTTGAACGGCTGCGTCAGAGTGTACCTTATAGCGCACTGATTACCGCATTTCAGGAGCTGATCCAGCAGTTGCTGACCGAAAATGAGGAGAAACTCGAGCAGTGGAAGTCCGAGATACTGGAAGCGGTGACCCCCAATGGAAGGATTGTCACCGACCTGATTCCACAAATGGAACTGCTGATCGGAGCACAACCGCCGCTTCACCAGTTGGGTGCCACCGAGTCGGAGAACCGTTTTAACCGCACGTTGATTGCGCTGTTCCAGGTCTTTCTCAAGGCAGAACACCCGATGGTACTGTTTCTGGATGATTTGCAGTGGGCCGATGCCGGTACATTGAAACTGCTGGAACAGCTGATGACGGAGAGCGAGGTGCAGTATCTGATGCTCATCGGTGCCTACCGCGACAGCGAGATCGACCAGGATCACCCTCTCTCCCGGATGATGGAGCGCACCCGCAGTAGCGGCACCTCTTTCAACCGTATCCTGCTCACCTCACTTGGTATCGACCCAATTACAGAACTAGTGAGTGATACCCTGCATCAATCACCTACTGCAGTGGCATCCATTGCGGAGCTTGTGCAACGCAAGACCAATGGCAACCCGTTTTTTGTGGGGCAATTCCTGGGCAAACTCCATCATGACAGGATGATTACCTACCATATCGGCGAAACCGCATCTGACTCCGCATGGCAATGGGATCTGCCACGAATCGCTGCGCTCGGTTTTACCGACAACGTGGTAGACCTGATGATCGGCAAGTTGAATCGCCTGCCGGAGAAAACGCTGAACATACTGCGACTGGCGGCCTGTATTGGCAGCCGTTTCAACCTGCATCTACTCTCCGTGATCTCCCGGCAGCCCGAATCCGAGGTCTACGATGATCTGCAGATTGCAATGCAGCAGGAGTTTATCTTGTCCCTCTCCAGCGCAAGCTCCAGCGGGTCGCACAGTACAGCAACCTCGCTGCTGTTTTCCGAATATCGTTTTCTTCATGACCGGGTACATCAGGCCGCCTACTCCCTGATCGATCCGAGTCACCAGCAGGAGGCCCACCTGGAGATTGGTCGTCTGCTGTTGAATAACCTCTCATTCGAGCAGCGCCAGGAACATATCTTCGAACTGGCCAACCACCTCAACAAGGGAGTGGAGCGGATTGATGATGACCATTTGCTGGATCAACTGGTTTCACTCAACGTGGAAGCGGCAGCAAGGGCAAAACATGCAACTGCAACGGTTTCCGCACTGGAATATCTGACCGCAGCGATGGCTGCCTATGACGGCAGAGACCACTACAGCCAGCAACAATCCCTGTTACTCAACCTCGAACGGGCCGAACTGGAGTATCTCGACGGAAATTATCAAGCATCGAAACAGTTCATCACCGAATCACTGAAGCATGCAAAAAGTACGATTGAACAGGCTCGGGTCCATGATCTGCAGATCGTACACTACACCATGCTTGGCGAGCATGACCAGGCAGTGGCCGTATGCGAGCAGGCACTTGCGCTGTTTGGAATTGAGATGCCCAGGACGGACATGAAATCTGCGGTTCGAAATGCACTGCAGCGCGCCATCGATACACTGGGAGAGCGACAGATTGCCTCCCTGGTTGATGCCCCGACAATGGAGAATGAGGAGAAGGCGATGGTGATGCGTCTTCTCAACAACCTGACCCCGGCGGCCTACTTCTACCAGACTGAACTCTACTCGTGGGGACTCGCAGAGATGGCCAGCCTGTCACTGCGTTACGGTCATGTTCCCGAATCCGGAAAAGGGTACACCAGTTTTGGAAATGTGCTCTCCTACGAACTGGGTGAACACCACAGCGGATATGAGTTCGGCATGTTGGGGCTAGAGCTGAGTGAGCGGATTAACCACAGGGCCTATACCAGCCGTTGCTGCTTTGTGCTGACCGCCTTTCTGGTCCACTGGGTCAAATTATTCAGGGAGGCGGAGTCTCTGGGCAAAAAGGGGTTTCAGGCCGGGCTGGAGGGGGGTGAACTGCTCTATGCAGGATATATCCATGCCTTCAACAACGTGATGAACCGCTTCTTCCGTGGAGAGCCGCTCCACACCATTACTGCCGAAATCGACAAGCGGCATAGTTTTCTGAGTAAAACCAACAATCGTCTCTCCCTCGATTTTACCGACGCCTTCCGCCATGCCATTGCACAACTGGACGTGGATCACGACAATGAAGTCGTCCTGCGCCCGGAGTCCGAGGTCAGCCCCACGGTCGTCGGCATTCGTACGGTGCTCGCCACCTATCTTCAGCTGCTTGGACAGCATCCGCAACAGGCACTGGAGGCGTGCCGGAAGATGAAGAAGCTTGCCTCTTTCCTCAGCGGTACCATTGCCTCTGCCGCCCATGAATTCCATGCGGCACTGGCACTGAGTGCGACACTGGATGGCGCAACCACACAGCAGTATGCTGCAGGGCGCGACATTCTGAATCAGCGCAGTGCGCGACTCCATCGCTGGGCACAATCCTGTCCACAGAATTTCGGCCACTATGAACAGTTGGTATTGGCCGAGATTGCCCGCCTCGACAGGAATATGGGGGCTGCGATAGAACACTACGATCAGGCCATCGAACTGGCCGCTGAAAACCGCTTCATTCAGGATGAGGCACTGGCCAATGAGCTGGCAGCCCGTTGCTGGCTTGGGCATCACAAGGAGACATTTGCACACGACTATCTGCGACAGGCCCTCCTCTGTTATCAGGCCTGGGGGGCTTCCGGCAAGGTCCAGTCACTCAAGCAGGAGTTCCCATGGCTTTCGCATACCGGCCAATCGCGTGTACAGGGTACGACTCTACCCTATTCGACCACGGGTGCCGAGGCACTCGATCTGACAGCCATGTTACGCACCTCACAGGCAATCTCCGGTGAAATCAAACTCAAGCCGCTGCTCGACAAGATGATGCATATTGTGATCGAGAGTGCCGGAGCCGAGACGGGAGCACTGGTGCTGATCAGCGATGGTCAGCCGGTTGTCGAAGTCATGCTTCAGGTCGGCCAAGACATCACCTACCCCACCCTGCCACTTGCTCAGTGCAACAGCCTCTCCTCCGCCGTGGTGAACTACGTTGTACGTACCACTCAGGAGGTGATTCTGGATGACGCCACCAATGAGGCACTTTTCTCCAACGACCCCTACATTCAGCGCAACCACCCCAAGTCCATCCTCTGTATTCCAATCATCCACTATGGCAAGCTGACCGGGCTGGTCTACCTGGAGAACAATCAGATGGTCGCTGCATTCACGGCCAGTCGTGTCGAGCTGCTGCGGACCATTGCGGCACAGGCATCCATCTCGCTGGAGAATGCACGGCTCTATAATACCCTGACCGAATCCGAGACCAAATACCGCTCACTGGTGGATAACTCGGTGGAGGGCATCTACCGTTTTACACCCGAAGGCAGGCTGGTGGCGGCCAATCCAGCCATGGTAAAGCTGCTCGGGTATGAATCCGAACAGGAGGCCATTCAATCCAGGATCAACCGGAATGGCACATTTCTCGATCCCGAACCGTTTCGTGAACTGTTGCATGCGGTTGATGAAGAGAGTCATGTGGACGCCTTTGAAACCACACTCAACGGCAAGGATGGGAAATCCACCTATATCTCGATATCTGCAAGGGCTGCCAAGGATGAAACGGGGCAAGTAATCCACTTTGATGGCACAATACTCGACATCAGTTCGCGTATCGAAAAAGAGACGGCAGAACGTGAGCGGCGTGAGGCGCAGGTGGCTAATGAAGCGAAGTCGCTTTTTCTTGCCAACATGAGTCACGAGATACGCACCCCGATGAATGCCATTCTGGGGCTGGGCCACCTGGCACTGAAGACCGATCTTGATGCCCGTCAGCGTGATTATCTCAATAAAATCGACTCCTCGGCACAGACCCTTCTGAATCTGATCAATGATATTCTCGACTTCTCCAAGATCGAGGCCGGTCAACTGGAGATGGAAGAGATCCCTTTTGCATTCGAGGATGTACTGGAGCGCCTCTCCGATATCGCCATGATCAAGGCGGCTGAAAAGGGGCTTGAATTGATCTTCAATATCGACCGTAATCTGCCGGCCAGGCTGGTGGGAGATCCGACACGTCTGCAGCAGATTCTGATCAACCTCACCAACAATGCCATCAAGTTTACCGAGCAGGGGGAAGTCATCGTCAATATCCGCCTGGAACAGGCCACGGAACATGAGGCCGAGGTCTATTTCTGTGTACGTGACACCGGTATCGGCATGACCGAGGCACAACAGATACGCCTGTTCCAATCCTTTTCCCAGGCAGACCGATCAACTACACGTAGATACGGTGGTACCGGTCTGGGGTTGGCTATCTCCAAACAACTGGTGGAGATGATGAATGGGCAGATTGGGGTGGAGAGTGCTGTCGGTGTGGGTACCGTATTCCATTTCACCATTCGCATGGGCATCGATCCGGTCGAAGCCGCAGACCAGGCTGATCTCCAACAACTGGAGAAGAGCCGTGTACTGATTGTCGATGACAGTATCACCTCACGAGAAGTGCTCCAGTACACACTCCAACAGTACGACATGGATGCCACTACGGTCCCTTCCGGCACGGCCGCCATTGAAGAGTTGAGGCTTGCTCAGGAGCGTGGAACGCCCTATCAGGTCGTATTGATGGACTGGAAAATGCCGCAGATGGACGGCATTGAGACCACGCACCAGATTCAGCAGGACCCTACACTCCCTTCACCACCCGTGGTCATCATGATCTCCGCATTTGACCACGATGAACTGGAGAAGCAGGGATCAGAGGCGGAGTTTGCCCAGTGGCTGACCAAGCCGCTCACCCCCTCTACACTACTGAAGACCATTGCAGGCTCTCTGGGTATGGAGACAGCCGGGGAAATGAAAACGCAAGGGGCTGAAGATGAATCCTTGCAACTGGACCAACTCGATGGAATGGAGGTGCTGCTGGTCGAAGACAACAGCATCAACCAACAGGTGGCCAGGGAGATTCTGCACAGTGCCGGGGTGGTGGTGAGCATTGCAAACCACGGGATTGAAGCAGTAGAGATGGTACAACATCAGCGATTTGATGCAGTACTGATGGATATCCAGATGCCCGAAATGGATGGGTATGAAGCAACACGCCAGATTCGAAAACAGTACACGGAAAATGAACTGGCAATCATTGCAATGACCGCCAACGCAATGCAAGGAGATCGTGAGAAGGTGCTGGCCGTCGGAATGAACGACCACCTCGCCAAGCCGATTGATGTGCAGACGTTGTATCAGAAACTGATCACATGGGGTCGAAAACCGTCGCACCCTTCTGCCACCACTACAGCTGAAGAGACAGCAAGTGAGGGCAATGGGCAATGGCCGGATACCCTGCCGGGTCTGGAGATTGCCGAAGGGTTGGATCGCCTGCTTGGTAGCCAGGATATCTACCTGCAGATTCTCGATAGTTTCCATGAAGATAACGTTGACTTCGTTGAACGTTTTCGGAAATACATTACTGAAGAAAACCTGGAAGAGATGAAGCGGCAGATACACACGCTCAAGGGATCGGCAAGCAATCTCTCAGCCAATCCATTGGCGCTACTCGCAAAAGAGATTGAGGAGGCAATCACAGAAAGTGCATCCATTCCCACAGAACATCTGACCGCACTTGAGGCGAGGCTTAAAGAGCTGTTTGAGACCATCGAACAGCTACGACATTTCACCGTAGCCGAAAAGTCGCAATAATCGGAGCTAAAGCAGTGGAAACGGAGCCGAGTGGCTCCTCTTCGACACCAGTACCCCGACAACAGCCCGCAATCTGCTGCATATTGAATAACCGTTCAAACAGCAATAAGATAATCAATGCAGCAGTCACAATCCGCTTTACAGGGGGCCGTATGCTAGACAAACATGCTGAACAGGATGATTTTATCGGCGGCAAGGTCCTGATTGTCGAAGACGAGTTCATCAACCAAACCGTACTCAGAGAGATTCTGAAAGAGAGCGGGATCTCCCCGGTTGTTGCAAAAAGCGGTGAAGAGGCCCTGGACCTGGTCAACCAGTTCCCGCCTGACCTTATTCTGCTTGATATTGTGCTGGGCCGCGGAATCGATGGGCTTGAAGTCTGCCGACGCCTGAGGGAGCAACCCAGATTCCGGGAGCTCCCGATTCTCTTTGTCAGTTCCCTGAATGAGAGCGAGGACCGGCAACGTGGCTTTGAAGCCGGAGGAACCGACTACATCACAAAACCCTATCAGCGCGATGAGGTTCTGGCACGGGTACTGGTACACCTCAAACAGGGGATCTTTCGGCGTGCAATCAAACACTCTGCAGAGGAGTTCTCAAACCAGAGCAGCCAGTCCACGCTACGTGAACAAGCCCTGTCACAAATTGACAACAGCAGTGACAGCCCGGTCAAACGACTCCACTCAATGGAACCCGAATACCAGGAACTGGCCAGCCTGATTGAGATGCTGAAGGTGCAGAAAGTCGAGTTGCAGTTACAGAACCAGCAACTGCTGGAGATGGAACAGCAACAGGTTCGTCATGTCTCGCACCTGAAGATGTATTTCGACTTGCATCCGGTCGCCTCCCTGCAGATCGATACCACCGGGCAGATCAGTCAAGCCAATCTGGCTGCCCGGAAGCTGATTGGGATCGGTCAGCTTCAGGCACACAACAACCAGTTATCCCCCTATCTGAATCGGCCCGAGCTCTGGCCGGAGATCAAAAGCCATCTGGAAGCCAGTAAGAATCATCAGTGGGAGACTGTTTCGGAGATTACCGCGGTCGACGGCTCATCCCACCAGGTACGGATGATTGCAAGCATCTGCCACCTGCCCGATCATACCGCTGCACCCACAGAGTGTCAGGTGCTGCTTGCACTGATACCACTGTAGTGGTTTGAGAACACGGCATGCGCTCTTCCTTGCCCGGCATCACTCTGAAATCATCATCACCGCATCCATCTCCACCTGCGCCCCCTTGGGCAGTGCTGCCGCCTGAATGGCCGCACGCGCAGGATAGGGTTGCTCGAAATAGCGTGCCATCACCTCGTTGACCAGGGCAAAATGGCTCAGATCGGTCAGAAAGATATTGAGCTTGACCACATCCTGAAGTGTACCGCCAGCCGCACAAGCCACTGCTCTCAGATTCTCGAAGACACGAACGATGTGGGCCTCCATGTCCCCCTCCACCATCTCCATGGTCTCCGGTACCAGTGGAATCTGACCGGACAGATAGACGGTATTGTCCACTTTTACCGCCTGTGAATAGGTGCCAATGGCCTGGGGTGCCCGGTTGGTTGCAATAATCTCTTTTTTCATCGAAGGTGTTCCAAATCGTGTGAGTCTCAGTAAAATACGTGGTTTTTTGAAACCATTCACCAATATCTGTAGCTGATTTAGATTGTCCCTGAAATTCGTCAGTTCAAGGCAGAAAATGTGAGTTTACACATGTAAATGACCATTTTCGAACGCTGAAATGGCGGGTTTCAGGGGTAAGATAAACAGTTACGTTTTTTTCGAGCGGAATTATAAGCCGATGAACACTGTTTTCGATACTCAAATCACCTCGCTGCCACTGATCCACAAGGGAAAGGTGCGTGATATCTATGAGGTGGATGATAACCATATGCTGATTGTCACCACAGACCGTCTCTCCGCCTTTGATGTCATTCTCCCCACCCCGATCAGCGGTAAGGGTGCGGTGCTGACGGAACTCTCCAACTTCTGGTTTGAACGCACCGGAGAGATCGTTCCCAACCATCTGGCCGAGATGACTCTGGAACAGGCGCTTCCCGACCCTGCCGAGCATGAGCCGATCCGGGACCATGCCATCGTGGTACGACGCCTCAAGGCACTGCCGGTGGAAGCGATTGTTCGTGGCTATATCATCGGATCAGGATGGAAGGACTACCAGAAAAGCGGCGCAGTCTGTGGTATCCAGCTCCCCGAGGGGCTGCAACAGGCCGACAAGCTGCCGGAGCCGCTCTACACCCCCTCTACCAAGGCGGATGTGGGCGAGCATGACGAAAATGTCGACTTTGCCTATACCGTTAAACTGCTTGGTGAGAAGCTGGCTGAACAGGTACGGGATGTGAGCCTGAACCTCTACAAGCAGGCAGCCGCCTATGCACTCGAGCGAGGCATCATCATCGCCGACACCAAATTCGAATTTGGTCAGGACGAGGATGGCAACCTGATCTTGATTGACGAGGTGCTGACCCCGGACTCCTCCCGCTTCTGGCCTGCAGACCAGTATCAACCGGGAATCAGCCCACCAAGCTTCGACAAACAGTATGTACGTGATTACCTTGAGACGCTGGATTGGAACAAGCAGGCTCCAGGCCCTGAACTGCCCGATGAGGTGGTTGACAATACCGTTGCCAAGTACCGTGAGGCGATGGAGCGATTGACACAATAAGAGTCAGGCCGAACGGCTTTTTCATCACTGGTACCGATACAGGGGTAGGAAAGACCGAGATCACTGCAGCGATCGCCGCTGGCCTTGCAGCAGCAGGATACCGGGTCAGCCCAAGAAAGCCTGTAGAGTCCGGGTGTCGCAACGATCCATCCGAGGGCACGCTGTTCCCTGAGGATGGTTACACCCTGCTACAGGCAAGCCGGACCGACGACTCCCTCCAGATGGTCACTCCCTATCGCTTTACTGCCCCGCTCTCACCGGAGCGGGCTGCAGCGTTGGAGGGAAGATCACTGACCCTGCCGATGCTGGCCCATGCCTGTGAGCCGCACTCAGAAGAGAGCATCGTTCTGGTTGAGGGTGCCGGTGGATTTTTCTCACCGATCGCCACTGAAGCACTCAATGCCGATCTGGCAAAACAGCTGCAATTTCCGGTTATTCTGGTTGCAGAGCAGCGCCTGGGAGCAGTCAATCAGATACTACTGAGTTACCGGGCAATCCTCTCCTATGGGCTACCGGTGGTGCTGGTGGTGCTGAACCGGTATGACCGTGTTGCCGATGCAGAGATGATGAACCTGCAGGTCATTTCAGACCAGGTTGCAGCGCCTGTTATTTCGGTTGATCAGCAATCGCCATGTGACAGTGACACACCGCCGTGGCAGGCCATCGCATCCTCCAGTGGAGCGGCGCTGACTGAACCGCTGATATCGCAAATGGAGATGGGTTAGGAAGCTGTCCTAGTTCTACTTTGTCAGATTGTTATCATAAGAAAACAGTCTGTTACGGTATAATG
>CAYFOR010000090.1:0-12103 GCA_964344785.1 uncultured Piscirickettsiaceae bacterium
GACGTCATCAATAACCAATTGAATTTATTCGATTAAACGTTGGGACACCAGTGGCCTGAGATATGTCGTAATATCCACTAATAAGGTTTGCCGAATTTCTCCAGACTGGCCATGCAATGACAGAATCAACCCACAGTGCTGACCTGGCCAATGGCCCCCGCTCCAGCATTCAGAAACGGTTTGCCTTCTATCTGGTCACATTTGGCGTCATGGTGGTAGGTGTTTCGATGCATCTCACACTGGACCGTTTCAAACAGCAGATTATTGCAGATTCACAAACCCACTTATTGTCGGTTACCACCGCTCAGCAGCAGCGGATTTCGGCATATATCAAACTTCTCCATGAGAAACTGGCACCTGTAATCAGCAACCCCACGCTACTGCATACAATCAAGAAGCACACTCAGCCCGGTCAGGCCGAGATTGAGAGGATCAACACGATCCTGCTGGATGCCCACCAACTTGTTCAAAACAGTGGAACGTTCACCATTACAGACATGAATGGGAACAGGGTTACTTCAACGAAAGCAGAACGTGATATTGACAACAAGCGGCATGCACAGCGGCACTTCAAGGTCGATTTGCCACTGATGCTTGGGCAGGAGCTGGTTGGTCATCTGTATTTTGAGGGCCGCTCCACCGAACTGGAAGCAATCACTTCCAACCATGCAGGTCTGGGAGAATCCGGCGAGACCATTCTGGTAGAAAAGCTGTTGAATGGAGACGCCCACTTTCTAACCCCACTGCGATCTGAAAACAATCAATATCTCGATATCACCATTCCGGCACAGCGCACCGATACCCCCACCATTCGGGCACTATCCGGTCAAACCGGATTTCACCAGGATCTCACCGACTTTCGTGAGATTCCAGTCGTTGCCGTGACCACCCAAATACCTGAAACAGGTTGGGGACTGCTGATCAAGATGGATCAGAGTGAACTCTTCCACGCTTATGACAGCCTGGTCGTCAGCCTTGTTCAACTACTGTTCATCCTGGCTCTGCTCGCAATTGGAGCGGCCTATGTCATGGCACGACAGCTCAGCCATCCTCTGTACGACCTCAAGGAGGTCGCAGACAAGATCAGAAGAGGCGACTATCTGGAAAGAGCCGACCTGCAATCACTCAGCTTGGATCGGGAGACCTATGCACTGGCGCTCTCATTGAACAGCATGGCCGACCAGCTTCTACAGATTTTCAACAACTCTCCCAGTGGCATGCTGATCGCCAATACCGATGGAGTGATCCAATTATGCAACCCGGCACTGGAGGTGATGTTTGGATATGAGCAGGGAGAACTGGCTGGGCAACTCGTTGAGGTACTGGTACCGGAACCGCTGAGGAGCAACCACAAAGAGTACCGGCAACGCTATGTAGACGAAGGAATGCATTCACGAATTGGAGGGGCATCCGGTTTTACGGGGTGTCAGAAAAGTGGAAAGACGTTCCCGATCGAGATCGAGGTGGTTCCCATCATGACAGAGGATGGAAGCCGTCAGGTGCTCGCTTCAGTCATCGATATTCGTGACCGTATCGCCCATATACGGGAACAGGAGGTACAGAAGGAGAAAGATAATTTCATTGCCACCATGAGCCACGAGTTGCGTACCCCACTCTCCTCCATACTGGGTTACTGTGACGCAATGATGGATGAGATCACCGACCCGGTACAGATTGAAAACCTGCTGCATATCCAATCATCCGGCCTCTCTCAACTTGCACTGGTCAACGAT
Source organism: uncultured Piscirickettsiaceae bacterium (assembly GCA_964344785.1). Classification (GTDB taxonomy): domain Bacteria; phylum Pseudomonadota; class Gammaproteobacteria; genus Thiopontia. The sequence continues at coordinate 1,734 of CAYFOR010000090.1, forward strand.
ATCCTCGATATGTCAAAGATCGAGTCCGGTAAATTTTCCGTGCAAAATGCCCCCTATGACTTGACAGCCCTGCTCAAGCGCGTCGAGAACATGCTGATGATCAAGGCCCAGGATGCAGGCATCACTCTGGTTGTCGATCAACAGAATAGAGAGGAATTCAAACTGATTGGTGATGAACAGAGAGTTCAGCAAGTCTTGATCAACCTGATGAGCAACGCAATCAAGTTCACCCCGAAAGGAAAGGTGACCGTCACCACCAAGGTCATACACAAGTGGCTCATTTTCACGGTTAAAGATACCGGCATCGGCATTTCGCCATCGGTAATGGACAAACTGTTTACACGCTTTCAACAGGCGGACGGTTCAATATCCAGACGCTTTGGCGGTAGTGGCCTGGGGCTTTTCATCTCTCTCAACCTGGCCGAAATGATGGGAGGTGGAATTGATGCCTCCAGTACCGAGGGGGTTGGCTCGATATTTGAACTCGCTCTGCCCTACCAGCCCAGTGACAAGCCGATTGATACCAAGTCCAGAAAAACGGCTGTCCAAACATCCGATATTCAGCTTGGCGGTTCTGTACTGATTGCTGAAGATACCCCGGCGCTCCAGATGCTGGAGAGGAGAATCCTTGAAAAGTTCGGACTGGATGTCATGGCGGCCAACAATGGCGTTGAGGCTGTTGAGCTTGCGGGCAAACACCACTTTGATCTGATTCTGATGGATATGCAGATGCCTGAAATGGATGGCATTGAGGCATGTAGAAAAATCCGTGAAAGCGGTGACGAGACCCCGGTAGTTGCACTAACCGCAAACGTCATGCAAAAACACAGGGAGCAGTTTACCGCAGCCGGGTGCAATGACTTTCTCGGCAAGCCGATTGACAAGAGTGAATTGCAGCGGGTTCTGGAAGTCTATCTGCAGTAAACGACAGGTAAAGTGGAATATCCTGGAGTCTTCCGGATCTAATATCCTCTATTTGCAAGCCTGAACCGCTTCCATCATGAAATTGCCTCCAAAAAATGAGCTGATCGCAGCCGCTGAAGCCATCACCAAAGTCTCTTTTCCCGAGATGCCTGAAGCTGTTTTCAAGTTTCAACAGGAGATGAGCCAGGACGAACCAAACACATCTCGTCTCTCGGAAATTATCTCTACTGATCTTTCCCTGTCTGGAATGGTATTGAAGTTGGTTAACTCTGCTGCGTTTAGCCGTGGAAATGATATTACTTCAATCCAGCAGGGCATCACTCTACTGGGTCTGCAATCCGTCAATAGCTATGTATTGGCCGCAGCACTCAGAAATGTTTTCCAGCCGGAAACAGAATTTCAGAGTGCGTTTTTCGAACGTGCAAATGCCAGTGCACGCGCTGCTCAGTCCATTTCCAAAAGTATAGATGAGATATCCAGTAGTGATGCCTATACTGCGGGCCTGTTTCATGATGCCGGCGCCCTGATCTGTGAAATGCTGGACAAGCGCTACCCTCAGTTGTACCAGCACGCACACTCCGCAGTCTACAAGGTGCTGGAAGTCGACCGACAGATGTATGGCACTTCCCATCCGGTCATTGGGTACCTGATGGCAAAGCACTGGAAACTTCCGGAACACATCTGTAGTGCCATTCTGCATAGCCATGCCGACAGCGCCGTAGCGTATAAGGATAGCCGGGTAAAAGATCTTGTAGCCATCCTGAAGATTACGGACCAGATGGTTGGACGAACCCTATACCCTGACATCACGATCAAACAGGAAGGCAGGGAGGCCTTTGAGCAATCCATCAATGAACTTCTGATTGATGAAGGGACTCTGGATGATGCCTACTTCGAGGTCCACGACTATCTGAACTTTCATTGAACACAGCAGGCACCATCAGGCGGCGGCGTTTTCAATCCTCTTCTGGATATACGCCAGTGCCTTTTCAATCCGCTGAAGAACCCGCTCACGCCCAACCAGTTCCAGCGTGATATCGATCGGTGGCGATATTGCTCCACCGGAAACAGCCACCCGCAACGGCTGCGCAACCTTGCCCAGATTCAGCTCCAGCTCTGCGGCAGTCTGCTTGACGATCTCATGAATCGGCTCCGCCTCCCACTGCTGCAGCTCGACCAGCGCATCCCGTACCCTGGTCAGTGGTGCCTGTGCTGCCGCCTTCAGATTCTTCTTGGCCGCCTTCTCCTCGAACTGATCAAAATCGAGATAGAAGAATTTGCTGTTGTCGGCCATCTCAACCAGTGTCTTCGACCGCTCCTGCTGTGCCTCGACCACCCTGACGATATCAGGCCCCTGGGTCGGATCGATTCCCCGCTCGCCGAGGTGCCAGCTCAGATGACGCGCCACATGCTGGGGGGCACTCTCCTTGATATAGTGCTGGTTCAGCCACAACAGCTTCTCCGGATTGAAGGTGGAAGCGGAGTGGTTCACCTGTCCGACATCGAACAGCTCCACCATCTCATCGATCGAGAAGATCTCCTGATCACCGTGGGACCACCCCAGACGCACCAGATAGTTGAGTAGCGCCTCCGGCATGTACCCCTCATCCCGATACTGCATCACACTCACCGCGCCATGACGTTTGGAGAGTCTTCCTCCATCCGCCCCCAGAATCATCGGCAGGTGGGCATACCTTGGCAACTCCGCCCCCAGTGCCTTCAGGATATTGATCTGTCTGGGTGTATTGTTGAGGTGATCATCACCCCGAATCACATCGGTCAGCCCCATATCCAGATCATCCACAACAACCGTCAGGTTATAGGTCGGGGTACCATCGGAACGGGCAATGATCAGGTCGTCCAGCTCACTATTCTGGAAAACCACCTTGCCGCGCACCAGATCATCCACGATCACGGCCCCCTCTGTCGGGTTCTTGAAACGAACAACCGGCTCCACCCCCTCACGTGGTTCGGTACGACTGCGACAAAGACCGGTATAACGTGGTTTCTCCTTGCGTTGGCGCTGCCCCTCACGCATCTCATCCAGCTCTTCCCTGGTGCAGTAGCAGTGGTAGGCGTCCCCCTGATCCAGCAGTTGCTGAATCACCTCCTTGTAACGGTCAAACCGCTCGGTCTGAAAGAATGGCCCCTGGTCATACTCAAGCCCCAGCCAGTTCATTCCCTCCAGAATGGCATTCACCGACTCCTGGGTGGAGCGCTCCCGGTCTGTATCCTCGATTCGCAGGATGAAACTGCCGCCATGGCGACGGGTATAGAGCCATGAGAAAAGCGCTGTACGCGCCCCCCCGATATGAAGATAGCCGGTTGGGCTGGGTGCAAAACGGGTGATCATTTTCATTTCAATCTATAATCTGTAAATAAAAGCCGGGGGATTATAAACGATAGTACCAGCTATGGAGTGAGGCACAGACCATGACAAGAAAAATTGCCATTGTAGAAGATGACCAGGACCAACGGGAAAACTATGCCGAAGCCTTGCGCAGACAGGGTTACCTGATCACCACCTACGCAACCAAGAGTGAGGCACTGGAGGGGTTTCAACAGGATCTGCCGGACCTTGCCATTCTTGATGTGATGCTGGGCAAGAACCACGATGCAGGATTCGAGATCTGCAGCGAGCTGCATACACACCATCCCAACATCCCGGTGATCTTCCTGACTGCACGGGACAGCGAGGTGGACCGTGTCGAGGGGCTCAGTCTGGAGGCGTGGGACTATTTGATCAAACCAATTACGCTCGACTATCTGATTGTCCGTGTCTCTTCCCTGTTCCGCATCGAAGAGCGTTTGACCCACAGCAACAGCCATCCCTCCAGCGAGACCGCCTGCGGTGATCTGACACTGAACGAAACGGCACTCTCGGTCCACTGGAAAGGCAAGCTGGTCGAATTGACACTAACCGAGTTCTGGCTGGTCGAGGCACTGGCCAAATCACCGGGAGAGGCTTTCAGTTACGAATCGCTGATGCCGGTCACCCGCCAGACCATCGTGGAGAAGAACACCATCAATGGTCATATTCGACGTATTCGTATCAAGTTCAAACGTCTCGATCCGGATTTCAACTGTATCCGCAATGTCTTCGGGGTAGGTTACCGTTGGGAGTGCTAGAAACAGCACTCGGCTCACGACTGCGCCGATGGGGCAGCATTCGCAACAAGCTGATCTTTGCCATCATCCTGTTTCTGCTGATTCCGATAATGGCCTATCGCATGTTGCAGGAGATGAACCAGTTCCTGCTGGTGGGCCAGGAGAATGCACTCTCCATGGCTGCACAGGCGGTGGCGACGGTGCTGCACAACAACCCTGATCTGTTCAATCCGGAAACCGGCATTCCGCATCAGCTCAGTAGTGACCAGGATATCTACGTCCATGAGATGGAGAACGAGCCCAATCTCGACAACCCCGATTACAACGAGTGGGAGCCCCTGTTCGAACACATTGAACAGTACGGTGAATCCCACATCCTGCAAGGGGGACAACAGTACACATCCGGAGACCTCTCCTTTACCCATATACTGGGAATATCCAGGGATAACCGGAATATCTATGCACTGTTCCGGGTCTTCGATGACACCACGCTGTTCCGGCGCAGCAAGGGGCTGCGCGTGGATTCGGGCGACCACCTGAGAATCTATCTCCAGCATCAGGATCGCCCACCGGAAAACTATCTGGCAACCGCCTATGCGCCAGGGCTGATGGGGATCTACCGGATGGATGAAAAGTGGGATCAGACCCTGACCGGCAGACACGAACGAAAGTTCACCGCATCCATGTATCCGGACAACAGTGGCTACACCATTGAACTGAAGATCCCGAGAAAACTGATCTCACCCAATACGGCGCTCTCCTTCTCCATCATCGATATTGATGATCATGAAGAGCGGACATTGAACCTCGAGATTGGAACCTTCAAGGGGCACTCTTCGCCCTATATCAACCGTATCTACCTGCCTGCCGCCTCAATGGAACGGATGATCCACGCCATTGATCTCCCGGATGCACGATTTTCGATCACCGACCGTCACCGCAGGGTTGTGGCCACCGCCGGAAGTCTGCTCACAACCATCAGCCGGGATGACGAACGCAACCCGTTCACTGCGGCACTGTTTGACTGGATATTCGGTTCTCCAATCCAGCATTTTGACGAGCCGATCCGGGATACCCGGGAGTTTGCCTGGCAGGCAATCGATCGTGCACTCAAGACAGGCACAGAACAGCGCCTGATCCGTCCCTCCTTTGATGGACGGGCCGATGTCATCACCATCGCCTACCCCATTCACGGAGAAGATGGTGAACTCGGTGTTGTGGTTGCGGAACAGAGTAATCTGAGAATTCTCTCCGAACTGCGTATCACCCTTGAAAATGTAGTGGGGTCAACCCTGCTGGTACTGCTGGTTGCCTCGACCATCCTGATCTCCATTGCCACCCATCTGACACTGCGCCTGCACAAACTGAAAGAGGAAACCTCGCGATCGATTGATGAGAGTGGTCGCATCATCAACGAGATTGTCCATACGGAAGCGCATGCGCTGGATGAACTGGGTGACCTCTCACGCAGCATCAGCGCGATGCTGACCCGGCTTTCACGCTACAACCACTATCTGGAGCGGATGCCGCGCATGCTCAAACACGAGATCCTCAATCCGTTGAATATTGTTTCAACCTCGCTGGAGCATCTGGAGCAGGTCATTCCCAACAGTGACGAGAGCTCAAAATACCTTCACAAGAGCCGCAGGGGGATCGGCCGCCTGGGTTCAATGGTTCAGAGCCTGGCGGAGGCATCCAGCCTGGAAGATGCGCTGACACCGGGAAGTGAGGAGCTGTTTGACCTTCGGGAGCTGCTGGAGGAGTATCTGGACAACTATCAGAACACCCACACGCTGCAACACTTCAACATCGATCTGCCCTCCGACCGTGTCTCTCTCAATGGCTGGCCCTATGCCATCGAACAGATGCTGGACAACCTGTTGAACAACGCCGTGGATTACAGCGACCCCGGCAGGCCCATTGACATTGTGATTCATACCACCTCGGACACCGTCCAGATCTCGATCTGCAATGAAGGCCCTCCCATCGATGAAGAGATACAGGACACACTTTTCGAGTCGATGGTCTCCTCCCGAAAAGAGAGCCACTCGGAGAAGCCGCACCTCGGCTTGGGACTCTATATCGTCCGAATTGTTGCCACGCACCATGGTGGCAAGGTCGGTGCTTCCAATCGTCAGGATGTCGAAGGGTGCTGCTTTACCGTCACACTCCCGCTGCACATTGCCTCCACCAAGCCATGAACATTTCATGCCGTTGTCCGCGTGAGATACATCACCACAGGAACCGTGCGGTCAGCTCAAGAGAGTACTCCACTGAGGCCGCCAATCAACTCACCCGTCAGCTCCGGGAGCCGCTCAAGCTGTTTGGTGTCATAGGTATCACAAACCTGCCTGGCCATCTCGGTTAGCTGTGGGAAGCCGAATGAGGTGCCGCTCCCCTTGATCGAATGAGCCACCTCTTTCACCCTCTCCCAGTTCTCCTCAGCCAACGCTTTGAGAAGCTCTTCCTTGCTATGGGCAGCGCTCTCCAGAAAGATCCCCAGCAGCTCACCATCAACCTCGTCTTCCGGCTCGACCGCCTCCTGTAAGCGGCCGGGATGCGGGATCAACTGGTCAATCAACTCGACGAGCATCTTTTTGTCGACCGGCTTGGATAGAAATTCGTCGCCACCAGCCTTTGTAAAGGTATCTCTGTATCTCTCCAGAACATTGGCACTCAATGCCACGATCGGGGTGGTATACCCCATATTCCTCAGAGCTTCTGTAGCCTCGATACCATCCATCACCGGCATCTGGATATCCATCAGAATCAGATCGGTCTGTTGGTGGGTCGCGATTTCAACGGCCTCTTTTCCATTGTTCGCCATCAGTACGGTAAACCCGATCCGCTCCAGTATGCGCCTTACCAGTGCCTGGATTTCGGGCATATCTTCTGCCAGAAGAATGGTCGTACCAAAATGTTTTTTCAGAGACTCATCCAGAGTCGGCTTTTGTGCATCCCGGATATGCTCGCCATCAGTCGCCGATTGCCCGGAACCGGGTACGATCTGCTCTTCCAGCGCCCGATCTCTCTGCCAGTTTCGTGCAAGCATTCGGGCGATCTGTCGCACCTCTTTTCTGTCAAAAGGCTTGTTCAGATAGAGCGTGCCATAGTTCAGCTCGAGATCAATCGTCTCCGGATCAATATCCATGAAGGCGGTCACGAATACAATATAGATTCTCTCATCCAGTTGTCGCAGGCGCCTGGCCGTCTCCAGCCCGTCAATACCGGGAGGCATCCTCATGTCGATGAAGGCCACCGGGAAAGGGGCTCCCTGTTGCAGGGCTGTCCGGGCCAGCTCCACACCATCACTCCCCTGTTGTGCCAGCACCAGGGTGAACTCCCCACCCGTTGACGGCCTGTTATCCGGTTCGCTACTCTCCAGAAACTCATCCAGTTTCTGATCTACAGCGCTGTCCATGCCATCCTCCAGAACCGTCTGATAGAGCTCAAGAACGCTCATCTCATCATCAACAACAAGCAGCGGGATCGGCCCCTCGGACGGATAACCACGCCCTCTGCTCCCGGCTTTAAGAGAGTCATCCACGGCTTCTGTGGTTGGGCCTTGCAAACCTTCTCTGAGATAGCGGCGCAATACATGCTGCAGGTCAACCTTGTTGATCGGCTTTTCCAGAAGACCATCTGCACCGGCCTCTTCGAACATCCGGTAGTGTTTCTGCATGACGTTGGCGGTGAGCGCCACAATCGGAACCCGGTTACCCCGTGCCCGCAACTGACGTGTCGCCTCGACACCATCCATCACAGGCATCTGCATATCCATCAGAATCAGATCGAACGTCTCATCGGATGCACAGGCGATGGCCTCTTCACCATTGCCGGCAAGGGTAACGTCCACTCCCATTGACTGTAATATTCTCGACTCCAGCATCTGCAGTTCAAAGGTGTCCTCAACCACCAGCACCTTGCCGGAAAACTGCTCGTAGAGCACTGAAGCGGAAGAGGCTCTCTCTACCTGACCATTCTCTTTCAGTGGAAGTTCACTCTCTTTATAGGGGAGCGTAAAGAGAAAGCGGGAGCCGACACTCTCCTCACTGGTGACCGTAATGTTTCCACCCATCGCCTGCGCCAGTGACAGCGAGACATGCAGTCCCAGCCCTGTGCCGCCATAGCGCCGGGATATGCTGCTGTCGGCCTGTACAAAAGGCCTGAACAGTCGCTCCAATACATCCAGAGTCATCCCGATACCGGTATCTTCCACAGCAAAAGAGAGTTTCTCGTCGTCGCGTGAAACGGTCAGTACCACACTCCCCTCTTCCGTAAACTTCAGTGCGTTACTCAGCAGGTTGATCAATATCTGCCCTACCCGTTTTCCATCCCCCCACATCTGGTACTCCGGTTTGAATTGCTGATCAATGGTAAAACGAATACCGGCGTCTCTGGCGGTCACCTCAAACATATTGCACACTTCATCGAGGAGTACCGACAGATCAAAGGGGGCATGATCAATTTGAAATTTCCCCGATTCCATCTTGGAAAGGTCGAGAATATCGTTGACCAGTGAGAGCAGACTTTGACTCGAAATCTCCACCGTATGGAGAAGTTGCCGTTGATCTTCGTCCAATGCGCTCTCGGCAAGCAGTTGGCTGTTGCCGATAATGGATGTCAACGGAGTACGCAGCTCATGGCTCATGGTTGCAAGGAACTCATCCTTTGCCCGACTGGCCGCCTCCAGACTCTCCTTTGCCGCCTCAAGCAGCGCCTCTCGCTGTTTACGCTCGGTGATGTTACTGATCACTCCCAGAAAATATCGATGATCACCGCTCTGCCAACTGGAGATGGAGAGCGAAATCGACAGTTCACGTCCATCCTTGTGCAGTCCTTCAACATCAATGGAGCGACCAATCACCCTGGACTCACCACCGTCACGAACCCTTGCCAACCCTGCGACATGGGATTCTCGATGATGCTCCGGGATAATCCGGTTGATCGATTGACCAATCATCTCATCCTTTGAATAACCGAAAATGCCTTCGGCGCCTTGACTCCAGAAGATGACTTCCCCATTGGGGTCAATGGAGACAATCCCCTCATTGGTGGATTCGGTGATGGTGCGAAACCGCGCCTCCCTCTCTTCAAGCGCACGGTTCGCCTCTCGTTGCTGCTGGACAATCCATCGCTCGAGTCGGCCCAGAAAGAGAAACAGAAAAAGGATAAATGCAACCAGTAACAGACACCCAACGACCAGAGTGGCGGCCATCCGTTGGTCAATCCTTTTCCCGATCTCTGTCACATCCTGGATGGCGACAAGCGCCCCTTGATGCCCTGCAGCACTGGAGTTGATGGCTATGAATATGAAATTGAATATTTCGCCCTGCTGCTGATCCAGCAAGTGCCCAATCTTCTCCAGTCGAATCTCGTTGGCATGGTCTTCTCCAAACAGTCGCTTCAACTCCTGGATGGCCTCCTCAGTTGTACCATAGACCACAACATGTTGGTCAAACTGTTCCCACGATGCATTTCGCCCAAGACGTCTCATTCCCGACTCCCAGACGGAACGCTCAACCGCATCCTTCTCAAGCAATAGTACAAAGTCCATTCCCACATTCTGTGAGATTGTCTCAACCAGGTGCTCGATCTCCATTCCCAGCTCAAGATAACCGATCCGTTCTCCATGTCCCCCTTCGTTGAAGATTGGGCGCACCACGCGCAGTGTATAGGTCCCCAATGGACCAATCTCCAGTCCCCATGCGGTACTCCCACTACGCACGGCCTTGAGAGTAGATGGCCGGTTGATGGTGTCTCCATGTCGACCCGCCTGGTGAACCCGCAAAAAATTGACCCGATTGATGTCGGTAAAGTAGAAGTGGGTGATCTGCTGCGACAGATTCAGCTTCTCGTAGATGGGTAACGCTCGCTGATAGAGAAGTTCACGATCTCTCTGCAGAAACGGCTGCATCAAGTCTGCATTATGGATCATGGCCTCTTCAGCCGTACTCAGAAGATTGATCTGCTCCTGCAGCTGATTGTGAAACTGACGCTCCAACAGAATGGACTGCCTGACCCGGTCACTCTCCCAATCGTTAAGCCGTTCCTGATAAAACACCTGATAGACCACCAGCAGCAGAAGCAGAACCAGTAGTGCCAACGGCAGTATAATTTTCTTTCTTAATTTAAGGTTATTGTCACCAGTGTGCATATCAGAACTGTTCAATTGACTGCCTTCCATCATCAAGAAAACAGGACTGACTCTTTCATCAGCCTGTCTCTTATACAGACGACAAGGGTGATTGAACCGTATCATCATTCCAGGCCTGATGACAGCGTAAGTCTTGTCCAATATGAAATGGCCCTGAAGCGAGGCCGTCATTCCAACGTGA
>CAYFOR010000091.1:0-11879 GCA_964344785.1 uncultured Piscirickettsiaceae bacterium
TGTTGCTGTTGCTGTTGCTGTTGCTGTTGCTGTTGCTGTTGCTGTTGCTGTTGTCTCAATAGCTGCTTGACCAGTTTCAGGTTCTCCTTTGCATCGCTGTGGTCGGGGTTGTGTTGCAACATTTTATGGTAGCTCTCAACCGCCTCTTCCAGTCTGCCTGCCTTGGCAAGTGCATTTCCCCGGTTATAGGGTGCATCTGTGGCAGCGGATCGGGCAAAGGAGTCGGCAGCTTCCTCATATGATCCATCCTGAAACTGGGCGGTACCTCGCCAGCCGGGATGATCAAAATGACCAGCGGCCCCTTTCAGGTCGCCTGACTGAAACATCCTGGATGCCTGCTGATCACTGCGCAGCCAGAGGTCGTCCCAACCGATCGCGACAGCAGGTGGTGGTTGATACGAAAAGAGCAGCACCACACCGAGCCACCCCTTTCGAAAGCCGACTGCTGCGACAATCAGCAGGGGAAGCAATAGCCAGACACCAGATTCCACCCAGCGTTCGACCCGGGTGTTGTTCAGGGTGTGATCACCGGTTCTGTCACTGACAGGAAGCAGGTGTGCAATATCCTGTCCATCAGCAGTAAGCGGAGAGTAGCGTCCACCGCCAGTGGCGGCAATAGAAGACAGCGGAGAGTCCGGTTGCTGAAGCAGAGAGAGCAGAGAGAGACGGTAGCCCTGCTGTCGCAACTGGTGTGCAGTGGTCAGAGTGTCGGCGGTATCATCCACTCCGTCGGTGATCATCAGCAGATCACCATCAGCCCCAGGCTCCCGGTCCAACAGTTCGACTGCCATCTCCAGCGCAGGTGCAACACGGTTTCCCTGCACAGGGAGTATGTCGAGTGTGAGGGCGCTCAACAGGTTGATGATGGTGTTGTGGTCGTCGGTCAACGGTGTGACCAGGAAGGGCTCCGAGGAGTGGACAATCAGTGCGGTCTTGCCCTCATGCCGCCGGTCGAGCAGGTCGACCACCTTGAAACGAGCGCGCTCCAACCGGTTTGGAGAGAGGTCGTTGCGGCCCATCGACTCCGAGAGATCGAGAATCACCACCAACGGGGCACTGCTTTTCCATGTCGGGGTCGGAAGCTGCTCCCAAGTTGGGCCGGCGAGAGCGATGATGGCCAGGAACCAACCAGCCAACAGCAGCCATACGGGTAGTTGATGGTCCCTGTCTCCCGTCTGGTAGGTGAGTTGTGAGAGTAGCGGCTGGTCGATTACCCGGCTCCAGCCGCGGTGTCGGGTTGTGGTGCGCATCCATATCAGATACAGCAGTGTCGCTGGAATCAGCAGCAGTAGCCAGAGGGGGCGCAGAAAGTGAAGTTCATCCATGTGCAGGCGGCCTCCAGTGGCGTATTGGCCCCAATCGGTAGAAGACCATGGTCATACTCAGGATCAGTGCCAGTGCAAGTGGCCATGGGTAGAGTTCATCGACCGGTCGTACCAGTCTGCTGTCGGCATCCACCGGCTCCAGTTGGTCGAGTTGCTGGTAGACCGACTCCAGTGAATTGCGGTCATCGGCATGGAAGTAATGTCCACCAGTGGTATTGGCAATGGCCTGCAGTGTCTTTTCATCCAGTTGCAATGCAGGGTTACGCAGTTGCAGCCCAAATAGTGAGGTGGTGGCTTGTCGGCGGTTACCAATGCCGATCGTGTGTATCCGTAGTCCACTCTGGGCCGCCAGTGTTGCAGCCTTGATTGGGCTGATGGCACCAGTACTATTGGCGCCATCGGTCAGCAGAATCAGCACCTGCTCTCCCTGCTGATTGTGGCTCTTCTTGATCGCCATTCCAATGGCATCACCGATCGCCGTCTCCTGCCCGGCAATCCCGATGACCGCCTCTTCCAGCAGCGTGGCTACTGTGAATCGGTCGAAGGTGAACGGGGTCTGAAGATAAGCCTGGGAGCCAAACAGGATCAGTGCAATCTGATCCCCTTCACGCCGCTGGATGAAGGCACTGGCGACCTGTTTGACAATATCCAGGCGGGTGAGGCGACCACGCTCCATATCGGTCTGTTCCATGCTGCCCGAAACGTCGACGGCCAGCATCAGGTTGCGTCCACTTTGAGGAAGTTCATGCGGTTCTCCAAGCCACTGGGGACGGCATGCGGCAGACAACAGTAGAAACCAACAAAGAGTGGCGAAGATACGCATTCGCGTGGCTGTAGTGGTGTGGTGCAGCTCCCCCTGAATCAGGGACGACGCAAAGGGGATAAAGAGAGCATTGGCGGTGGGGGGGCGAGCTGCAGGCAGTAGCCGACGAAACAGCCACGGCAGTGGGGACAGAAGGAGTATCCAAATCCACTCCAGATGGAACACTAGCGCCCTCCTCCTGGTGGATTGTTGCGAAGCCACTGGCCCAGTTCCCGGCCCAACTTCAACAGTGCGGCTGGGTCAATCGCAACCGCTTCGGCAGGTGCATATCCCGCTATGACAATCAGTCTGCGGCTCTCATCCGAGAGTGATGATTTGCCGTCTTGCAGATAATCGACCCATGCGTTTCCACTGAGAGAGGCAGCTTGGCGCCTCCCACAGCTTAACAGGTAACGCTTCATCAACTGGTTGATCTCTGCAAGCTGGGCAGGCCCTGGTTCGGATTGCTGGGTCAGCTGCTGCAATGCTTTCAGCGCTGCCCGTTGTGCTCTGCGAGAATGTCTACGGCGTAGCCAGAGCCCGGTTAGCAGCAACAGGAGAAACAGCAATCCCCACCAACCCGGTGCAGGCGGCCACCAGGAGATCATCTCGGGTGGGTGTATCGGTCTCAATGCCGCCAGTGGGTCCTGCATCAGTGTATCCGGTTGAGTGGGTGGAGCCCCTGAGACAGGGCCTGTGGCAGCGGGTCTGTGGTGCTGATCTCCATCCAGTGAATATGGTAGTTCCTGCAGTGTTGCTGTAGCCGTTCCCGGTGGTGATGAAACTGCTGCTGCCACAGGGTGATCATGGCTGGGTCTGCACTGTTGATCAGTCCACTTCGCTGATGGTCTCCGACTGGGTAGAGGCCGTCTGGTGGCGGATTGGCCTCCAGCGGGTCATGGAGAAAGCTGAAGATCAGATCGTGATGCCGGCTCAACTGTTGTAGTGCCTGGTCGGCGGCATTGCCGAATGCCCTGAAATCACTGATGACAATGATCAGGCTGCCAGGATGGGCCAGATGGACCAGTTGTCGCAGTGCTGCATCACTTCGTCCGGGGTGAGGTGGGGCTGTTGTGGTGGGCTGCAGGGTAACCATGGCCTGAAGCAGTTGTAGTAGTGCAGTGCTCCGGCTGGCAGGCGGTACCAGCCGTTCCCCTTGGCTGGAAGTGACGATGCCGCCAATCCGATCACCGGATCGGACTGCGGCCCAGCCGAGCAGTGCGGCCAGGTGACCGGCAAGCACCGACTTGAACTGCACCCTTGAACCAAACAACATACCATCGTGCAGGTCAACCAGCAGCATGATCGGGCGTTCCCGCTCTTCCCGAAACAGTTTGGTATGGACGGTGCCGCGGCGTGCAGTGACCCGCCAGTCGATCGAGCGGATATCATCACCAGCCTGATAGGGACGAACTTCGTCAAACTCCAGTCCGCGCCCTCGATAGCTGGAGCGGTATCCCCCCTGTTGTACAGAAAGAGCCAGACGGTGGGCGCCCAGTTCGATTTGATGGGCCTGAGCCTGAAGCTGTATCAAGGTCTTCAGTTCCAGTCGGGTGGCACTTGTCATGGTGACGGAACGCGTTGCAGAATCTCATCGATACAGCGTTGGGCTGTAATTTCTTCCGCGGCGGCCTCATAGCTCAGCAGGATACGGTGTCTCAGTACGTTGGGTACAACCCGCTGTACATCTTCTGGAGTTACAAAATTCCGACCCTGCAGCCATGCGGTTGCCCGTGCACAGCGTTCGATTGCAATGGTGCCACGTGGGCTTGCCCCCCACTGCAGCCAACGGCTCAATTCACCACCATAGGATTGGGGATTACGGGTGGCCTCGACCAGTTCGATAATATAGGACTCAACTGGTGTGGCGAGATGGAGTGCCATTACCGCATGGCGGGCATAGAAGATCGTCTGCTGAGTGATGGGTGCAACCACCTCTTGCGGCTCACTTTCGTTCGTCTGCAGCGTCTCCTGGCGAGAGAGGGCGAGAATCTGTCGGCTGGCCTCACGGTCCGGGTAATCGACCACCACATGAAGCAGAAAACGGTCGAGCTGTGCCTCTGGCAGTGGATAGGTACCCTCCTGCTCGATTGGATTTTGGGTCGCCATTACAAGAAACAGTCCGGGCAGTGGATGGCTGCTGGAACCAATGGTGATCTGACGCTCCTCCATTGACTCCAGCAGGGCCGCCTGTACCTTGGCCGGAGCGCGGTTGATCTCATCTGCCAGAATCAGGTTATGGAACAGGGGCCCTCGGTTGAAGCGGAAACTTCCATCCTCCGGTCGGTAGATATCACTTCCGGTGAGATCGGCGGGTAGCAGGTCCGGGGTGAACTGGATACGGTGAAAGTCGGCCTCGATGTGGGTAGCCAGAGCCTTGATGGCGCGGGTCTTGGCCAGACCGGGTGCCCCCTCCAGCAGCAGGTGGCCGTCACAGAGAAGCGCAAGCAGCATTTGGCGGATGAGATCAGGTTGCCCCACAACCTGACGTTCAATGTTTGCCTGAAGAGTATGAAATTGTTCGACAGTCGGATCACTCATCTTCTATTTGAATTCAATAATACGGCAGCATGATCGGCTGGATGGACAGTAGCGATGGCGAAAAGTTCACTCCAGCCCCGTTGGGGTAAAAAAATGGGGTATAGTAGCGGCTTGTGTATGTGATCGTAATAGCTATAGAACATGAATCTCAATTTTCTCGACTTTGAACAACCGATTGCCGAACTGGAGGCAAAGATTGAAGAGTTGCGCTATGTGGGGGACGATAGTGAACTCAATATCAGTGACGAGATTGCCAACCTGAAGGAGAAGAGCAAGGAGCTGACCCGGACCATCTTTGCTGAGCTGACCCCCTGGCAGATCTCCCAACTCGCCCGTCATCCACAGCGCCCCTATTCACTCGACTATATCGAACAGATCTTTACCAACTTCGAAGAGCTGCATGGGGATCGTACATTTTCCGATGACAAGGCGCTGATTTGTGGCATGGCCCGGCTTGAAGGCACACCGGTTGTGGTCATCGGTCATCAGAAGGGGCGTGACACCAAGGAGAAAGTGGAGCGGAATTTCGGTATGCCCCGGCCAGAGGGGTATCGCAAGGCGTTACGGGTGATGCATCTCGCCGAGCGTTTCAAGATGCCGATCATCACCTTTATCGATACCCCAGGGGCCTACCCCGGAATGGGGGCCGAAGAGCGGGGACAGAGCGAGGCGATCGCCAGGAACCTGATGGAAATGGCAAAACTGGAGACGCCAATCATCTGTACCGTGATTGGTGAGGGTGGATCAGGTGGTGCGCTGGCAATCGGCGTTGGTGATCGGGTCAACATGATGCGTTACAGTACCTATTCAGTGATTTCACCAGAAGGGTGTGCCTCCATTCTATGGAAGAGTTCCGAGAAGGCGTCCGAGGCGGCAGAGGCGATGGGGATGACGGCGGATCGGCTGAAGGAGCTGGCGCTGATCGATTCCATCATCGATGAGCCGCTGGGGGGAGCCCACCGAGATCCAGACACCGCAGCGATCGCACTCAAAAAGAAGATTCTGGATCAGCTCACCTCACTGCAGTCGATGGAGCGAGAAGAGCTGCTGGAGACCCGATACCACCGCCTGATGAGTTTTGGCAACTTCGCTGAGGCGTAACCTCGGCCACTTTCTGCATCGTCACCCTCTACAGGGGCGGCGTCTGGTTGCCTATAGCGGCGGTATCGATTCAACGGTTCTGCTCCATGCGCTTTCTCGATTGGGGGCTGCACCTCACGCGCTGCATATTCACCATGGGCTTCAGGCAGAGGCAGATCAATGGGAGGATCACTGTGCCGCGTTTTGTGAGCGACATCAGATTCCATTGACGACTATCCGAGTGGATGCAGCACCCGCTGCAGGAGAGAGCCCCGAAGCGGCGGCCCGTCATGCCCGCTACCGCGCATTCGAGTCGGTGGTGGGGCCTGAGGATCAACTGCTGACGGCACACCATCAACAGGATCAGGCGGAGACCTTTCTGTTGAGAGCGCTGCGCGGTGCCGGTCCTCGTGGTCTGGCATCAATGCCAGCAATGCGACTGGTAGGGACAGGCCGGTTGTTACGGCCATTGCTGGATATTCCAAAAGAGATGATTACGGAGTATGCCAAGCTGTATCAGCTCAACTGGGTTGAAGACCCATCCAATCAGATACTGGATGCAGACCGGAACTTTCTGCGGATGGAAGTGATTCCACTGTTGCAGCAGCGTTGGCCTGCTCTTTCAGCTACCCTTTCTCGCAGCAGTCAACACTGTGCCGAGGCCGATCAATTGCAACGGCAGTGGGGGGAAGAGGCATTGGCCGGAGTCGAGGTCGGAGAACCGCTTCCATTGATTGATGGAGAGCAGTCGTTACCGTTAAAGTTGAGAGTTCGCAGCTGGCTTGACCTCAATCGGGTTGATCCACCGGATACGGCGCAGATGGAGCAGATCATGCAAACACTGATTGCAGCACGGGTCGATGCGACTCCACTGGTTGTCTGGCAGGCGCAAAGCGGGGCGGAGCATCGTCTTCGCCGCTTCAGAAACCAACTCTATCTCGAACGGCCGTGGGGCCAGCACCGATTCGAGCAGGTGGAGTGGGACTGGCAACGGCCACTGCCACTGACGGAGTATTTTCAGTTGCAGGCCCGGGTTGTGTTGGGAGAGGGGCTTGCAATCAGGATGTTGTCTGATGCTCATCTGACGGTTGGCTGGAGAGTGGGAGGCGAGCGCTGTCGTCCATCCGCTGGAGCGTCGCGTCGTACCTTGAAAAATCTGCTGCGAGAATCTGCGGTTCCACCCTGGGAGCGACAGCAGATACCGTTGATCTACCACCGGGAAGCGCTTGTGCAGGTGGTGGGCGTTGCCGTCTGTGACCACTATCAGGCTGCAGACGGTGAACAGGGGCTGGTTATTGAGACCATGCCAACAGAGTAATATTGGGTCGTATCGGAAAGATCAAATGGCAAGAAGCAAAAGCAGTGGTCGCTGGCTACAGGAACACTTTGATGATGAGTTTGTCAAACGGGCGCAGGCGGAAGGGTATCGCTCTCGTGCGGCCTACAAGCTGATTGAAATCGATCAGAAGGACCGGCTGCTGCGACCAGGTATTCGGGTTGCAGATCTGGGGGCGGCCCCTGGCGGCTGGACACAGGTAGCGATCCGCAAGGTTGGAGACAGTGGAGTGGTCGTGGCGATGGATATTCTGGAGATGGAGCCGGTACCCGGTGCTACTTTTCTGCAGGGAGACTTTCGGGAGGATACGGTACTGGAGCAGCTGCTTGAGCAGGTTGGAGGAGAGCCGCTTGACCTGGTGCTCTCTGATATGGCGCCCAACATGAGTGGGGTCAGTGTGGTGGATATTCCCAAGGCAATGTATCTGGTGGAGCTGGCCCATGATTTTGCCCGACAGACTCTGAGACCGGGTGGTGACCTGTTGATGAAGGTATTTCAGGGAGAGGGCTTCGAGCCGTTGATGAAAAGCCTGCGTGGTGACTTTGCCTCCGTGGTCAGCCGTAAACCGAAGGCTTCGCGTGACCGCAGTAGAGAGCACTATCTGCTGGCAAGAAAATATAAAGGATAGCGTTGGAAGGGGGCTGCCTGGATCCCCGCTACATTTGACTGATAGCCTCTATTTTCAGTTTTTCCAGCAATTGATCCAATTTTATCGGCTTGGTCAGGTAATCTGTCATCCCGCTTTCCAGGGCTTTCTCTCTGTCACCATCCGTTGCGTGTGCCGTCAATGCGATAATCGGCAGGTGTTCATGCCCAGGCAATTTACGGATTTCACGAGTGGCGGTGTATCCGTCCATGATAGGCATCTGACAGTCCATCAAAACGGCAGAATACATAGTATCGTTGATCATGGTCAGGGCCTTTTTCCCATTTTTTGCCAGATCCACGATATAGCCGTTTGATGAAAGAAAATCGCTGACCATTTTTCGGTTCATTTCGTCATCCTCAACAACAAGAATCCTGTTGGAGTCAGAATTCGGCAGGGATACGGTTGCGGCTTGCTGTGCCTCATTTGCCTTGTCAAGCCTCAGTTGAAAATGAAAAACACTCCCTTTGCCTGGTTCGCTATCAAACCAGATTTTTCCTTCCATCAACTCCACCACTCGTTTGCTGATTGCCAGTCCCAGGCCTGTACCACCGATCTGCCGGGTATTTGAGCCATCAATCTGTTTGAACGGTTTAAACAGAATGTCTTTGTGTTGCTGATCAATGCCGATGCCTTCATCCTGAATGGAGAAACGGAGCAGTACGTCGTTAGGCGTGTTTTCCTGAATTTTTATGGTTATGACCACTTCGCTGTCGGCATCGGAAAACTTGATCGCATTGCTGCACAGGTGGTCCAGTACCTTTCCTATACGGAATCGATCACCCATAAGCGGGTCCGTTATCGCGGGATCAACTTTCACCTTCAGTCGTTTATTGGTATTCGGCGGGTAGTTGTCGAGGCGCTCCTTGAAGTCCTGTAGCAGTGCTTCGATATGGAATTCACGGATATTCAGTTTCAGATTGTCCTGATCGATATCGGTGAACTCCAGGATATCATTGACAATTGCCAGCAGTGATTCGCCTGACTCGAATATGTCTCCAACGTAGGTTGTCTGCTTCTCGTCAAGAGGCATCTGAAGAAGGAGTTGCGACATACCGATAATGACATTCAATGGTGTACGCAGTTCGTGACTGATATTGGCCAGAAATTCACTTTTGGCATCTGAAGCCGATTCCGCTGCCAGTTTGGCTTCGTATAGAATTTTTTCAGCCTGTTTGCGTTGTGTAACATCGCGCATCACGCCTACATAGATATGTTTATCCTCAATTTGCGTTTCATCCAGTGACAGTTCAACCAGAAATTCCGAACCATTTTTTCTGACTGCAGGCAGTTCACGTGTCAGACCGATGACATGTCGAATCCCGGTTTCACTAAAGCGCCTCATATAACCATCGTGCTCCGAGCGGTATGGCTCCGGCATCAGGCGGTTTACCGAATGTCCGATCATCTCCTGGTGGGCATAACCGAAAATATGCTCTGCGGAAGTATTGAAAGTCTGAATGATGCCTTGCTCATCCGTAACGACAATAGCGTCACTGACGGTCTCCAAAATGGCATTTGTGCGCACTTCCCTGGCCTGCAACTCAGCATTTCCTCTGAACAGTTCACGGGTCATCCGGTTGAAGGCCTTTGCCAGAATACCGGTCTCATCATTGCTGAGTTCATCCGCCTGTTGATGAAAGTCGCCGGATGAAATTTTTTCCGCCACAGCAGTCAAGGCGGATATCGGCCGACTGATATTCCTGCTCAGGACATAAGCCATCAGCAGGATGAATGGAATCGACGCCACGATCAATATCAGCATCTGTTTTCCCAGGCCAAACAGCTGACCATACACTTCATCCCGGTCAATCTTGGCGACAATGCCCCAGTCCACACCTTTCAGATAGTCACTGACAGCATACACCTCATGTCCCCGGTAATCCGTCATCGCATGGAGTAACTGCTTTTTCCCTTGCAAGGCATAGAGCATCGGTAGCGGTTGGTTGTGGTAGGGAATGATAGGTGGCCGACTCTTCTCCATCCGGAAACGTGTTGGAGTGAACAGGCGCACCCCCTCCTCAAGTGATTCGCCCAAAACGGTTTCGCCGGTTTCACCAAGGCCGGTATAGTCACTGATGATATTGACCAGCTCACCGCCATCCATTTCAATCCAGACCCTGCCCAGCAGCTTGTCATCCAACAGAAGCGGACCCAGCAACTCAATGCTCAATTGCTGTTTTTCGTTCAGGTTCAGTTTCTGGGTTGCTGGATTATCGCCGGAACCGGACTGTCTGAAGTTACTAAAACGGAACTGTCTGCCGATTTTGTCCGGTTCTGTTGAGGCAACCACTTTTCCCTGCAGGTTCACCAGCGAAACGCTTTTGAAGTCACGTACTGAATTCAGGGCATCTTTCAGAATCCGATGCATTTTGTCCAGATACTGCTGCCTGGGGGCCTTGAGATATTTGTCCAATGTAAGACGTAGTTGAGTTCTACTGGCGACGAGGGCAACACGTTCCCGGTTCCAGGCAAGGAACTGTTCCACTCTATGCTTCTGGATACTCACCACGGATGACAAGTGATCGGTAACCAGTTTTTCATTCGTCTTGTGGGCAATCCAGTAGGCACCACCAGTCAACAGCAGTGACAGTGTCAATGCCACCAGCAGAAAACCATTGCTGATTTTACTGCGGATGCTCATGGTTCGGTTTGATCCACTGGCTCATGATTCTGAATATCTCATCCACCTTGAACGGTTTGCCAATCTGGTCGTTCATGCCTGCCTGTAGCGCCTTTTCACGATCACCTTTCATGACATTGGCCGTCAACGCCAGGATCGGCAGGTCCTTGAAACGAAGCTGGCGCCGGATCTCCCGTGATGCAGTGTAGCCATCCATGACTGGCATCTGGCAGTCCATCAGTACGCCGTCGAATGTAACTCTGTTCAGTACTTCAAGTGCCTCGCTACCATTATTTGCAATGGCGACCTTGATACCATTGGTCGTCAGCAACTCCATAACCAGCTCCTGATTGATTTCGTTATCTTCGACCACCAGCACACGAGCCCCCTGCAACTGTTCAATATAGTCGGTGCGCACCTGCTGCCGCTTTGCAGGCGACGGTTTTCCGGTTGTTTGCCCGCCCATGACATTCATGATGCTATCCATCAGATCCGATGGCGTCACCGGTTTGGTCAGGTACTCGGTCATGTCCAGTTCATCCAGTACCTTGCTGGCCAGTTCTCTGCCATGAGCTGTGACCAGTACAACAGCGGGTAGTGTCTTCAGTCTGGTATCGCTCTTGATGGCTTTTGTAACCTCGATACCGTCCATGCCCGGCATGCGCAGATCTGTCAGCACCAGGTTAAAGGGTTTGTTCTGGTCACTGGCCAACTCCAGGATTTCGATGGCCTGTCGGCCCGATTCAGCCTCGACTGCTTCAAAGCCAAAGTTTTCCAGAAACTCCAGTAGAATCTGTCTGGCACTCTTCTGGTCATCCACAACCAGTACTTTCAGGTTGTCTGGATGGAACTGTTTATTTCCACTCACATCAACTATCTTGCGGTCAGAAGTTACACCGAAGTTGCCCGTGAAGTAAAACGTGCTTCCCTCATCGAGTCGGCTTTCCAGCCAGATGTCTCCCTCCATCATATGCACCAGCTTCTTGCTGATGGCCAGTCCCAATCCCGTTCCACCAAATTTTCGGCTGATGGTTGCGTCTGCCTGGGAAAAAGAGTGAAACAGGCGGTCCTGCTGCTCTTGTGAAATGCCGATACCGGTGTCTTTGACCGAAAATTTCAATTTGACCCTTTCGTCATTCAGCTGGTCGATATGAATACTGAGGATCACCTCTCCACCCGCCTCAGTAAACTTGATCGCGTTGGTACAAAGGTTGATCAGGATTTGGCCCAATCGCAAGGCATCACCGGTAAGCTGGCGGGGAATATCCGGCATGACGCGAAACATCACCTCAACACCGGCTTCTTCGGCCTTGAAACTTAAAATGTCCGCCAGATTTTTCAGGACATCGTTGAGTCCGAATTCAGCATTCTCCAACTCCAGCTTGTTGGCATCAATCTTTGAGTAGTCGAGTACATCATTGATGATACCCAGCAGATGTTCAGCAGAGATCTTGATGTTACTGACATATTCAAACTCACTGGTGTCCCAACGTTTAATCGAATAAATTCAATTGGTTATTGATGAC
>CAYFOR010000092.1:0-11614 GCA_964344785.1 uncultured Piscirickettsiaceae bacterium
GGAACTCACTCTTACCCTCTCTGTTCAGGGCCATTTATGGATTGGAATAGACTTATTTGTTCCAGATAAAGCCAACAATTGGATAGTGTTGATATAGTTGTATTCAATTAAATACTGATATTTAATTAATCAGTTGACAGTATTTATCGATAGCGCAACAATCGCGCAAATAATGATAAAAAATACATCCATATGCGGAATAAATACATGGGATGTGTATCAAACGATACTAAGGTTATTCATATATTTTAAATATCGAAGGAGACTCTCTAGATTATGAAAAAGGCAATTATTGGTGTGGCAGCCGCTGCACTGTCGTTTGTTCCGTTCACCCTATCCGCTGGTGTCTCAAAGACGCTTCCACTGCCAGCAGGAACACCGACTGCTGAAGAGATTATTGAGCAGGTCTATTTCGTCAACCATTTCTATGCACTGAAGAACTTTGGCATTAAAAAGAAGGGCAAGAAAATTACCCTGATTGTCAGCCGTTCAGAGGGAGAGAATCCGACCACACTGACCGTTGAACGCTATCTCAACAACGACTATAACGATGGCAAGGTCATGGCCAAGGATATCGCCATTTTCCGTTCCGGGAAGTTGAAGGGTACCGGCATGTTGATCACTGATTTTGTCGATGACAGCAAATCACAATCCTATGCGATCTGGTTACCGGCACTGCGAAAGATCCGTCGTTTTGCAGAACCGGCACATGATGATGCATGGGGTGGGACAGACTTCACCTTTGGTGATGTGTTGCTGCGTAAACCACAGCATGAGACCCACGCTCTGTTGGGAACAGAGACCTTTGGTGGATGTCTGAGTGCCATGGATATTCCGAAGAATCAGCGGAATAAGTACATGAAAAATCTTCCCAGTGCATCCTGTACTTCGGAAGGAAAATCGGTCTATAAGGTTGAGAGCAAGCCCAAGCGTGACAACTGGTGGTATGACAGCCGCATCAGTTATGTGGATACCAAAACCTTTGCGGATTACCGCACCGATTACTTCAAGGGTGGTGAAAAGATCAAGACGATTGACCGTGCCTGGACAAGCTTCGGCCTTGATGATCCTCGTGCTCAGTACTGGGGATACTGGTATGGGAAGACCCATGCTACCGGTCATGAGACTTGGGCGGTTATCCCTAAAGATGTAATCACCAAAAATGACAAGAAACTGAAAGCAAGTCTCTGGACAGAGCGTACACTGCGTAAGATCAAGCGTTAATTCAGATTTTAATAAGAATAGAGGAAGAGGAATATGTTTAATAAAACGACGATTGCGTCAGGAGTTGCGCTTGTAATCGCCTCACAGTTTGTTGTGGCCCAGGAGGAAAGTTCTTGGGAGTTTTCTGGCGAGTTGAAAAACGAGAGTGCATTTTTTACCAAACAGGGACAGACGATTGGACAAGGTAATACAAGAACAGATTCAACGACTGTACATAAGGCTGGTGAATTTTATAAGTCTGAAACAAGTGCGCGCCTTTTTGTGAATGGAGATGTGGGAGAAGAAGGCTCAACATTTCATGCAGAATTGAACATGCGCTATGATGCTGAAGGCCGCCCCAGCTATCAGGGAGAAGAGTCTTACTCTCAGCACGAATTTCTGCGTGAGCTCTATTTTGATACCGAAGTGTCTACTGGAGAAGAGAGTGCGCCGGTTTTCGTTCGTGCGGGTAAACAGCAGGTTGTTTGGGGAACTGCAGATGGCATGAAGCTGCTAGATATTGTTAATCCAACTGATTATCGTGAATTTGCACAGAACACGATGGAGGATTCTCGTATTCCGGTCTGGTTGGTAAATGCCGAAACGGACCTGGAGAATGGTGGGAACATGCAGTTTATTCTGAGTCAGGCCAAGGCGAACAAGATTCCCGGTCTGAGTATTACCAGTCTTAAGAATACTGCGCATACCAATGGTGATCAGGGGCACCCTTTTGTGATGAAGGGGGTAGATAGTATTACTGGTAAAACCAATGGATTTTTGAATGTTGGACCAGCCTTGGGTAAGGTGGCAGCATTCTTTACTGCAGCGGCATCAAATGGTGCTAATGATGCGTATAGTACTGGGCTGTATAATAGCTACAAAGGTGCAACAGTATCTGAGTTTGTAGGAAACAGTACAGATGCCAGTGACTTTGCTGGTCTCAACGCGACAGGGTGTAATGGTGCTGAAACCAGCGCACGTTGTTTGTATGAAACAGCGAATTCAGCATCTACAAATAGTGGGTTTACCACTAATGCAATGGGTAGTAATAATGAAGTGACTAATCTGATTGATTCAGACAACGATACTACTTACTCTCTGAACTGGGATACAGATAATCCTAACAGTATGTTTGAGTATATGGGTGAGACATCATTTGCAACCTTTTACAATTTCTCAAATTTGACATCAGAGTATCGAGTTGACCATTCTGAAGACCCTAATTTTGGTCTCCGTTATAAAGGATCTACTGATGGAGGGGTGAATTATTCGATCAACTACTATAATCATGAGGATGCAAATCCTTATGTAGGTGTGCATTGGGAAGATCAGACTGGAGCTGAATTAACAACTGCATATGTGTCGGTAACACCAACTGGTGGGGTGGATGGAAACTGTGGCACTAAGGCGTGTACTTCTGAGAAAACAACCACAATCCAGCTCCAGAAAAATGGTACTGCTTTTTCTCCTTATGATGGGAATACAGCAAATCTGGTATTTACAGAAAAGACAAACCGTGTACAGAGCTTGGGTGCTGCACTTGATATGGCAGTTGATGGTTTAGGTGCGCCAGTTGTATTTAGGGGTGAGTTTCTATACGACAAGGATGTCATGACCCCGATTGTTGACCGTGCCGCATTGGCCATCGGAGATGTTACAGGTGCCTTGACAAATGAAAAGGCAGACTTCTTCAAGTATGTACTTGGCGCAGATGTCACGGTGATGACCAACCTGATGTTGAGTGGTCAGTTTATTCAGATGAGAAATCTGGATTATGTTGATGTGATGCATAGACCGAGTGTAGATGGTGTTGAGAGCCACTATACTGGTGCTCGTTATACGGGTGATGCCGCAACACTGCATCTGACAAATGGGCTGCAAAAGGCTGAAAAGAACAAGGAGTTCTACTCTTTCTTCATGTCCAAGCCGTTTGGTGCAGAGCAGCAGCACCGCTGGAATAATATCTTCATGTATGAAGAGAATGGCGGCAAATGGGATCGTTTCGATGTGGAGTACAGCTTCACTGACGAGATGATTGGAACAGCTGAGTACAACAAGTACTGGGGAGATGCCAACACCCAGTTTGGTCAAATGGAGATGTCATCCAATTTCCAACTCGGTCTGAAGTACATCTTCTAATTGCTGAAGTATTCTTAAAATAGTAGCTAAAAATAGCCCAGCCTGGATGGAGAGTCATCTGGCTGGGCTTTTTTCTGAATTCAATCGTATCCGGGACCTGTCATGAGTAATAGTGAAGGAAAAATCAGTCGTCAATATGCACGGTTTGTACTGAAGTTTCGCTGGCCAATCATCCTGTTGTTGATTGCCGCCACCATCAGTGCTGCACTCTATATCGACCAACTCGACATTCGGAATGACCCGGATACGCTGCTGCCACCGACAGACCGTTATGTAGCTACCAACCTCTATGGAGAGCATACCTATGGTATGGGTAACCTGATGGTTTGGGGGATGAAGGTAAAGGAAGGGGATATCTATCAGAATGGCGATCCCTGGTTCATCAATATGGTGCAGCAGCTCCACAATGATGTGACAGCCTTGAGTCATGCCAATGTGCCCAACTTTATCGATATTGCCTCGTCCAAAGTGAAATTTATGGGGCTGGATGAGTATGGCAGTTTGCAGTTCAAGAGGATGCTGCCAGTTGAAGGCATACCGACGGATAACCCGCAGCAGGCAAAGGCTGACCTGAAATTTCTGGAGGATGCGCTGCATAACCATCCTGCGATGGAGTCCATGCTGGTCTACTATGAGGATGCCAGTGGAAATAAATGTGATCTGATTGACAGTGAAGGGCGCCTTACCAAAGAGACCCGTCATCACGCCCATAACAACTGCATACCGAAGGCGACCTTCATCATTGGCGATTATAGTGATGATGTGAAGGCTGATTATCTGCCATGGGTGCGCAGTGTCAGTGCGCTTGTGGACCAGTATCGTGAGCAGTATGGGGACCGCGTTGAGTTCATGACAGCAGGCGAGCCCTATTTCCTTGCCTACATGCTGCTGGATCTGGTCAACAAGAGTTGGCTCTTTGCGATCTCGCTGCTGATTGTGGTTGCAGTACTCTGGTATGAGTTCCGCAACTGGCAGGGGGCGATTCTGCCACTGATTGGGGTTGGCATGACCATCATTCTGACCCTGGGGTTGATGGGCTATACCCAGTTCAAATTGACCACGATGATGGTGTTGACGCCGATGTTGCTGCTGGCAATCGGTATTGGTCACTCGGTGCAGATTGTGCGCCGTTATCTGCAGGAGCTGCATTCGCCGAGTTGTAGTACTGCGCAGGAAGCGGCCGAGATTGCAATTGGTCATACGATTGTACCGGCTACGTTGTCCATTGTTACCGATATGGTAGGGTTCTTTACTCTCTCGTTTGTCGACATCTCTTTCTATAAGGCATATGCCTATTTCGGGATGTTTGGGATGGCGACACTGCTGTTGACCACAACCACATTGATTCCCCTGCTACTGATCACCTTCACGCCAGCGAAAGAGCAGCATGACGATGAGCGGGCCTGGGAACAGACCATGGGGCGGAAGCTCTCGGCACTGTTGGCCGGGCCGGGTAAATGGATTCCGGTGGCGATCATTGCAGGTGTAATGGTGGTCTCTGCACAGTATGCCAAACTGGGCGAAGGTCTTGAGGCGATGGGTGCGGAAAACCCTACTGCCGAGCAGGCACGGATACAGCAGGAAGGGGATATCATGCCGGGTGTGGAAAAAGGGATCAACTACTCCCGTGCGGCATTCAAGGACTACTTTGCACTCGGTAGTCTGATGGGGGAAGAGGAGGTCATGATTGATGGCAAGCCCTCGAATGTGGCGGCCATCCATGAACTGGAGCGATTGGGTAATATCATGCCGGGGGTCATTTCGGTCAATATACCGGTACGGGCGAAGAAGCCGATTCTCCCATCTTGTGGGGCAGATGCCTATAACGATGATGGTGATCGTCTGCAAGGGCCGGAGGTCTGCTATGATATCGATGAAGACCCGGTGCAGGGAATTTTCAATGATGCCTCTGTGCTGGCGGCACTCAACCAGCTTGAGGAGTGGATGCGAGGGCATGAGTACATCGGCTATACCGGCTCCTATATCCAGTTTGTCAAGACGGTCAACATGATCATGACCACACCGGAAGGGGATAACCCGACAGATCACCTCAACCTCTACACCATTCCGACTGAAGGACATATGACCGATGAGCGGAACTGGTATGCCTATCGTGATCCGGAAGACCCCGAGTATGTGCCCAGTCCGGATGATATGGTGCAGACCTACAATGGCCTGTTGCAGGCCAATACCGGTCCGGGTGACCTGGAGTCTTTTGTCAATACACAGACCTGGGATGAAGGAATTGTGATGGGGTTTGTCAATACCATGGACCCGATTGCGACCCACAAGGTGACCGAGGATATTCAACGCTATCTGGTCGCACATGAGAATGAGCCCGGCTTCAACAAGATAAAGATCGGTTTCCGTAATGGTGAGAAAGTGGATCTCCACGTTGGAAACCCGGGGGAGCCGGGGTACCGCCATGTTACGCAGATTGTGGGTGACCCATCCATTACAGAGCCTGCCGTGGGTGGGTTCCTGGGGGCAACCGAGGCAACACGTGTAGTAGCCATGTCGGAGTGGTTGAAGAGTCCGTTGACAACGGCGCTGGCAATCTTCCTGATTGCGGCGTTGATGTTCCGCTCTCTCTCAATCGCCGGTATCCTGGTGGTGATGCTGTTCGTGACACTGTTCTCGCAATATGGCCTGGGTGGTTATATGACCGAGATCAAGGAGTGGTCGGCCAACCTCGCATTCCATGTACAAGTGGCGCTGAGTATCGCGATGGGGCTTGGCGTGGACTATGGCATCTATATGGTGTCACGCCTGCGTGAGGAGATGGAGGCAACGGGTGGCAACTGGAATGATGCGTTACGCAATACTCTCAGCACAACGGGCTCTGCCGTGATTGTCTCCGTGGTTGTTCTGTTGGGTAGTTTTGTTCCGTTGATGAATACAGAGCTTGCCAATACATGGTCTGTCAGTCTTTATATCAGTGAGGCACTGATACTGGATGTTATCACCGCCTTGACCATTCTGCCGCTGCTGGTACTATGGCTGAAACCGAGGTTTGTGTTTCAAAGATAACAGGAGTAGAGGCAGGAGTGGCTGATCGGAGGCTGCCGTATATCATCGCCAGTGGAGCTCGTGACTACTGAAGTGCTCAGTGTCGATACGGCCTCCATTCTGGTCGTTGGGAGGCAATCGGCTGATGTGGATCTGTTGGCGGCCATTTTAGGGCAGAATGGTAGCTATCAGGTGCAGGTTGTATCCAATGGTGCACAGGCACTAGAGGCTGTTCGCGCTGTCTCGCCTCCGGATATGGTGCTGCTACAGGTCGAGCTGCCTGATATGAGTGGGTTTGATCTATGTCGACAGATCGTAGACGGCTTGGGTACAGGAAAGCAGATTCCGGTACTGTTTCTATCATCCGGGAAGGTTCAGCAGGAAAAGGCCCACTGCTTTGAAGTGGGTGCAGTGGATTACCTCGTCAGCCCTTTCGAAGTACGGGAAGTTCTTTCCCGAGTTGATGCCCAGCTGACGCTGATACAGGCTCAACGCCAGATAGGTCATCTTGAGAAGGCGCTTTCAATCGCGAGAATGGAAGCGGAGTCGGCTAATCTGGCGAAAGGGGAATTTCTCGCCAGTATGAGCCATGAGCTTCGAACTCCACTGACATCGATTATCGGCAATGGTGAGCTGCTGGCCGGGAAATATCGTGGTACGGAAGATGGGCAGATGCTTCAGTCGATCGTCTATGCCGGGCGTAACCAGCTGGTGTTGGTCAATGACATACTCGATATGCTGAAGATTGAGGCTGGAACCATTGTCGTAGAAGATGCCCCCTATAATCTCTCTACACTGCTGGATGATCTCTATCGAATGCAGTCGATACGGGCACAGGATGCCGGCCTGAATTTCAATATTGAATTGAAAGATACTGAGGATCAGCAATTGATGGGAGATGCCCATCGAATCAATCAGATTCTGATGAATCTGATTGGCAACGCCATCAAGTTTACGGAACAGGGATGGGTTACCCTGACAGTCTGGCATGATCAAGAGAGTCTTCAGTTCAAAATTGAAGATAGTGGTGTTGGGATGAGTACCGAAACCATGGAAAAGATATTCCATCGGTTCCAGCAGGCGGACGGGTCAATCTCGCGCCGCTTTGGCGGCAATGGGCTTGGGCTCTATATCTCCCTCAATCTGGCAGAGATGATGGGAGGGACGATCAATGCCTCCAGCGAGTTGGGTGCAGGGTCTGCCTTTCAGCTTTCACTGCCATACCGGATCAGCAATCTGGCGGCAGAGCATGCGATGCCAGGCTCAGGTCAGGCTGATGAGGGCTGTTTCCGTGGAACGGTACTGGTAGCAGAGGACACCCCGGCACTTCAGTTATTGGAGCAGCGCATACTGGAAAAGATGGGATTGGATGTTTCTGTTGCCGATAATGGAGAACAGGTTATCGAACTTGTCTCCAGGCAGCCGTTTGATCTCATTCTGATGGATATGCAGATGCCGGGGATGGATGGTATTACCGCAACCAGGCAATTGCGAGATGAGGGGAATCGAACCCCCATTGTGGCACTGACAGCCAATGTGCTGCAAAAGCATAGAGAGGCTTTTGAAGCGGCAGGGTGTAATGCGTTTCTGGCCAAGCCGATCGACCGTGGCGCATTGATTCGCGTGCTGAAGCAATTTCTGGTCACCTGTCCATCCCGGGAGATGGCCATTACTGAACAGTTCGAGCAGGAACAGCAGTGGCGAGTGCTGGCTGTAGATGACAAAAAGGATGTACTGATGCTCTATCAGCAGCTTTTTTCGGATGGAATTACTGAAATTTGTTGTGAAGTGAATGAGCTGGTAGGGGATGATGGTGCCGATGAGCAGTCACCGCTACGATTCAGGGTGGATGTTGCCTCCAGTGGACAGGAGGGATATCAGAAAATTGAAACCTCCATTGAGGAGGGAGACCCCTATAGCGTTGTACTACTGGATATGCGCATGCCCGGTGGGTGGGACGGACTGGAGACGGCAGAACGGATCAGGGCGATCGACGGTGAGGTCCGAATCATTTTTGTCACAGCCTATATGGACTACGCTCTGAAAGAGATACTGGAACGAATCGGTGTCAATTTTGAGTTCCTGCAGAAACCGGTTAATGACGACGAGCTGGTGCAGCTTGTGCTGTCTCTGGCCAATGCCTGGGGGCAGTATAGAGAGCTGATGCGGGTACATAACCTGTTCAAGGGCAGGAATTGTTGAAACGGGCGGTCTGTTATAACGCTGCTTTCGATGGCTAACCTGTTTTATGTGGGAGCAGTGATGCTGCTCATCTATCTCGTCTTTGATCGCTTGCTTGAGAGTCCGCCCCCGCAGATTCTGGTGACAGAGAGAGGGCGGGAGGTGTTGTTGACTGCAGACCGGTCAGGTCACTTTAATGGTAACGGCAGTATTAATGGTGTTGCGACAACATTTCTGATTGATACCGGAGCCAGTTACCTTTCCATTCCGCAGTCAATCTCCCACAGGTTAAAACTGGGTCAGTATCGAAAACCTTCGAATCGGGTGACACTACAGACTGCTGCCGGTGCGATTCAAGCCTACCGGACGACTGTTGACTCCGTACAGTTCGAAGGCATTGAGCAGCGTCATGTTGCAGCAGTTGTGGTGCCCGGGCTTGAGCAGGCCTTGTTGGGGATGAACTTTCTCCGCAGAGTAGAGATGAACCAGAAAGGGAAGACCATGACCTTGCGTGTCTACTGACGTGCATTTCGAAATTGAACCGATCAATCTGGACAGGGTCTGCAACTATACGCAGCTTGGAGCATCTGGATTTCGGGGGGATGGTTGTCTGTTCAGGGAGATCAGGTGATGTACCTGAATAGCGGAGATATCATGTTGAGGTGGAAAATTGATGAGGTGGTACTGAGGTGAGAGAGTGCAATGGAGAACGATAACCTTCAAAAACTAGAGCAGGAGAACAGCCAATTGCGGGAGGAACTGCAGCAGGCCAACTCCAGAATCGAGAAGATGATCAACTTCCCGAAACACAATCGTCTGCCGGTTTTTTCATTCTCCAGGGATGGTGAACTCAATTGGGAAAATGATGCCAAGATTGCATTGCTTCCCTCGATTCGTCGGTTGACTGATATCTGGCCGGATATGACGCTGGATGAGATGGAGCTCGTGATCGAGCAGGAACGTTCCATTGATGCCATGGTTACGGATGGTGGACGTCACTACCAACTGCTCATCAAGGGTGCACCGAAATATGGAAAGGTACTTGTTTATGGTTTCGATAATACGGCGACTGTAGAACTCAATCGACAATTGGAGGAGAAAGCGCATATCGCCGAACAGGCGAACCGGGCCAAGGATCAGTTTCTGGCCTCAATGAGTCATGAACTGCGTACTCCCCTGGCGTCCATTCTGGGAAATAGTGAGCTGCTGATGGGAGAATGCAACAGCCCGGAGGAGCAGGAGATTATCCAGTCCATTCTGTCTGCCGGTCATCACCAGTTGGCGCTGGTCAATGATATTCTGGATGTGTTGCAGATTGATTCGGGAAAGCTGGTCATTGAGGAGCAGAGTTTTGATCTCAATGCACTGTTGGGTGAGTTGGAAAGGATATTCTCCTGTCGTGCCACCGAGGCCGGGCTGCACCTTTCGATCAAGTCGGAACTGCCGCATCACCAGTTTATCGGTGATGAGGAGCGCATCAGACAGGTACTGTTCAACTTGATTGGTAACGGCATCAAGTTTACCGAAAAAGGCGAGGTGGTATGCAGGGTGGTTCAGATTGAAGATCATCTTCGATTTGAGATTACAGATAGCGGCATTGGGATCGCACAGGATCAGCTGGAACGACTCTTTGATCGTTTTGAACAGGCAGATCGTTCAAATACCAGACGATTTGGAGGCAGTGGTCTGGGCCTCTATATCTCCAATAGGCTGAGCGAGCTGATGGGGGGCAAGATCGAGGTGAACAGTGTGCCCAATGAAGGATCAACCTTCAGCCTGCATCTCCCTTTGAAACAGAGTGAGACAGAAGTATCGACAGCAAACTCGGACTACCGTGTTGATGGGTACCGTGGGCAGGTGCTTGTGGTTGAAGACAACCGAGCGCTTCAGATGTTGGAGAAACGAATTCTTGAAAATTTGGGGCTGTCAGTCATTTTGGCGAATAATGGACAGGAGGCCGTCGATTTGGTGGGGACTGACCGTTTTGATCTGATTCTGATGGACATGCAGATGCCGGTGATGGATGGTGTTTCTGCGACAAAAGCCCTGAGAATGTCCGGCAACAACACACCTGTCGTTGCAGTAACCGCCAACGTAATGCAAAAACATCGGGAGCAGTTCAGTGAAGCGGGATGTAATGGCTTTCTGGAGAAGCCGATAGAAAAGGAGAAGTTGCATGGCGTCTTGCAGCGCTATCTCGGATAGGTGTTATCGGCCCCTTTCATACCGTTTACATGGATACCATCCCGCGTTGTAGTTATGCTATCTTTGGATACTGGCGATGGATAGCGACGAAAAGAGTGATCAGCGATTGAGTAGAAAACCCAGTGATGAAGGGAGGCAGCCTGCCGTGCTGGTTGCAGAGGATATGCTGTCGTTGCAACTGCTGGATCGCACCATCCTGGGGCGGTTGGGGCTGAATGTTACTACTGTCAGCAATGGCCAGGAGGCGGTGGATCTGGCTACATCGCATACCTTTGATCTGATTCTGATGGATATGCAATTGCCGCTGATGGATGGTGTTGAGGCAACCAGACGGCTGAGATCCATGGGAACACAAACCCCGATCATTACCTTGACGGCCAATGCGACAGAACAGCACAGGCAGCAGTGTATTGAAGCAGGAAGCGATGACTTCCTGGAGAAGCCGATCAATCCGGCGTCGCTCAAAAAGGTGTTGGCACATTTCCTCAAACAGCCTGAGTTGATGGCTGGTCAGGCCACCGTCATGGACGGTGAACTGGACGATGAGATCGTTGCCATCTTTCTGAATGGTCTGAGAGAAGACAAGGACACCATCAATGTTGCACTGTTGCGTGGTGATTGGGGGCAGGTTCGTGACTCTGCTCATCGTATTCAGGGGAGTGCTGCATCTTTCGGTTTTCCTGAACTCTCTACGCTGGCCGGAAGTCTCAAGACAGATATTGACCACGGGCACATGGACAGGGTTCCGGACAAGACCATGGAACTGTTGGTGATGTCAGGGAAACTCCTTCCATAATTTTTCCGGCTGGCGTTGAAAGCAGGGAAGTCTATTCCAATCCATAAATGGCCCTGAACAGAGAGGGTAAGAGTGAGTTCC
>CAYFOR010000093.1:0-11549 GCA_964344785.1 uncultured Piscirickettsiaceae bacterium
TGACTATCTGTTAAAGATCATCACTACCGCTCAGGTAGCGAGCGGCGTATTTTACAGAGATGAATCAGTACGTCAACAAAAAATTTATATTTTTTTCATGTTGAGTCAAGACCAGGGGGGTGATCGATCTGAAACAGAGCGGTGGGCAATCAGGATTTCTGGTGAACCACCTGATTACGCAGATAGAGCGGCTGGGCCTCAACAGCGGAAAGTACACGCCCCTGCTCTAGCTCCGGCAACGCCAGACGGACAACCGTCTCCGCCGAAGGCAGTGCTTCTCCATCAACGCTGGTTAACTGACCACCAAATTGGTGCTGTAGAGGCTCCTGGTAGGTCTTCCAGCCACTCCCCACACCAACCCACGTCCCTTCAACACACTCAAGCTGCTGTGGTGGAATCACCCTCTCCTCCCCCTGCAATACCGGCAGATCATCAACAATATGATACCCCCCCCAGTAGACCTCACCCATACGTGCATCGATTGCCGCCAGAATCTGCTGCTCCCCATCCGTCATATATCGTGCATAGGCCAGTGCAGCCAGTGATGAGACAGGAATAACCGGCACATCGGCACCATAGGCCAGCCCCTGTACCACCCCTGCAGTAATACGAAGCCCGGTAAAACTGCCCGGTCCCCGGTTGAAAGCGATCGCATCCAACTCACCTAGCTTGCAAGAGTGCTCCACCAGCAGCTGATCGACCATCGGTAGAATGTGTTGTGTATGCCCACGAGGGGTGACCTCGAACCGGCCATAGACTGCCTCACCAACCAGCAGTGCTGCCGAACATCCCTCGGTCACGGTATCAATTGCCAGAATTTTATGAATCGGGCTCATGCAGCCTCCTGTCGAAGTTGCTCGAAAAAGGCCTCCACCTCGCCAATTTCACGGGTCCTTGCCATATCCGGCAGGCTATTGAGGAAGGTGTGACCATACCCCTTCTTGAGCAACCGGGGATCACACACCACAAATACACCGTGATCATGGATATCCCGGATCAACCGTCCCGCCCCCTGACGCAATGCAATCACCGCCCTGGGGAGTTGCAGCTCCACAAAGGCATTGCGACCTGCGCTATTCAGTGCCTGTATCTTTGCCTGCAGCACAGGATCGCCGGGTGAGGCAAACGGAAACTTGTCGATGATCACACAGGAGAGCGCTTCTCCCCGCACATCCACCCCCTCCCAGAAGCTAGCCGCCCCCAACAGCACTGCATTCCCCTGTTTTCTGAACTGTTCCAGCAACTGACCGCGAGATGCCTCTCCCTGTACCAGCAGCGGAAACTCCATCGACTGCTGACGCAGATATTCGGCCGCCTCACGCAGTGCCCGGTGGCTGGTAAACAGCAGAAAGGCACGCCCTTGACTCGCCCGGATCACTGGCAACATCTGCTCCAGCATACTCTCTCCATAGGCATCCGTGTTGGGCTGCGGCAACCCCTTTGGATGGAAAAAGAGCGCCTGCCGCTGATAATCGAAAGGACTCTCCCACTGCACGGTGATTGCCTCCTCGATACCAAACTCGTGCAAAAAATGGTCAAACTGCCCATCCACGGCCAGCGTGGCTGAGGTAAAGACCCAGCTACAGCTTCGGCCTTCAATATACCTCTGAAAGGTGTCACGAATCTCCAGGGGAGTATGGTGAATGGCAAAGCCATTTTTGAACAGGTCAATCCAGTGAATCTGATTCTCCGGCGCCTTGCCGGTCAGGCGGGAGAACAGATCCTGCAACTGCTCAGCCCGCTCCAGGCAGCCCTGCAGCCCCTTGGACCGCTCGGCAACCAGCTCCAGCTCCGTGACCAGCAGCTGTAGCGCCTCCTCGACCGCTTCCTGCGCCTGATCCAGTCCACCACGGCTCATCAACTCTCCCCACGGAAAACGTCCGAGCGTTGTACGTTCCTTGCGGTCAAATGCCAACCTCAAATCCGAGGCCGCCTTGCTCAACGCATCCGATCGCTGCCTGAGTTGCTGATGATCCGGTGCACCGACAAGCTGCTCTGCTACCGTATCCTGCGCCAACTCCTTGAGCTGCCGTTGGCTGATGCGCTCTCCGAAAAAACTGCTTGCAGTCTCTGCCAACTGGTGTGCCTCATCAAAAATCACCGCATTGGCACCTGGTAGAAGCTCACCAAACCCCTCCTCCTTCAGTGCCAGATCGGCAAAAAACAGATGATGATTCACCACCACCAGATCGGCCTCCTGTGCCCTTCGTCTGGCCTGCACCACATAGCACTGATCCCACTGATCGCACTCCTGCCCCAAACAGTTATCCGCTGTCGAGGTAACGTTATGCCAGAATGGATCGCCTTCTTCCACATCATCCACCTCGGCGATATCGCCATACTCCGTCTGATGCGCCCAGCGGCGCACCCGGACAAAGGTTGAGGCCTCTCGTCGTGAACTGAACCGCCCTTGCTCATCTGCCTGCGCCATTCGATAGAGACAGAGATAGTTGGAACGCCCCTTGAGCAGTGCCGTCACCACACCGCGCCCCAGCAGTTTTCGAACTGCCGGGAGGTCACGATGAAAGAGCTGATCCTGCAGATTCTTGGTCCCGGTAGAGATGATCACCCGCTCTCCGGAAAGCAGTGCCGGCACAAGATAGGCATAGGTCTTACCGGTACCGGTACCGGCCTCTGCCACCAGCATGGACCGCTCGGCAATCGCATCGGCCACCGCATCAGCCATCTCCATCTGTGGTCTACGTGACTGAAACCCTTCGATTGACCGGGTAAAAACTCCACTGTCCCCCAGCACCTCTGACGAACGCTCTCCCACTACTGCTCTGCCTTTTTCCGGGCCACACGTGCTCCCTCCAAATCACCCAGCGCCTCTTTAGCCCGGGCGATCAGCAACCAATTCTCCTCACGCAGTACAGCGCTACCCGCAGCCAGGCGGTTGGAGCGTCGTGCCAGAGTGATCGCCTCATCATAGGCTTCCTGATGGAAGCGTACTTGCCCCAAATCGTGCCACAACCCGGCACGCTGCGAATCGATACGTAGCGCACGCTCCAACAGCCCCTCGGCCCGTTGATACTCCCCCTGCCCCATCGCACGCTCAATTTTCTTTAACAAACTCAGTAGTGGGTCATCCCGGTCCCGACCGACCTGAGCACGTGAGACGATCATCGGCTCTTCCGATACCGTTTCCCACACCGGTTCAACATTCCGTTGAGTCGGAGTCGGAATTTCACGCCACTGCATGGCCTCTTCTTCAATACCTGCTTTTTGTACTGCCCTGGTAACCACAACCTCGGCAGGCGGCCTGGCCTGATGCACTTCAGGCGCTGTGGCCGCCCGATAGTAAACCTCCGCTACCGGTGGAAGTTTGATACTGGAGTGCTCCTCTACCGGGATCATTGCGCTTTTGCCACAGCCATAGAGGAGCAGTGGTGCCAAAAGCACCATATACCGAACCAACCTCACCGTAACCAGACCCATCTCAAACTCTCACACCAAACTGCAGTAACCGAAAACCCCACAAAGCATCTTTAGCATTGTACCTCTACTACCGGCTCACTACCCTTGATGAATGGTAGTAATCGCCCATATCGGCAGGAGGCACTCAGTCGGCGCCCCGACTCATCAACCCAGACCTCTACCAACTCTTCCGGATAATGAATATTCAGCGGCATATTGGGAAGTTTCGACATTGCCCTCCCCCACACATGCAATGCACCACTACTTCCAGTCAGGCCGGAGGGCTGGTTGTCATCACGCCCCATCCAGACCACTGCCAGACGGTCTCCGGTAAAACCGGCATACCAGCTATCGCGCAGGCCATCGGTTGTCCCGGTCTTGCCGGCAGCCGAAAGTGTCGATGGCACCAGTCGGCTCAACCCCTTGGCGGTTCCATCACGCACCACCTCCTGCAGTGCCCACTGCAGCAGCGCTGTCGACTCGGGAGTGGAGACCTCCTTGACATGAAGTGGGTAGCGGTTCAACGGGTTCCCCTGATGGTCAATCACACCCCGTATCGCACGCAGTGGGGTATACACTCCCCCGGTTGCCAGCGGCTGATAGAGCTGCGCCACCTCAATCGGCGACATCTCAAGTGAGCCGAGGAAGAGCGAGGGATATCGGCTGATCTCCCGTTCCACTCCCAGACGCCGCAGGATATTGACTAGCCGACTGACCCCCAGATCGACCCCCAGCCGTGCAGTGGAGAGATTATAGGATTGACTCAGTGCTTGATAGAGCAGCACCTCGCCATGGGCCGTTTCATCATAATTATCCGGCTGCCAGACATTACCGCCGCTTCTGATCTGAAACGGCTGATCCTTGAGCGAGGTTACCAGCGTATAATGCTCCGGTTGCTCCAGCGCCGCCAGAAAGAGTGGAGGCTTGATTAGTGAACCGATCGGCCGAACCGCATGCAGTGCCCGATTGAAGCCACTTGCCCTGAGGTCACTACCTCCAACCAGCGCTTCCACTTCACCACTCTCCGGATGGACCACCACTACGGCCCCCTGCAGCTCCCGCTTGGCTCCACCCAGTTCACGTAGCCGCTGCTTCAACCCCCACTCGGCCGCCTGCTGCGACAACGGATTCAGAGTGGTAAAGATCTGCAGCCCGGAGGTAGTCAGATCCTCACGTTTGTAATCACGCAAAATCTGGTTGCGGACCAGATCGAGAAAGGCTGGATAGAGCGACTGACCAGTCGCAACATGTGAAATCACCCCCAGTGGGCGCCGTTTTGCCTGTTCTGACTCTGCAGGGCTGATCACCCCCTGATCAGCCAACATTCCGAGGATCAGATCACGTCGCTGCTTTGCCCGCTCCGGGTGGCGCCTCGGATTGTAGCGTGATGGCCCCTTGAGCATTCCCACCAACAGCGCAGACTCCCCCAGTGTCAACTGGCTTGCATCATGACCAAAGAAAAACTGACTGGCCATCCCGATACCATGAATGGAACGTCGGTGATCCTGACCAAAGTAGACCTCATTCAGATAGGCCTCCAGAATCTCCCCTTTTTCATAATGGAACTCCAGAATCAGCGTAATCAACGCCTCACGCAGCTTGCGCCAGAGCGTGCGCTCCCTGCTCAAAAAGAGATTCTTGGCCAATTGCTGAGTCAGTGTGCTCCCCCCTTGAACCATCCGACCTGCCCGAATATTGGCTACAATGGCTCGCATAATAGCCAGCGGGTTGATTCCAAAGTGGCCAAAAAAGGCTCGATCCTCCACCGCAATCAGGGTGTCGATCAAGTGTTGAGGTATCGACTCGAGTTGCACCAACTGCCGATCCTCGCCATGGGCCGGGAAGAAGCTGCCAATCGCCAACGGATCAAGACGGACCAGATCCACCTCATCTCCAACTCCCAGCGGTTCAATCCTGCGGATTCGGTTTCCCTCAAAACGGACCTCTAGACGTTGAGCGGAATCAGTGCCATCCCAGAACTGAAAGTGGCGGGTATGAAGCTGAATCCGATTATTTGTACTCTGCAGATAAGTGCCCTGATCAATCACCCCGGACTGCTTTCGATACCCCAACTGCCGTAACGCTCCCAGCAGCTGTCTTGCGGACATCGTCTTTCCCTCATAGATCTCGACCGGTGCTGCATAGACCCTGGCAGGCAACTCCCACCGTTTGCCTTCAAACTGATCCCGAACACTCCAATCCAGCCAGGCGATGTAGAAAAAGGTGAGCGGAAGCGCCGTCAGAAGGGCACGACTCACCAGCCATGAGACAGCATCCGCTACCCTGCGACGAAAGCGTGAAGGCTCCTTCCGCTTTTGGCCAGCACCACTTTTACCGGGGGATGGTACCTTGGTGGCTGACCTTTTCGCACTCTTGGATGTTTGTGCTTGCTGCTTGCCTCGTCGTCGGGCTGGCGGCGTTTTGCTCCGACTCACTTCAACAGACGTACCATCGACTTGACCTTGTCAGTCCTGAAGTCACGATCAATCTGCTTCTTGAGCTTCTTTGCCTCCTTGCTGGAGCCAACCGGTGCCGTAACCAGTCGAATCTGCTTGTTATTCTCCTTCAGCAAGACGGTATAACCCCGCTTCTCCATCCGCTGTTGGAACCGCTCTGCCCGCTTGCGGCTCTTCTTGCTGTAACTGACCACTTGAACCTCCCACTGCTTTCCACCACTGACAGAGACGGTCGCTTTCTTCTTCTCGGTTTTCTGCACGGGTGCTTTAACCACTGGATCAGAAACCGGTTCAGACTTTTTCTCAACCACTACAGGTTTTATCGCAGGAGGCTTTTGGGGCTTCTCCAACACCCGGGGGGATTCTGATTCCTGAGCAATCGGTTCGACAATCGGCGAGAACTCCTCCTCGCTAATCTCGATCAGGCTCAGCGGCTGATCCTCAGGCCAAGGAGGCACATTGCTCTCCAGAATCTTGACCTCCTGATGAGGGTCATCCATCAGAAACGGGACCAGAATGGTCGCTAGCGAAACCAGCACGATCCCGCCGATGATGCGCTGTTTGAGTTGAGACTGATCAAGCATGTTATTTATCTATGGAGAGATTCGGAAACAAAGAGATTATAGTTTCAGTCACTACAACCCAGAATTGGTCAGATCAGGATAGCCAATGCAGATCCACAAAAACAAAGATCATTATATAATGCAGAGTTGGATAGCGTAGAACTGGTCGATTCAGGAATTCAGGAGTGAGCGGGGCTATTGCAGGCAGCTATTCTATTGAGCAGCCATCACTGCTGCAACTGTATAAAACGAACCAAAGACCAGAATGCGATCCACGGCCGACGCAATACTTCTGGCCCTTTGAAGCCCTGAAACCGGATCATCATAGCACTCAACCTCTCCAACACCGTTCAGTTCCGCCATCATCTGCTCCATTGAGCATCCTCGCGATACATCCAGTCCTACGGCAATCCAATGGTCAACAGATGGCGCCAATATCTCAACCACGGATCGGATCTTCTTGTCACAGAGCATACCTGCCACCGCAATGGTTCTACCCGTTTTCACAGCCATATCCAGGTTCTCCACAAGCATCCGGGCCGCCTGAGGATTGTGACTGACATCGACAATCACCTCAGGACGCTCATCAATCACCTGGAAGCGCCCCTTCAACCGAATCCGCCGCAGCCCCTCGACCAGTGCAGCGCGCCCGATTCTCGCAAGCCACCCCAACTGACTGAACACCTCCAGCACCGCTGCACAGTTTTGCAACTGAACGGAACCGGCAAGATTGGGGATGGGGAGCTGTGTATAGTGCACACTGGAACTGCCGTTCCAGCTCCAGCTATCGTTACACTTGCCATAGGAGAAATCAACTTGATATCTGAAGAGTGGTGTCCGGGACAACGCCGCATATTCAAGCACACTGTCCGGTGGTGAAACCTCACCAATGACTGCGGGCCTGCCCTCCCGGAAGACCCCGGCCTTCTCCCGACCAATCACCTCCCGGTTCTCTCCCAGCCACTCCTGATGATCCATATCCACCGTGGTCAGCAGCACCACATCAGCATCGACCAGATTCACTGCATCGAGACGCCCTCCCAACCCTACCTCCAATACCCA
This sequence comes from uncultured Piscirickettsiaceae bacterium, assembly GCA_964344785.1. Taxonomy (GTDB): domain Bacteria; phylum Pseudomonadota; class Gammaproteobacteria; genus Thiopontia. The sequence goes on from CAYFOR010000093.1 coordinate 7,499, forward strand.
GAGATCAAGCGGCTGTCGGGAGAAGAGGTAGAGTGCCGCCAGGGTACCGAACTCGAAATAGGTTAGCGAGATATCACCACGGGCCTGATCAATCTGCTCAAAGGCCTCGCAGATCGCTCCATCCTCCGCTTCATGACCATTGATTCGAATACGTTCGTTATAACGCAACAGATGGGGAGAGGTGTAACAGCCAATTGAAATCTCTGCAGCGCGCGCAATCGACTCCAGAATGGCAACTGCAGATCCCTTGCCGTTGGTACCCGCAACCGTGACCACTCTGGCCCGGGGTTCCAGCAACTGCAGACGCCCTGCTACCGGGCGTATACGCTCCAGCCCAAGATCAACCTGCCGGGGATGCAGCCCTTCCTGCCAGCGAAGCCACTCACTCAGACTCTTCTTCAATTTCAACAACAGGGGTTTCTTCCACCTCCGGAGCAGAGGTGGTGTTAGGGTTATTCTCCATCATCATCGACAGTAGTGAGGCCAGCTTGGTGCGCATCTCACGACGATCGATGATCATATCGATTGCCCCGTGATCGAGCAGGAATTCACTACGCTGAAAGCCTTCGGGCAGCTTCTCCCGAACGGTCTGCTCAATTACCCGAGGACCGGCAAAACCGATCAGCGCATTGGGCTCTGCAACATTGAGATCTCCCAACATTGCGAAGCTTGCAGAAACACCCCCCATGGTGGGATCGGTCAGTACCGAAATGAAGGGGAGGCTGCGCTCCCGCAGTCGATTCAGTGCAGCACTGGTCTTGGCCATCTGCATCAGGGAGAACAGCGCCTCCTGCATCCGAGCCCCTCCGCTGGCACTGAAACTGACCAACGGGATGTTGTGTTCCAATGACATGTTGACCGCACGCACAAAACGCTCACCAACCACGGAGCCCATCGACCCTCCCATGAACTTGAACTCGAATGCAGCTGCCACCAGCGGCACGCCTTCAACCTCGCCGCGCATGACCACCAGCGCATCCCGTTCATCCGTACTCTTCTGCGCCTGGGCCAGACGGTCCTTGTATTTCTTCAGATCCTTGAAATTCAGATGGTCAACCGGCTCCAGATTGGCCGCCACCTCTTCTGTCGTCCCACTATCCAGCAGCAGTTCCAGACGACGACGGGCATTGATCCGCATATGGTGCCCACACTTGGGGCAGACATCAAGATTACGCTCCAGCTCGGCACGATAGAGCACCGACTCACATGAAGCACACTTGGTCCAGACCCCTTCCGGGACCGCCTTCTTGGTACTTTCTGTCCGAATCTTGGGAAGAATCTTCTCAAACCAGGTCATAATTGTTTTCTATTTCTTATAGTTTATCCAATGCCTTACGCATCTCGGAAAGAATACCACCAATTGCCTCTGGAATCTGTTCCGGAGTCTCCTGCAGCGCCTCCATTCTGGAGACCAGTGCACTACCAACCACAACCGCATCTGCAAAGCTGCCGATTGCGGAGGCGGAGGCTGCATCCCGAATACCAAATCCAACACCGACCGGAAGGTCGGTCTGCTTGCGGATATTCTCAACCCGGCTCTCCACCTCTGCGACATCAGGTGCCTGAGAGCCCGTGACCCCCTTCACCGAGACATAGTAGATAAAGCCCCGTGCAGCAAGGGCGATCTTGCCGATCCGCTCCTCGGTACTGGTTGGGGCGAGCAGGTAGATCGGCGCAAGGCTGTACTGATCACAGAGCTCACCGAACGCCTTCCCCTCCTCCGGGGGCATATCGACCGTCAATACGCCATCAACGCCAGCATCACGAGCAGCGACGATGAAACGCTCCGCTCCCATATTCTCAATCGGATTGAGGTAACCCATCAACACCACCGGGGTCTCGCTGTTCTCCTTGCGGAACTCAACCGCCATCTCCAGCACATGGTGGATACTGGTATTGTGCTCCAACGCACGTTCACTGGAGCGCTGAATGGTCGGGCCATCAGCCATTGGATCAGAGAATGGTACACCCAACTCGATGATATCGGCACCCGCCTCGACCATGGCATGCATCAGCGGTACCGTCACATCACGATTGGGATCACCCGCAGTCACAAACGGGATCAGTGCCTTACGACCTTGCGTGTTACAGCGTTCGAAAGTTTCCGTGATTCGATTGCTCATACCTCGACCCCCTCAATCTCTGCCACCGTATGGATGTCCTTATCTCCACGGCCAGAGAGATTGACGATGATATGTTGCTCCTTGCTCATGGTCGGAGCCAGTTTGGTTACATAGGCGATTGCATGACTTGACTCCAGTGCGGGAAGAATCCCCTCAATTCGGGTCAGATCATGGAACCCCTGCAGCGCCTCCTTATCATCGATGGCCACATATTCCGCGCGCCCCATATCTTTGAGCCAGGAGTGCTCCGGGCCAACACCGGGGTAGTCGAGTCCAGCAGAGATGGAGTGAGTCTCGATGATCTGCCCATTCTCATCCTCCATGATATAGGTGCGGTTGCCATGCAGCACACCTGGCTTGCCTGCACAGAGCGGAGCCGCATGTTCACCAGTCTCCAGACCGTGGCCTGCCGCCTCCACTCCATAAATCTTCACCTGCTCATCCCCAAGGAACGGGTAGAAGAGCCCCATCGCATTGGAACCACCGCCCACGCAGGCAACCAGTGCATCGGGTAGCTGCCCCGCCTGCTGTTGAATCTGCTCTTTCGCCTCACGGCCGATAATAGCCTGGAAATCCCGTACCAGTGCCGGATAGGGGTGAGGCCCCGCCACCGTACCGATGATGTAGAAGGTGTTATCGACATTGGTAACCCAATCCCGCATCGCCTCGTTCAGTGCATCCTTCAAGGTTTTGGAACCGGAACTCACCGGAATCACCTTGGCCCCCAGCAACTTCATCCGGAAGACATTGAGCTTCTGCCGCTCCACATCGACCGCTCCCATATAGACCACGCATTCGAGCCCGAGACGCGCCGCCACTGTAGCTGTGGCCACACCGTGCTGACCTGCACCCGTCTCGGCAATGATACGGGTCTTGCCCATACGCTTTGCCAACAGGGCCTGGCCGATGGTGTTGTTTACCTTGTGGGCACCGGTGTGGTTGAGATCTTCACGCTTCAACCAGATCTGTGCGCCACCCAGTTCACGGCTCCAGCGCTCTGCGTGATAGAGCGGACTAGGTCGACCCACATAGTGTTGCAGATCCGCATCCAACTCCTGCAGAAACTGCTCATCATCCATATACCGGGTATAGGCGTCCGTTAACTCCTCCAAAGGAGCCATCAAGGTCTCTGAAGCAAAGATCCCACCATAGATCCCAAAGTGCCCCTGCTGATCGGGCTGTTCATTCCATCGATTATTCACACGTCTCTTCCTGGCCAGTATTCTCGGCACTCTCTATAAACTGTGCCACCTTGCGATGACTTTTCACCCCTTTATCCTGCTCCACACCACCACTGACATCCACCGCCCAGGGGTGTACCGCCTCAATCGCATCACTGACATTCTCCGGGTTGAGCCCACCAGCCAGCACCAGTGGCTTTTGCAGCTGTGCCGGAATTCTGCGCCAGTCAAACACCTCTCCGGTTCCACCCGGTGTACCGGGCCGATAGGCATCTACCAGCAGTGCCGATGCCTGATGATACCGTTCCGCCTCGGCATGCAAATCCACGTCGGGTCTCATCCGCACCGCCTTGATCCAGGGGCGTGAAAAACCACTGCAATAATCGGGCGTCTCATCCCCATGAAACTGCAGCAGATCAAGGGCAACCCGATCCAGCACCTGTTCCACCTCCTGCCGGTCGGCATTGACAAAAAGCCCTACGGTCGAAACAAATGGAGGCAGAGCGTTGACGACAGCACGGGCCTGCTGCCAATCGATCGCCCTTGGACTGGGTGGGTAGAAGACCAGACCGATCGCATCCGCACCGTTTCTGGCTGCGCATATGCCATCTTCTACCCGGGTAATCCCACAGATTTTAACACGCACTCGCATGCGCGTGATTCTATCACAGGCCTGCTGTCAGGCCGGAGACTCAGTCTTGTCCAATATGAAATGGCCCTGAAGCGAGGCCGTCATTCCAACGTGAA
>CAYFOR010000094.1:0-11061 GCA_964344785.1 uncultured Piscirickettsiaceae bacterium
ACGTCATCAATAACCAATTGAATTTATTCGATTAAACGTTGGGACACCAGTGATGTAGCGTATATTTTCACTACGGCCAGCTTGGCTGACTTCGGTAACAATGATCTCCCCGCTCTCTCCCAGGCCGGTGTAGTTTTCCAGTAGCTCACGAATCCATGTGAGTGAAACCGGACGAACCAGAATGGCCGTCATCTTTTCGCTGTTCCGGGTACTGAAGACCGGTGCCCCGATCAGCAGTGTGGCCTCTTCGAGCTGATCAATCCGGCCATAGGATGAGAGATGTGTACCAGGCTGATCGCTGATTTTCTGTAGCAGTCTGGAAAATATGGTCTCTCCATAAAAGCCTTCCGGGGTGAGGTTGACCCCGATTTCACCCTCCATCGGTCGGATGGAAAAGGCGAGTTCCCCGTCTGTTGTGACCAGAAAGAGATCTTCAATCTCATGTGAAGAGAACAGTGTACGGAAGTGTTGTTGATGATCGGTTGACGAGACGGTCTGCCGGTTGCCACGATAATCATCAATAATTCGCTCTACCGAGTCACGAATGGCCTCATTCTCGGTGATGCGGTTGATCCACTCTCTCTGTTGCTGAAAATAGGTGAGAATGCGCTCTTTGCGAAAGTCTGCGTTGTAGAGCAGCGACTCCTTTGCAGTCTGTTCCAGGCTGTTCACTGCTAGTAGATAGATGATCCCACCGACCAACAGCATGACTACAAGCAGCGCCAGGAATGCACTTCGTAGGTGGTGATAGAAAAGTGAGTGCGATTTGTTCAATCTGATCCGCCAGAGAGGCAGTCTCTATAGTCTATTGCAGTGTGCCGTAACAACAGGAAATATACTATAGGAACAGCATACTGGTATCGTAAATACGATATGTAAATTTTATCCGGTGTGGCTTGAGGTACTACTCAAATACAATCAGACCTTCCATTTCGACATTGAAGCGCACCTGCTCTCCAACAGGACGATGGACATGGCTGGGGAAGAGGCCGAGAATCTCCTCACCCGAGGTCAACTGTAGCGTGTAGAGTGACTCTGCACCGAGAAAGTGGTTGCGAATGACAGTTGCCTGATGGGCTCCTTGCGGATGGTATACGATGTCGTCAGGGCGGACCAGAACTTCAACGGATTGACCACTGTCCAGATTCCTGCCATCTTCACCTTGAAATGGTCCCAGCTCGGTTTCAACCGAGAATGGGTCCATTACCGTGCCTCTGAGCATCGCCCCTTTGCCGATGAACCCGGCGACAAAGCGGTTGACCGGTTTGTGGTAGAGATTGTAGGCACTGTCGATCTGCTGGGTTATTCCCTGGTGCATCACTGCAACGGTATCGGCTACGGCAAATGCCTCGTGTTGATCATGGGTTACCATGACTGCGGTGATGCCGCGTGCTTTCAGGATGTCACGTACCTCAAGTGCCAGTCGCTCACGCAGGTCGATATCGAGATTGGAAAAGGGTTCATCCAGCAGAATGACTTCAGGTTTCTGTGCCAGTGCCCGGGCCAGTGCCACTCGCTGCTGTTGACCGCCGGATAGTTCATGTGGATAGCGTTTGCCGTAATCTTCCATGCCGATCACCTCCAGTAGCTCATCGCTGATGCGGTTGAGTTCCGCTCTACTCTCCTTGCGATGGGAAAAGGTGATGTTCTGCGCTACGGTGAGGTGGGGAAAGAGTGCGTAATCCTGAAATACCATACCGAGGTTGCGTTGCTCTACCGGTACCATGATAGAGGGTGAAGAGAGCAGACAGTCATCCAGCAGGATCGAACCATGATGGAGCGGCTCGAATCCGGCAATGGCACGCAGTACCGTGGTCTTGCCACAGCCGCTATAGCCAAGAAGGCAGAGCAGTTCTCCCCGTTCGATCGTCAGGGAGAGATTCTCGACGACTATGTTGTCATCATATCGACACTGAATCTGGTGAAGGGAGAGATAACCTTTATTCGTATGCATGTCAGAAAAATAATCCCTGTGATGATTATGTGTATGTGGTGATGCATTTTGTAGAAATGATAATTGTTGTCAATAAAGGATTTCAATTTTTTCGCAGGAAGGGCCATGTGGTGTTGGGGCTATCTACATCGTTAATGCAGAACGCGCCATGGCATGGAGGATGTACAGCACAATTGTGTCGATGTTATGGCTGCCGGGCCAACAGCACCTTGATCTGAAAGAGGGTATTGCGCTCCTCCTCTTCCAGGCTGCTGCGGATATACTGGATGGTTCGTTCAAAGCGTGGAATGATATTGTATTTCAATGCATTGACCCGTTTCTGGGTCTTTCTCTGCTCCTCCAGCAACCGTAGCAGTGCGGTCTCCACCTCGGCCAGACGGGCCATGGTGGCGGCCATCTCGGCAAAATCGAGACGGGTCTGCTCCAGTGTCGCATCGGTACCGAAAAGCCCGACCGGTTCAAGCGGCAAGGTGTCGATGGTGACGGCGGGGTACTCTACCCCCATATGGTGTCGAGGGAGAATCGAGGCCTCCAGTCCGGGCGACATCCCCAGAGAGAGCTGACGGATGTGTCGGCTGCCCATCCGCATCTGGGTGATATTCAGGCTTTGATAGGCCCGCTCCAGCGACTGCTGTGCCGATGCACGCAATCGACGGTATTTTTTCAGATTCTCATAGACCAGACGGGTCAACAGCTCCCGTTTATGCTCCAGCAGTTGATACCCCTGGTGGAGAAACTCGACCTTGCGTACCAGCTCCAGCAGGGTAGATTTGGTCGGTGGCATGTTGAGACGGTCATCCATCATCCATTCCAGCCATGATACTTCTGCAGATCCTCTTCGCTGACCCGGCTCAGCTCTTCAGGGGGCAGTTCGGAGAGTAGTTCCCAGGCCAGATTGAGTGTATCGGTGATGCTGCGCTCCTCATGCTCGCCCTGTTGCACAAAACGGCTTTCAAAGGCGTCTGCAAAGACCAGATAACGCTGGTCACGTTGTGACAGCTCCTCGGCACCGATGATGGAGGCAAGGTTGCGTGCCTCCAGTGCACGGGTATAGGAGGAGTAGAGCTGGCTGGCAAGCCGCGGGTGGTCGTCCCGGGTGAAGTCCCGACCGATACCATCCTTCATTAGCCGGGAGAGTGAAGGGGGAACATGAACCGGCGGGTAGACGGACTGATTGTGGAGCTGACGGCTCAACACAATTTGTCCTTCGGTAATGTAGCCGGTCAGGTCGGGAATCGGATGGGTGATATCGTCACTGGGCATCGACAGGATTGGGATCATGGTAATCGAGCCACGACGACTCTGAATCCGTCCGGCACGCTCATAGATCTCCGCCAGATCGGAATAGAGATAACCGGGGTAGCCCTTGCGAGAGGGGACATCTCCCTTTTCGGTGGCGATCTCACGCAGCGCCTCCGCATAGTTGGTCATGTCGGTAATCACCACCAGCACATGGTGGTCCAGCTCATAGGCAAGATACTCGGCAGCGGTCAGCGCCGTTCTCGGCAGGATCAACCGTTCCATTGGCGGATCATTGGCGAGATTGGTAAACATCACCACATTACGCAGCACACCACTGGACTCGAATTCGGACTGGAAAAAGTGGGTGTCGGAATAGGAGATTCCCATTGCGGCAAAGACAATCACGAAGTTGGCGCTGTCATCGATCAGCTTGGCCTGACGCACAATCTGGGCGGCGAGCCGGTTATGGGGAAGTCCGGAACCGGAGAAGACCGGCAGTTTCTGACCTCGGACCAGTGAGTTGAGTCCGTCGATGGTGGAGATACCGGTCTGGATGAACTCTCTGGGGTAGGCCCTCGCTGCCGGATTGACCGGAGCACCATTGACGTCCCGCACGGTATTGGAGACGATCGGGGGACGGCCGTCGCGCGGTTCGCCGATCCCGTTGAAGACCCGACCCAGCATATCGGGCGAGAGTGCCAGCTCAAAAGGGTGATCGAGATAGCGTATCCAGGTATTCTCGATATCAAGCCGGTCGGTGGTCTCGAAGACCTGAACCAGCACCATCTTGTCTGAAGTGCGAATCACCTGACCATTGCGGATGTTTCCCTGCTTGTCCCGGATGGCTACCCGCTCACCCAGTGATGGATTGGTTCCACCCTTGAGAAAGAGGAGCGAACCACGGGCGGCAGCGACATGGCGATATTCAAGCGGTTTCATTAGTACTCCGACAACATGATCATTGCGGATACAGAGCTTACCCACATTGTCCAGGACAAGGCACAACCATGCAGGTATGCCCCAGGGCACTCTCTCTTGCGCAAGCGCAATTCACCTTGTAGCCACTCTATATCAAATGGTTGTAACGCAGTAATGGGCGATGTGGGTAGCTCCCTGCGGGCAGTCCAGAATATAGTCATCTGCTGCATTGTCCTCCCTTGAATTGGCTACGGCCATCCTTAGATGACCGCGAATGCCCAATACCCTGAAGGGCACAAGAGGCATTCGTAGTGTTAGTCCTGCGGTCGTCCGCTTTGCATCTGACTATATTCTGGACTGCTGTATCCGTAATCATCATGTTGTCGGAGTACTGGCCCCCGAATCACCGGCTGCGGTGGCATATTCGGCACGGAGTGCGTCGAACCGACTCCAGAGTTGGGAGGAAAAGCGGCTCAGCTCATCGAGCTGGTCGTTTTTTATGACCGATTTCAGGCGACGGGCACGTCCACTCTCCGGTAGCTGGATCAACCGTTCAACCGGGGCACCAAGCTGGATCACCTGCTCACCGGCCCGGTGGAATTTGACCATCAGCTCAAGCAGTGCAAACTGCTTCTGTGGTGAGCTGTAGCTGTCGATCTCATCCAGTGCACTCTGCTGCAGCAGCCCCTCACGGATCAGTTCGGCACTCTCCAGCACCCAGCGCTGACTGGGTGAGAGCGCCTCCGGTCCAACCAGATTGACGATGCGCTCCAGCTCATCGGCCTGTGACAGCAGTGCCATCGCCTCTTTGCGATATTCGCCCCAGGCGGGGTTGACATGTTCGGACCACCACTGACGCGCCTCCGAGTCATAGCCGCTGAAGCTCTCGATCCAGGAGACGGCGGGATAGTGGCGGGCATCGGCCAGCGGCTTGGAGAGTGCCCAGAAGGTGCGGATGATCTCTTTGGTATGGCTGGTGACCGGCTCGGAGAAGTCTCCACCCGGTGGAGACACCGCCCCGATCAGGGTGACGGAGCCGGTTTTTCTGGAGAGGGTGTGAACCGAACCGGCGCGTTCGTAGAAGGCGGCCAGTCGGGAGGCGAGATAGGCCGGATAACCCTCCTCGACCGGCATCTGTCCCAGACGACCCGCCACCTCTCGCAACGCCTCCGCCCAGCGGCTGGTGGAGTCGGCCACCATCACCACATCGTAACCCTGGTCACGATAATATTCGGCCATGGTCACGCCAACGTAGATGCTGGCCTCGCGTGCCACCACCGGCATATTGGAGGTGTTGGCCACCAGAAAGGTGCGCTCCATCAGTGAACGCCCACTGTGCGGGTCGGTCAGCTTCGGAAAGGTCTCCAGGATATCGACCAGCTCATTTCCCCGTTCACCGCAACCGACGTAGAGTACGATATCGGCATTGGCCCAGCGGGCGATCTGCTGCTGCACGATCGTCTTGCCGGCACCGAAAGGGCCGGGGACTGCCGCCTTCCCCCCCTTGAGCAGCGGGAAGAAGGTGTCCAGTATGCGTTGTCCGGTCAACAGTGGCTGATGGGATTCGGTTCTGGTGTGGTAGGGGCGGGGCGTGCGTACCGGCCACTGATGATACATTTTCAGTGCGATCTCACTGCCGTCGGTCCGGCGCAACCGGGCAATCGGCTCCTCAATGGTGTACTCTCCCTCACCGAGCAGCTCAATCAGTTCACCGTGGCAATCGGGAGGGACCAGTATTCGATGTTCAATGGTCGTGCTCTCCTGGACGGTACCGAGAACCGCGCCCCCCTGAACAGTATCTCCAACGGTCCACTTTTCAGCAGGGATATAATGCCATGTTCTTGTACGATCCAGTGCGGGAATATTGAGTCCACGGGCGATCTGCTCGCCACTCTGTGCCATGATCTGATTGAGTGGGCGTTGAACCCCGTCAAAGATCTGCCCCAGAAGACCGGGTCCCAACTCAACCGATAGCGGGTGTTGCAACCCTTCCACACCCTCGCCGGGTTGCAGCGACTCGGTTGATTCGTAGACCTGTACCAGTGCATCCTGCTCCCGAAGGTTGATCACCTCTCCGATCAACCCCATCTTGCCGATACGCACCTGTTCGCCATTGTGGATATTGGGTTGCTGGATGGTGACCAGCGGTCCGTTGACCTCAATGACTCTACCCATGGAGTCGTACTCCAGTTCCCTCTGCCGAGGCAAACAGACGTCCGAAAACCACCTTGTGCAACGCATTTCGTTGTCGCTCCAGCAGCCCCTCGAAGGTGTTGTCGAGCATCACATCACCGGCTGCAGAGATCAGCTTGATGCCGCCGATGGTCTGGATGGTGGTTTCGGACAGCATGATCTTCTTTTGTGTGACGCGTTCACACAGCGCGGGCCATCCATTCTGAAAGCGCTGGTGATCCGCTGCATTGAGATGGGCCACCAGATTGTCACTGTCGATCAGCCTGGCACCCTGCTCCAGCAGCGACAGCAGTACAGGGCGATATCTCGGTTCATCCTGCTGAAGATGCTGCAGCGCCTGTACGACATCATCCATCACCTTCTGCATCAACTCCCAGCGGTTGCGGTCCATTTCGGCCTGCAGCCGGATTTCATGCTCCTCCACCTGTCTGCGGTATTCACGTTCAGACTCGGTCTTAGCTTGTGCCAGCTCATGCTGTTCCATTCGCTGGATGGTCGCCCGTGCCTCCTGCAGGATCTTCTGTCGCGACAGATCCCCCTGGGCACGGTGTTCTTCGGCCAGCTTATGCGCCCGCTCCAGCATTGCCGATTTCAATGAGATGACAGGGTCATGCTGTTCACTCATGCGTCCCCTCCAGTGCCGATGCTCCAAGCGTTCTGGTGACCAGTGCGTCGATGCTGGCATGACGCTGCTGCGGCTGGTTCAGCAGAGGGAGTTCACTGATCAGTATCTCTCCACCACTCTTGCGGATCTGCTGCAGTGTCGGACAGTTCCAGAGGGCAATATCCTGCTGCAGGTAGATCAGTGTGCGCTCCCGGCCGGATACGATCTGCAGCAGCAGGGATTCCAGTTGCTCTTCATCCAGGTCGCTATGGGTCTCCATTCCAAGCAGGGCAAAGCCGTCCATCAGCGCTGCATCACCTATCGCGAGTATACGCATGATCCCGGATCATATCCTCGCCAGCAGCAGAATGGAGACCACCAGACCATAGATGGCAATCCCCTCGGCAAGCCCGAGATAGACCAGGGTGCGACCGAAAATTTCGGGGCGTTCGGCAATGACCGCCAGTGAGGCGGCACCGACCGAACTGACGGCAATACCGGCGCCGATGGTCGCCATTCCGGTCGGCAGGCCGATGCCGATCATCGCCAGTCCCATGCCTGTGGAAATCTCACGGACCCCACCGGCCGCCTCGGTTGCAGCCAGTACCTCATCCACACCGAGAAAGAGCAGTCCGGCAATCCCTGCGGTGAAGAGCAGCAGATTCAGTGCAATGCCCCTTTTGAGCCGACCCTGTAGCTGTGGACCGACCCGTTCCGGATAGAGTGCGTAGAACAGTCCGGCCGCGATCATCAGCAGTGTGCTTGCGGTAAGAAGGATAATGATCATTTGCATGGGCGCTCTCCTGTGGGGAATGGGTATCAGTAGCTCTCGCTTTTCAGTGGGGTAAAACGTATGCCGTCACCATTGTAATAGCGTGAGAACCCCTCGTGGTATTCAAGGCGCAGACATTGTATGGCTACGATACCGCCCTCCAGCACGATAATAAACAGGTTGCCGAGCAGCAGGGTAACCACATGGCCGAACTGATCCATCATTGCGGCCAGGGTAAACACTGCCATCGCCAGGGCAACATGGTTGAGGCTGAAGGCGGCGACACGAAGAAAGGAGAGTGTTGCCGAGAGGTTGTTGACGGTCCGGTCAATCGCCTCGATGATGGTAATCAGGATCTTTTCGGAAAACGGCCCCTCCATCTTCAACCACTGTTGATAGAGGATCAGCGAGAGTGGCAGCAGCAGAGCGGCCAGCTCGATGATCGAGAAATGGTGGTTGGCGATGTACTGATAGCCGCCATAGACTCCTCCCAGATAGAACAGCAGACCGGCAACACCGCGACTGTCGAGAAGTGCCTCCTGCGGTTGGTCGGCAGCCAGAAGATTGAAGATGGAGATCAGTTGCACCAGGATCAGGAAGCCGATTCCCCAGGAGAGTGCCACCAGCAACATATAGATCGGATCTTCCATGGGTGCAACCCAAAGCGGTGTAAACAGGTGCTCAACACCAAAGACACTGCCGTAGAGTACGCCAAACAGCATGGATGAGAGTCCTGCGATGGTGGCAAAGGGGAACAGGCCGGTGATCTGCCGTCGAAACAGGTATCCGATACCGATGATGGCCGCACCGTGGCCGATGTCACCAAACATCATGCCGAACATCAAGGTGTAACTGAAGGCAAACAGCCGGGTCGGGTCCAGTTCACCGTAGCGTGGTACCCCAAACTGATTGACCAGCTGCTGAAAGGATGAAAAGAGTGGTGAGTGGTACTGCAGGGAGGGGAGTTTCCTCATCTCCTCTTTTGTCGGGTCTCTGAAGGTCAGCAGACAGGGGCTCTGCAGCCTGTCGTTGAACTGCTGTTCAAGCTCTTCTTGCCGTCGTGCCGGAATCCATCCCTGCAGTTGAACCAGTTGGCCTCTGCCGTTCAAGCTGTCGGCGGTCGCCGCAAAGGGGGCAGACTGCTCCAACAGGCTGCGCGTCAAGCGGATGGTTTCCAGATGTGACTGAACCAGCGACCAGATCGAATCTTCATGAAACTGCCGGTTCCGTTGCGCACGTCCGAGCCTCTTTTCGATCTCCTTTTTCACCTGATCCGGTTGTCGGCGCAGCTCATGTGGAATGGTCAGTTCGTGAAAATTGGCTGATTTCAGGATCTCCCGGATATCCTGATGGTGCCGGTTCTCCGTCACCACCAGAATATAGTGCTGCTCATGGTTTTTCCGGAACGGTCTGATCAGTGCGTTGGCGAGCGAGAGTGCCTGCTCCAGTGGCTGCAATTCAGAGGCAGGGATGGTACCGACAAAATATGTCAGGAAGAGGCTGGGAGAAGAGAGTCTGCTCAGATCGATATCCAGATTCTCGAAAGGCCCCAGGCTGTTGAGCAGCTGTTGATGATAGTGAATCTTCTCATTGACCAGCCGAATCTGCTCCTCATGGTCGGAGATCTTTCTCCACAGCTGCTTGATCTGTCTGTCGGTCTGCTCAACCCGATCGATGGTAATTCGCTCGATGGGGACCCGTTCCATCTCCATCTCGGCCTGTCCGAGATAGCGGCTGATCTTCCTGAACCGCCCTTCCAGACGACTATGGGCGAGCTGGAATGTCCTGGCTGGTGCTTCGCAGAGTATTTCATCCTCCTCGCCATTGATCAGGTGGATCACCTCCATCCCGGCCAGGGTTGCGGCTGCGGCTGGGGCGTCACGATCCAGCAGGATCAGGGAGAGCCGTTTGAGCGGCAATGGAGTCTCGATCATCATGGTTGTATCCCCATGGCCCGCTGAATCAGTGTCCTGTCGAGTTGTAACGCCTTACCCTTGATGATGGTGTGCAACATGCGGATCTCGGATTCACGAATCAGCACGTAACAGAAGACCCGGGTTACCAGTGAAGAGGAGCGCTTGAGCATGTTGCGTAGCGCCCACAGGGTGTAGTGCTCCATCAGGTTTTCAATCTCTTCTAGGTTGTCTGCCTTGGAGAGTAGTTGATACAGCGTTTGTGGGAGCTGTTCAATTACTTCTTCCAGTGTCTCCAGCCTCGCCAGATGCAGCAGGTTGTTTGCTGGTAGCCGGTATCCGGTTGCGGTCAGGAGAGAGTAGGTCTTTGCCGCCGAGAGCCGGTACGAGAAGCGGTAGCGGATCAGCCATAGCAGGTTGAGTCGATCCATCAGGGTGGCAAATGCGGTGTATAGTGGTTGCTGGTCTGCACCCGGAATCAGGCGGATACGCTGTTTCAGGCCGTTGAAGAACAGACGGTCGATCGAGGCATCCAGCACGAACCGGTTCTTCTGCTCTTTTTCGAGGATGGCGCGGGCCTGTCTCACCAGACTGGAAAATGGCGTCTGCTGCAGCAGACGCAGCATCTCATGGGGGTCATCGGTCTCCAGCAGTTTGCCGAGGGGAAGAGAGGCGAAGCCACCCATATCGGTCAACTCCTTTCTGATGGCGCTGTCATTTACGCCACTGAACTTTCCGCGGATCAGCACCTTGAGATTAACCAGTTCATACCATTGAGTGGTGTAGTTGAGCAGTTCACGCTCCACACCGGAAAAGGGTCTGAACAGCAGTTGAAAATCCTCCAGCGCCCGACTGATCAGACTGTTTTCGATCTCCTCTGCGCTACATGCGGTGTGCTCACAATGGACCCGCTTTTTCAATACGTCGATCTCTTCATCCACCAGTACCGGCCACAGCTCCGGCGAAATCAGGCGGTCGACCAGTAACGTCAGTCGGGTACGGATATAGGATTCACTCTTGTTCGGCACCGGATGCACTCCAGTGGTGATCTCCCAACAGCAGCAAGAGCGCCGCACTCAGAGCCTCCTGCCGATGTTTCTCCGAGAGACCACAGAGCCGCTCGCAATATTCGTGATAGCGCAGCTCCAGCTCGGCAATGGACTGGTCTGCCCGCGCGTTGGCCTTGTCCAGATAGGAGTGATGCAGTTCGGGAATCTTTCGGTTGAACTGTGCTATGTTGCTGTTGGCCTCTTCAATGGCCTGCTGCTTGATCTCCTCCCGTCGCTGTTCACTCTCCTGTACGACCTTCTCTGCCTCCAGTTCAGCCTGCAGCAGATCACTCAGTGCATCATGCATTGCTTACTCCTGGTACTCGAACAGCATTGTTTTGACTGTCTCAGAATCTCCACTCGGAGTTCGAGACAAGGCGCAGCTATGCAGGTATAGCCATTCTATATCAAATAGC
>CAYFOR010000095.1:0-10944 GCA_964344785.1 uncultured Piscirickettsiaceae bacterium
ACGTCATCAATAACCAATTGAATTTATTCGATTAAACGTTGGGACACCAGTGATCAAGATACTGATTGTGGATGACTCGGCCGTGGTCAGACAGGCGCTGACCACGATACTGGAGTCGGAGGAGGGGTTTGAGGTGATGGACTCCGCCTCTGACCCCTACCATGCCTCGCAGAAGATTGCACAGCAGGTGCCTGATGTCATCACGCTGGATGTGGAGATGCCGAGGATGGATGGAATTACCTTTCTGCGCAAGATCATGTCGCAGCATCCGATCCCGGTGGTGATCTGCTCCAGCCTGGCAGGGCATGGCACCGAGACGGCCCTGAAGGCGCTGGAGTATGGTGCGGTAGACATCATTGCAAAACCGAGTCTGGGAGCAAAAAAATTCCTGGAAGATGAGCGGCTGCGTATCGTTGATTCGGTTCGTGCTGCCGCCTCGGCGAATCTGAAGAAGCTGAAGTTGAAGAGGGTGGCTGCACAGTTGACCCCGGAAAGGAAGCACTCTGCCGATGTGGTGCTGTCCCGTCGAACCCGGGCAATGGCTGCAACCACCGAGAAGGTGGTGGCGGTAGGTGCCTCGACCGGTGGGACTGAAGCACTACGGATTTTTCTTGAGGCGATGCCACACGATACTCCCGGTATCGTCATTGTGCAGCATATGCCGGAGAACTTTACCAAGTCATTCTCTGACCGCCTCAATGAGCTTTGCAATATCACCGTCAAGGAGGCGAAGGATGGAGATACGGTATTGCGTGGGCAGGCGTTGATAGCACCGGGAAATGTTCATATGTTGCTGGAGCGTAGCGGCGCGCGGTACTACGTATCCCTGAAGCAGGGGGAACTGGTCTCCCGTCATCGTCCATCCGTGGATGTGCTGTTCCGCTCGACGGCCAATGTGGCTGGCAAGAATGCCATCGGTGTCATCATGACCGGGATGGGGGATGACGGAGCCAGGGGGATGAAAGAGATGTACGATGCCGGAGCCTACAATTTCGGTCAGGATGAGGAGACCAGCGTAGTCTATGGCATGCCGCAGGAGGCACTCAAAATGGGCGGAGTCCACAAGCAGTTGCCGTTGCAGAAGCTGGCGGCAGCGGTGCTCCATCGAGAACGACAATTCTAACGATTAAGACACCTGATAGAGGATAGCGAAGATGTCCAAATTGACCGAACAGGAAATTATTCACAATCTTGAGCAGCGCCTGGAAGAGATGAATGAACGGCTGGTTGAAGTGGAAAATACCCGTACCCTGTTTATCTCCAACATGCTGAATGAGGTGAACAACCCGCTGACAGCGATCCTCGGGTTGACTCAACAGCTGATGAGCGTGCAGGACCCGGACTGGTCCCAGGTGACCGAAATGCTCTCCTGGGTCAATGAAGAGGCGTGTTTTCTCGGTTTTCAGCTTCATAACATTTTTGCTGCAGCCGAATTTGAGTCGGGAACAATGAAAAACGAGTGGGCCCAGGTTCGTTTTGACGAGCTTTGGGCGAAGACTGCGATTCCCTACATGAATACCATCCACAGAAAACGTCTCAAGGTACTGACCAATGGGGAGTTCATGCTGCCGCCATCAATTGATGGCAAGGTTGTGGTGCGCAGTGATGCCAAGTTGCTGAAGCTGATCCTGGTCAATCTGTTCGACAATGCGATCAAGGTTGCACCGGAGCACACGACCATTCGTTTCGATGTGACGTATGAGGACAGTGAACTCCAGTTTGTGATCGAGGACGAAGGCCCCGGTATTGCCGAAGAGGACCAGCACCGGATTTTCGATCGCTTTCGTCAGCTCGATGACAGCACCACCAAGCAACTGCGCGGGATGGGGTTGGGACTCTCGCTGGTACTGGCCTCCAGCGATATGTTGGGCGGGCGTGTGACGCTGGAGAGTGCACTGGGGAAGGGTGCAAAGTTTACGGTTACCATTCCGGAGCTGTGTGAAGGGGAGTTTGTCGACTCTTCCCTGGACAATCTGGTGTTCTTCGGTGATGACGAGCTGGGTGAGGAAGAGACCTTCTGATGAGAACCCACTATCTCAGTCAGGGGCAGATCTTTGCACATCGACTGCCGCATCAGATCTCCACGGTGTTGGGATCATGTGTGGCGGTCTGTTTGTGGGACAGCCAGAAAGGGTTTGGTGGGATGAACCATTTCATGTTGCCGATGTGGAACGGTGAAGGATTGGCCTCTCCAAAATATGGTAACATCGCGATCAGTAAACTGATTGAGAAGATGGATGCACTCGGGGGAGTGCGCAGTGACTATGTAGCCAAGGTCTTTGGCGGGGGGAATGTACTCGGCTCTGAAGAGAAGCCCTTTCAGTTTCAGATTGGTACTCGTAATGCCGAATATGCACTGCAGGCACTGGAACACGAGAAGATTCCAGTGGTTGCCAAAAAACTGGAACCCCAGCATGGATTGAAGATCATGATGCATTCGGGAACGGGGGAGATTTTGTTGCGCCCGGTCAAAAAGATGTCCGATCGGGTGAAAAAATAGAGGAGAAGAGTGATATGGCCTGTTTCACCAACCGAAGGGTGTTGGTGGTCGATGATGACCCCAATGTAATTGATGCCTGCAAGAGTATTCTGCTGAACAAGATTGCAGCAATCCCGGATCACGTGGATTCTGAGCCCGGTCTGAAGGATGCATTGCAACGGGATGACTGGGAGATATCGGTTGCACGACAGGGGCTGGAGGCGGTCGAACTGGTTCGCCAGTCGATGGAACAGGAGAGGCCATTTGGTGTTGCACTGGTGGATATCAGGATGCCGCCAGGGATTGATGGCATTGAAACAGCACGGCGAATGCGAGAGATTGATCCAGCGCTTTGTCTGGTTATTGCTTCGGCCTATGCAAGTCAGTCGGTGAATGAGATGAAAAGGGTTCTTGAGCGTGACTTCTTTCTGCTGCGCAAGCCATTTGTTGCCGATGAGGTGTATCAGGCAATGGATTATTTCAATCAGGCTCGGGATGATCGAATGGGTGCCCGATATGGCGTGTGACAACAAGAAATATTTTGTTGAATACTTTGGTTAATGATTATAATTATCAAATGCTGTATCAAGGGCGGTATTGGGTGTATCAGTAGCATCAAGTCAGCGGTTGTCTTAACCTCTTGCTGGCGATGAACAGTTACTAAAACAGAATAGGGAACAAGGGACCATGGCAACGATACTTACTGTTGAAGACTCTCCATCTACCCGGAGAATTATTGTCGATACATTGAAGGGTGCAGGGCACTATGTAATCGAGGCGGAAGATGGTGTGGATGCACTGGAAAAATCAGCCGATACCAAGCTCGATCTGGTCATCACCGATATCAACATGCCTCGTATGGATGGTATCGAGTTGACCCGAAAGCTGCGTGCCGAGGCTTCACACCGTTTCGTTCCTGTGTTGATGCTGACTACGGAGACCGCCGAAGGCAAACGCATGCAGGGTAAGGATGCAGGGGCAACGGCCTGGATCGTCAAGCCGTTTGATCCGCAGAAACTGTTGGCGATTGTCGGCAAGGTGCTTCGCTAGCACTGCAGTGCCTGTTATGGCTGATTCCAACATGAAAGAGATTTTCGATCCGGCTAATGAGCTGATTCGTGAAGAGATTGAAGGGATCGATGTTACGCTTGAGCAGTTGGCCACACTTTTGGCTGATGCCACTCAACAGGTGCATGGTGGAGTTGAAAAGCTGAATGACCTGATTGATCACCAGTCTGGAATGCTGACACTGTTTGGCGAGCGGATTAGTCTGTTGAGTGAAAACGAGTCGTGTACCATTCCTGAATCATCCCGCACGGAATTGAATGAAAAGCTCTCCACCCTGATGGACAATGGCAAGATGCTTTCGACCCATATGGGGCAGGTATTGCGGGCACTGCAGGTATCCGACATGATCAACCAACTGGTCAGCCACTGTCGTCCGGGGATGGAGCAGATTGTCGCTGTGGGTGAGCACATCATGGCGGCAGATGATGAGAGCCTGTCAACCGGTGAAGTACAACTGAAGCTGAATGAAATGCTGGAAGAGAGTCGTGCACGCTTGTATGATGCAGAGAAGCGTCCAGTCCATCAGGAGTCAATGGATGAGGGGGATATTGAGTTTTTCTGACGTAATCTGGCGAATTTCAGGAGCAACCTAAATCAGTTACGGGTACTAATGGAGTGTTATTGATACGGGGGAGAGGAAGATGTTTCGCAAAAGGAGAGGCGGAGCCAACAGGCCACAGTTGGCAAAGCAATGCAATATACTGGTTGCGGACGACGATGACCGTATTCAGAGTATCTACCGGGGGCTTTTCTCACAAGGCAAGGGGGTACTGGGAGTAGATGCCCCTCTCCTGCAAGATCAGGAGGAGATGCCGTGGAGTGTGACCATCGTCGATCAGGGAGAAAAGGCGGTCCATGCGGTTGAGGAGCGGGAGGAGCAGGGAGAGCATTTTGCCTGTGCGCTGCTTGATCTGCAGATGCCGCCGGGGATTGATGGTGTTGAGACCGCAAAGCGGATTCATGAGCTGGACCCCAATATCTTTCTGACCATCGTGGCAACCTATGCAGATCGTGTCCCGGAGGAGGTTGGGCGGTTGTTGAAGGGGAATTTCACAATAGTGCGAAAGCCCTTCTATGGTGATCAATTGGTGCAGCTGGTGAGGAAGTATATTCAGCTTCGGAACAACCAGTACAACTACCTTCATCGTTTTGTTTAAGGAGTCTCAGGTTCGATACCTCTGGGTTGCACTGATGTTGCCCGTCTTGCAACTGTTGCTGTTGTGGCTGTTTCCGGCGATGGAGAATATCGAGCTGTTGATCGGAGTCAGTGCGGCCGTAATGATTGGGGTGGTGGTTGTGCTGTTGCGACAGACCCGGAACCAGCCCCCTGTCGAGGCATTGGTCAGTTTTGTGGATCGGGTCAATGGCTGCTCTCCACAAAGTGGAGAAAACCTGCGTAACTACCTCTGTAATAGCTTGAATCAGATTGAGATCCGGCTCCACTCCAGTCAGGAGACCGCTCGGCAGTGTTCGGAAGATTTTGCGCTCTACCAATTGGCTGTAAACAATGTAATAACACCGATCATCGTATTCAATGAGGAGTGGACACCGCTGTTCATGAATGCTGCGATGGAAGAGTGGATAGAGCAGTGTGGTGGGGATATGCGTAGCAAGGATGGTGATTTTGACCCGCTGGACCCGTTGATGACCTGTCAACTTGCAAATCTGATTGACTTTGAGCATGCTGACTGGAGTACACCTGTGGGGGGAAGCAGTCAGATAGGTTCCAGAGTTATTGACTTCAAGATCAACCGGGTTGAAGGGGCTCAGGGGCGTCCGAAATATGTGCTGTCCTGGTTGGACAAAACCGAGGAACGGACGGTTGAACGACGCATGGAGGATATGCTGGGCCAGATGCTCTATGGTGATCTCAGTGTAGAGATGAATACCTCCGAATTCACCGGCTTCATGCATTATCTCGGCACCTCAATCAATTATCTGGTCGGTTCTGTGAGACAGCCGGTTACAGAACTCCTGCGGGTGCTTCCTGAGGTTGAGCAGGGTGATCTTGGGATTCGCATGGAAGGAAAATATGTTGGGGAGTATCAGAGGATTCAGGACTCCCTCAATGGCATGCTGGAACGGTTGCGCGAGATGATGCAGGAGGTGCTGGACACCAGTGGTTCCATCGGCGAACACTCCTCCTCAATCGCACAGGGCAATACCGATCTTACCCGTCAATTTCTGCAGCAATCCAGTGGTCTGGAGCGTGTTGCCGATGCAGTATCCGGTATTACCGATGGTCTGCGCCAGAGCAGCGAGAGCGCCGAGGAGGCCTCCAGGCGTTCTCATGGACTGCGGCAATCTGCAGAGCAGGGCAGTGAGGTGGTACGTCAGGCGGTAGTGGCGATGGAAGAGATTCATGAATCGAGTCAGCGAATCTCCGATATCATCGGTGTGATCGATAATATCGCCTTTCAGACCAATCTGTTGGCACTCAATGCCGCAGTAGAAGCGGCACGTGCGGGCGAACAGGGGCGTGGTTTTGCGGTCGTTGCAGGTGAGGTCCGGTCATTGGCTCAACGTGCTTCCGATTCTGCTGGTGAGATCAAGAAGCTGATTGACAATAGTGTGCAGAAGATTGATCACGGCAGCAGAATGGTGGAGGAGAGTGGCGTGGCCTTTGAGCACATTTCAGGTGAAGTGCGTAGAGTGGATGAGAGAATCCAGACCATTGCCGAGATGAGCCGGGACCAGAGCAGCCGAATGACCCATATCAACGATGAGCTGAATGCGGTCTATCAGGGCAATCGGGAAAATACGGAGTGGGTTCAGAAACTGGAGGGGATCAGCCAGCAGATCAATGGGCACGCTGAGGAGTTGGCGTTGCGTGTAGGGCGATTCTCGCTGCAGGTGCAACAGTCGGCACCAGTAGCCGATGAGAGCAGCGAGGCCGAGGATGACATTTCAATCGATGAGTTCTTTCTCTGACGACAGAGGGGTGATCGATTATGATCCAGTTGTATAACATTATTGATACAATTCCGGCTACTATGGCGTGGCTGCTGAACAGAAGAGGGAGAGAGCATGGACTCTGAATTTGTAGGGGTATTTGGTTCATACAATCGTTTGATCTATGAGGATCTGAAAGAGATTGACAAGACCTTCTCCCAGATCGTGATGTTGATCAGTAATGCAGATGAGAAGATCTATGGCTGTCTGAATGAGGTACAACAGCTACTGGAACGCAATGACCAGCAGTTACTGGAGCGTGTGCGTGAAAGCGGGATGGAAGATACCACTGCACTGGAAAAACTGGCCAATGAAACAGCGTCACATTTTGCCGAGGAAAAGAACGAGATTCTGCGTTCGCTGCAGGTAACGGATATGGTGACCCAGTTGCTGGCCCACAGCCGTACCCGGATGAACCGGATCAGCAAGATGAGCGATGAGATTGAGCGGGTAGCTCAGGTGCGGATGGGCGCCTTCACCGAGATGGTGCAGGAGATGAAGGCATTGCTGGATGATACCCAGTTCAAGATTGATAGTCAGCCGATAAAGGCGGTTGAGCAGATCTCGGTCGATGAAGGTGATATTGAGTTTTTCTAGGGAGTGTTAAGCATCCTGGTGTGAAAGAGGTTCAGTTGAGTATGCCCTTTTCGATGACGGCAATAGTGGTCAGATGCATTCAGGGCTTGTAATTCATTGTCTATTCTGGGTGGCGATGTAAGCCGTACTCAGTCAAAACAGTTTGTTACATTTGTCATGCTCTCCGATAGGTGCCCGGAGTGCTTTTGAAGGAAGCCTGGAGATGGGGGCTGTAACCCCTTTTTCGTATCGCAGATTCAGTATTGTCTGCGTTCCTCTAATGGTTTTTCCGGTACCTCCTCTGTTGATGGATATTAGTTTTTTAAGTGAGAACCCACTATCTTGGTCAGGGACAGGTCTTTGCCCACCGTCTCCCACATAAGGTGACTACGGTGCTTGGCTCGTGCGTGTCTGTCTGCCTGTGGGATAGAGGGCGGATATTTGGGGGGATGAACCACTTCTTGTTGCCGCAGTGGACCGGAGTGGGGGATGCTACGGCCAGATATGGTGATATCGCTATCAAGGAGTTGATTGAAATGATGGACTCGCTTGGAGGGGGACGTAGTGACTATGTTGCGAAAGTGTTTGGTGGGGGAAACATGTTCGGCGTTGATAAGGATCTTGTTCAGTTACAGATTGGTACCAGCAATGCCGAATATGCACTTGAGATGCTGGAGCATGAAAACATTCCGGTAGTTGCCAGGAACCTGGAACCGGAGAGCGGATTGAAAATCGTGATGGATTCGGGAACGGGCGAGGTTCTGACGGAGACCGTCAACAACATTCTGGGGCGAATGAGCCCTTAATACCATCTTGTCAGAGCCAGGTTGCACTGCGTATCGGTTCCAGGTGAGTCGGCATTGATTTCCGAGCGATGTGGTAGGATATTGCGGATGTGGACCAGGAAAAAAGAGATGTGGATGCGATGAGTCAAGCGATAGCCAGGCAGCAGATTGAAGAGATCTGGATTGAGGAAGAGCCCTATTACGAGCCGGTTGGAGAGGAGATCGCGCTGTTTGAGTCGGCCTACCAGAACCGGCTGCCGGTGTTGCTGAAAGGGCCGACCGGCTGTGGTAAGACCCGCTTCATGGAGCATATGGCGTGGCGGCTGAAACGGCCGCTGATTACGGTCTCCTGTCATGATGACCTCACTGCCTCCGATCTGGTAGGGCGTTATCTGATCATTGGAGGGGAGACCCGCTGGATCGATGGACCACTGGCGCGTGCAGTGCGCAGTGGAGGTATCTGCTATCTGGACGAGATTGTAGAGGCACGCAAGGACACCATGGTGGTGATCCACCCATTGGCAGATGACCGGCGGGTACTGCCGATGGAGAAGATTGGCGAGCAGTTGCAGGCTGCCGCTGAATTTTCAATGGTGGTCTCCTATAACCCCGGTTACCAGAGCGTGCTCAAGGAGCTGAAACAGAGTACCCGGCAGCGCTTTGTTGCGATTGAATTCAACTATCCTGAGGCAGAGCTGGAGCAGCGTATCATTATTCGTGAGACCGGGGTTGACGAGCAGTCGGCCCATCACCTGGTCAAATTTGCGCAGATGACCCGAAACCTGAAGGGGAGTGGTCTGGACGAGGGGGCGAGTACACGCCTGTTGGTCCATACAGCCAAGCTGATGGTCTCCGGCATTCCTGCGATCACCGCCTGTAATGCAGCAATTGGACAGGCGCTGACAGACGACCCCGATATGGTGGCCGCTGTCAACGAACTGGGCGCTGCACTTTTCTAGTACTCTGACAAGAAAATATTGATGGAATGCTCATTGCACCTTGATGGTGCATTGGTTGATGCTGTGTTTGTCCTCTATTAGTGCACATTTTTATTTAAGAATCAGCAAGTTCTAATTCTTGACTTTTTTTGTTGGTTTTTTTCTGGTGGTAGTGTAGGATTGAATAAAAAACCACGAGGAGGAGGGGGTTAATGATGAAAATGGCACTATTGCCACTGATTTTTCTGTCACTTCTGTCGTCTGCAGCAGTGGCGGCCGAGAAGGTAACACCGAGTCATGTTTATCAGCAGGCCGCTCAGTTACTGTTGCTGGTGGAGTCGTTGAGAAAGCATGAAGGGGTCGACGATGGATACCGGGTACCGGGGGTGCAGTTTGCTAAATTGCCAATCCATGCACTCTCCAAAAGCGGTGAGGTTCGTGAAAAGGTGGCACGGATTCAGCAGGAGTTCGGACTGACACCATTGACGGATCAGAAGGTCCCGCTACGCAAGGTGGGACCAGGGGATGTGCTGCAATCACTGGAAGAGAGTTATCAGGCGCTACGTCAGATTGCCGAAAAGAGGGGGATGAACGGGCAGGTTGCAACGGCACCATTTCAGTCGGGCAAAACGCCATCCCAGGTATACGAGATTGTCTGGAAGGCTTCCTACGCACTGGATGCACTGGCAGGCAAGATCAATCCCAGCAAGGTCTATCGCAATACCGAGGAAATTCTCTCGGAACTCTCCATGATTACAGACCATTTTTCATTGCCGGTTGGTCAATCGCCACCACCTCTGCTGAATGGCAAGCGTCCACTCCATGTCAATATTGCGGCCTTCCGGAATCTCCATCAACTGGTGGCACTACAGAAGAAACTGGGAATGAAACGGGCCAGGGTAGACAGCTTTCCTGAAGGAAAGATCTCACCGGCAGAGGTCTATGACACCACCAATATGCTGAAAGCGGAGCTGGTCCGTATCCGGCTCTTTCTTGGAATTACCACACCACAGCAGGAAGTCGGGATGGTGGAAGGCAAGACCCCCAACCATGTCTATCAGAATATGGAGCAGATCCATGGCGAGATCACCCGTCTGATTGATGCCGATGGGGTGGGTTAGTGGTTGGTTACAGAGTTGGTACGAAGTGCAAGCCGGGGGAACGAAGAGAGATGGTTTCGATGAGAGTGATGATTACAGTACTGCTGTTGGGGGCGACGCTGACTGCCCGGTCGGCCGAGCCGGTCAAGATAACCCCAAGTCATGTCTTCCAGCTTACTGAAGAGATCTTTCTGCTGGGAAAACAGATCCGGAATCATGCCGGGATCAGTACATCCTGGCGGGTGCCGGGTGTTCAATCCGGCAAGATGCCGATCCACGTTTATGGCAAAGGAATTGAGGTTGCCGAGAAGGTGGCACGTATCCAGCAGGAGTCGGGGCTGATTCCGATGGCTGTTCAGGCCATTCCATTGAGGAAGGTTACACCGGCGGAAGTGTTTGGGGCGATGGTGAAGATCAGGGAAGGACTGCAGCAGGTTGCAGAAAAGAGAAACATCACCGCATCGATTGATACGGTCCCTCTGGTACCGGGAAAAACCCCTTCGGATGTCTACAGTAATGTCTGGAGAACCTCCTATTTGCTGGATGCACTGGCAGGCCCGCTGAACCCCAGCAAGGTTTTTCGGAATGTGAAGGTGATTCAGGAGGAGATCAAGCAGATCGCAGCAAGACTGCAAAAGAGTACTGCAGTGACAGAGGTTTCAAGGATCGATGGAAAACGTCCGGAAGATGTCAATATTGTTGCCTTCCGGGCACTCTACCGGGTTGCACTGCTGCAACGGAAACTGGGTATGAAGGTGCTGGATGCTCCCAGATTTCCTTCAGGAAAGATTACGCCGTCCGATGTCTATGATTCCACGAATCTGATCAAGGCGGAGCTGGTTCGGATCAAGGTCGATCAGGGGGTAACGACTCCACAGGCCGAGGTTCCGGAAGAGAGTGGGAAGACCCCATCCGATGTATATCAGCAGATGAGGCGGGTGGAGATGATGCTGCAGCAGCTTTGAGTGCAGACAATCAAAAAAGATAATTGAACACTGGTGTCCCAACGTTACAGGCCAAAAACTCATTTGACTGCATAAAACACT
>CAYFOR010000096.1:0-10917 GCA_964344785.1 uncultured Piscirickettsiaceae bacterium
CAAATAGAGGGCGCGCCTCCTTGTTTTATGGGTTATTTGGTGAATAAGGCGGGATGAACTACACCGATCTCTTTATCCGTCGCCCGGTACTGGCGAGTACGGTCAGCCTGTTGATTCTGGTGTTGGGAATCCAGGCAATCTCCGGCCTTGCGGTACGGCAATATCCCGAGACACAGAATGCGGTGGTTACCGTTACCACGGTCTACTATGGGGCCGATGCGGACACAGTCGCAGGTTTTATTACACAGCCACTGGAGACGGCAATTGCCCAGGCCGAGGGGATCGACTATCTCACCTCAACCAGCGTCAGCGGTGTCTCCACCATCAGTGCCTATCTGCATCTCAATTATGACTCCAATCGCGCACTGACCGATATCAATGCCAAGGTCAATTCGGTGTTGAACCAGTTGCCATCCGAGGCTCAGCAGCCGGTGTTGAGCGTACAGGTTGGTGAGGCCATCGGATCAATGTACATGAGTTTTTCCAGTGATCGCCTGCGTAATAATCAGGTGACCGACTATCTGATGCGAGTGGTCAAACCACAACTGGACGGTATTGAAGGGGTGCGTCAGGCCGAGGTACTGGGACAGCGCCGTTTTGCCCTGCGGGCCTGGCTCGATCCAGTTCGAATGGCGGCCTATGGCCTGATGGCGAGTGATGTACATCAGGCACTGGCAGCCAACAACTATCTGACTGCATTGGGGAGCAGCAAGGGCCAGATGGTGAGTGTCGACCTCAATGCCGCGACCGATCTCCATACGGTGGATGCGTTCAGGCGACTTGCGGTAGCCGAGTTCGATGGAATTGTAGTACGGCTTGAGGATGTGGCAACAGTGGTACTGGGTGCCGAGGACTATGATCTGACCACCGCCTTTGACGGAGAGAAGTCGGTCTTCATCGGGATCAATGTCGCCCCGGATGCCAATGTACTGGATGTGATCCATCGTGTGAAAGAGGTCTTTCCTCAGATTCAGGCCAACATGCCGAGTGGTCTCAGTGGCAAGATTGTCTACGACGGCACCAAATTTATCGACAGCTCGATTGAAGAGGTGATCAAGACCCTGCTGGAGGCGCTGTTGATCGTCACCGTAGTGGTCTTCCTCTTTCTGGGAAGCTGGCGAGCCGTTGTGGTACCACTGGTGGCGATACCGCTCTCGCTGGTCGGCGCGTTCTTTATCATGCAGCTCTTCGGTTACACCATCAATCTGTTGACGCTGCTGTCGCTGGTACTGGCGATCGGGTTGGTCGTCGATGATGCGATTATCGTAGTGGAGAATGTGGATCGTCACATGCATGTGGAGGGAAAATCTCCGATGGAGGCGGCGATTATGGCGGCACGTGAGCTGGGGGGACCGATCATTGCGATGACGGTGGTGCTGATTGCCGCCTATGTGCCGATCGGTTTTCAGGGCGGGTTGACGGGGGCTCTCTTTACTGAGTTCGCATTCACACTGGCCGGTGCGGTCACCATATCCGGGGTGGTGGCATTGACACTCTCGCCGATGATGGCCTCGAGAATGTTCAAGTCCGGTCAACTGGAGACGGGCCTGGTGCAGTGGGTGGATCGGCAGTTTGGCCGATTGCATAATGGTTATCAGCGCCGTTTGGGCAGTACCCTGGAGACCTGGCCGGTGATGGCGGTGATGGGGGTACTGCTGCTGTTTGGAGTGGTCTATCTGTTTGCCACCTCGATGGCGGAGCTGGCTCCCCAGGAGGATCAGGGGTTGGTGCTGGGCCAGGTGGTTGGAGCGCCGAATGCAACGGCACAGCAGATGGCCCGCTATGCGGATCAGGCCTACCAGCTCTCCCATGATCTGCCGGAATATGATCAGATGTTTCAACTGACCGGAATGCCCACCATCAACCAGGGAATCGGTGGTGTTGTGTTCAAGCCATGGGAGCAGCGTGAGCGCAGTGCAGAGGAGCTTCAGCAGGTCCTTCAGGAACGCTGGAACGGGATCGCAGGAGCCAAGGTGGCGGCATTTCAGATGCCGGCTCTGCCAGGGGCGGGCGGCCTGCCACTGCAGTTTGTGGTCAAGACCACGGAGCCCTTTGAACGCCTCAATGAGGTGGTGTCCCGGTTGCTGGAGCGGGCGCAGCAGAGCGGCATGTTCTTCTTCGTGGATGTTGATCTGAAAATTGACAAGCCTCAGAGTACACTGGTGGTGGATCGGGATCTGGCGACCGACCTCGGGCTGACGCAGCGCGATATCGGGGTGGCACTGGGCAGCGCATTGGGCGGAGGATATGTCAACCACTTCTCGATTGATGGGCGTTCCTATCGGGTCATGCCACAGGTGCTACAGGCAGAGCGGCTCAATCCCGATCAGGTGCTGAACTATTATGTTCGAACACCATCTGGAAAGATGGTACAGGCATCTACCTTTGCCTCCATCGAACATAGCGTGGTGCCGGAGTCCATCAACCGTTTTCAGCAACTCAACAGTGCCACGATATCCGGTGTCTACGCGCCCGGTGTGACGCAGCAGCAGGTGCTTGATTTCATGAATCACAATCTCAATGAGCTGGCTCCCACCGGGTACAGTGTGGATTACGCCGGAGCGACCCGGCAGTATGTGCAGGAGTCCGGTGGTTTTGTCTTCACCATGCTGTTTGCGATCGTGATTGTCTTTCTGGCACTGGCCATCCAGTTCAACAGCTTTCGTGATCCACTGGTGATTCTGGTCTCTGTGCCGATGGCGCTGTTTGGTGCGCTGCTATTTATCAATGTCGGGCTGGCCAGCATCAATATCTATACCCAGGTTGGGCTGGTGACCCTGATGGGGCTGATCAGCAAGCATGGAATCCTGATGGTTCAGTTTGCCAATGAGTTGCAACTGCAGGGAAGGCCCAAGTTGGATGCAATTGTCGAGGCATCCGCAGTGCGGCTGCGTCCGATTCTGATGACGACGGCAGCGATGGTACTGGGGGTGGTCCCGCTGGTCATGGCCTCTGGTGCGGGGGCGGCAGGGCGCTACTCGATGGGGCTGGTGATCTTTACCGGACTCTCGATCGGCACTCTCTTCACACTCTATGTAGTTCCTGCAGTCTATATGATGATGGCGAACGACCGGGAGAAGATGGAATCATCGGTACCGATTGAGTAGCGTCAACATATGCTGGTCCCGGCATTTAGATGATTACACCCAATGTCTATTTGGAGTACTATCTGTGCTGGATTGGACAACAATATTAGTGGGTGCTACATCGGATGTTTGGACTGCTGAAAAAGCTGTTTTCCGGTAAACAGGTCGAGCAGGAGCTACCGGTCGGAGACAATGAGGCCAGGGGGTTGATGCGTGTGGCGGCTGCTCTGAAAGAGGAGAAAGAGTACGACCAGGCCTGTGAAAAGATGGAAGAGGCCCTGCAGGCGAAAGGTGCGGATAAACTCGAACTGTTTGAACGGCTGCGCTATCCGAGCTATCTG
The DNA here is from genome assembly GCA_964344785.1 of uncultured Piscirickettsiaceae bacterium. Lineage (GTDB taxonomy): Bacteria > Pseudomonadota > Gammaproteobacteria > Thiopontia. The sequence continues at coordinate 3,428 of CAYFOR010000096.1, forward strand.
CAACTGGCCGGCCGTGAGGAAGAGGGGTGGCAGGCACTCAATGAACTCAGTGTCACTTTTGTAAGTCCCGACTCCCAGGTTGAGATTACTGATCAGATGATCCGCTTTCTGTTGAGGGGGGAGAACTATCAGGAGGCCCTGATGTTTACCGTCTGGTGGCTCTGCCTGATGGTGGATCATGATCGCAGGGCGATTGAGCGGATGATTCGGGTCGCCGATAATCCGCCGCTGGTTTCAAGCGGTGAGGGGAAGGCAGGTTCGAAGGCGTATGGTGAGACCGAGAGCGGTAACCCAATCCGTGATCGCGCCTACAAAGTCTGTTCGGAGCGTTATGAGGAGTTCACCTCGTTGCGTGGTGTCACCAACAAGATCCGCAAGCTGCATAAACAGGCGGGTCGCACAGAGAATGTGGCCGAGATGGCCGGTGAGGTGGCTAATTACCTCAAGTCGGCCGGGCGCTATGATCTGGGCGATGTGAACCGGATGTTCAGGGAGCTGGATCAGCAGGCCAAGGCACAGGTTGCAGAGAAGCGTTGAGGCACAATCCGCTCATACCGGCACTGCTGCAGATTCTGCATGACCACCTCGACGGAGTCAGTGAGTACCGGGTGATCCAACTGCTGGAGGGCCATTCCGGGTTTTCGTCCCTGGCAGAAGAGGATTCACTCTCGCTGTTCCAGCAGCACTTCATGGTGATGAATGGGCTCTACCATCTGCAACGCCAGCTTTGGGATGATGAATCGCTGTTGTTGGAGATCTCCCCGCTCTGTATCAAGTTCTCGGATGTGGCGCATAAACAGTCAGCAGGCACTGCGGCATTGGCAGAAACAGCCAATCTGGGTGAATACTATCTCGATTGGGAAAATTTCGAAGAGATGGACGAGGCGGGGGTAGAGTCCCTGTTGGAACAGTTCTGGCAACGTTATCTTGTAGATGGTCGGCGTGAACCGGCGTTGCGTACATTGGGGCTCTCTGCGGATTTCAGCCAGATGGAGTTAAAACGACGTTATCGTCAATTGGCTACGGAGCACCACCCCGACAAGGGGGGAGACCCGGAACAGTTTATCTCGATCCGTCAGGCCTACGAGGTGCTGATTGCGTGAACAAGATGGTAATGGAATCACCCATTGGCAACCTCAGTATCCGGGTTGATCAGGGCGCGGTGGTAGAGATTGATATCTTCAGGGAGGCTCACTCCAAGTCAGAACATCCGGCACTCTCCCCGTTGTTGGAGACCGTACGACAGCAGCTCATGCACTATTTTGACGAAGCCAGACCGCTGCAGTCACTGCCGCTTCGTCTGGAAGGAACCCCGTTTCAGCAGCGCGTATGGAGCGCACTCTGCAAGATTCCATTGGGAAGCGTGATGACCTATGGTGAGTTGGCCCATCAACTGAATACCAGTCCGCGGGCAGTCGGTGGGGCCTGCAGAAACAACCCGATTCCACTGATTGTCCCCTGCCATCGGGTGATCTCGGCGCAGGGAATCGGTGGCTTTTCCGGTCAGTGGAGAGAGGGAGGTAAAGTCGATACCAAGCGCTGGCTGCTGGCGCATGAAGGTGTTCGTATCGATTAATCCTGGTCCAGGTTTATGCACTTGTAGGCGATGCAAACTCAAAGTTGCCAGAGCCCATGATCATTAGATCCAAGAATATAGATTGCAAATTTCCCTTTCCCTGGAATTTCCATTGGTGGCATGGCTATTTTTGCTCCCTCATCCATTATGTTCGCTACGGCTTGCTCAATGTCATCTACAAGCCAATAAGGACGAACCACGGGCTTCTCAGTATCCCGCAGTGGCCCTCTTATCCCGACGATTGAACCATCGGGCAAGGTGCATGTTCTCGCTCCACCGAGAAATTTATCTGGTTTGCTAAAACTGACGGAATGAGCTATCTCATATGCTTTGCACACTGCATCCATATCATGAGAAACAATCTCTAAATAATGAACTTTCATTGCTACTCCTTGATAACTTCTTCGCCTAACAGTTAACCAGACAGAATAATGATGTTATTGGCCTGGATTGATTCTGTCTAGATCAATAATTTCTACTGAATTAGCCGCTGTGGATTGAATCAGTATTCCCGTAGCGGCCCAGAGCCATACGCCACTGCTCCAGCTTCTGCTGGCGGTTAAGGGAGGCCATTGCCGGGCTGGTTGAAGGTAGGCGGACCATTTTCAGTTGGGTGTAACGAGGCGGAAGCGTTGGCAAGACTCGTTTTCGGTAGGTTGTCTCTGCCTTGCTGCCGTTGAAGAGAATGGCCCTGATCTTCGGATGAGACTTGAAGAATGAGTGGAATGGATTGGTTTCGATCGACGCCTCCGAGATGGCGCTGTCGAGACTTCCGGGTCGTTCGCAGTGCATCATCACATCCCAGAGCGCGATACGGTGTTGTACCAGCAGATCGGCCCGTTCCGGGTAGTCCATCGGTTGTTCTGTTCCAGTCAGTATGGTGATCATGATTGGCCAGAAGCTGTTACGTGGATGGGCGTAGTATTGCTGTTGGCGTAGCGATTCGACACTGGGTGCAGAGCCCAGGATCAGGATGTGGGCATTATCCCGCTCAATCGGCCCGAACCCGGTTACCGCTGACACGGGGCGTTCGGTATGGGCTGGTCGGTTATTGGTCTTTCGCTACGGATGGCGTATTTCTGCTTCATCATTGCTCAATCACCATCATTGAAACTGACCCCGATTGTGACTCCAAGTGCAGGCGACCTCTGCTCCTTGAGCGGCTTCTCCAGCCTGGTAATTATGTTGATCAACTGTTCCATTTCAGTGCGCTCCTGCTGCAGCCAGTGGTTGACCGAGTATGCCTTCATCCTGTGTAGTTGATCAAATACCTTGGTGAAATGATCGTGTGATGTCAGGAACCCCCGGTTTTATTGTCACACCTCGGAAACTTCTTCAAGCCACTGTTGTTATCACTGTTTCAGCTGTTTTGACCGGATGCGGACAGGGGGCTGGAGTAGTTGAACTGTTTTGGAAGCCCGAGTGAAAGGCTGGTGGAGGAGGGGCATCTCGTAATCGGGGGGCTGTGCTATTTGGTGAGGATCAACTTGTTGTGCCGCGTGATCTGCAGTAGGTAGACATCCCCTTCGTGTTCAATCTCGATCTTGCGGTTTTGCTGAAATAGGGTTTTGCTATCGATGCGGCGGTGTCCCGCTTTTTTCTGTCCGTTGATGGCTGGACGGTCCTCTATATTCTCAACCATGGCAGTCTGGCTTGCTGAGACAGTCAATACAATGTTGTCGGAGTACTAGCTCCAGAATGGATACGATGACCTACCTTGGTGGGAGGCAGGCAATACTGTTCTGTTTCACTGTTGATGAGTTTGCAGGCGTGTTCCTTGCAGCGGCCGCAACAGGTTCCTACGTTAAGCTCTTTTTGCAGGCATTCGATAGAGTGTGCTCCCAGAGCACAGGCATTACGGATTTGTGAATCGGTTACTCCATTACATACGCAAACATACATCGTTTCACCCCTGTTTAAAATCTACTGCAACCATTATAATGATAATAGTAATGATTATCAAATACGTAATCATAAAAAAATATTTATGACAAAAACAAGCCTTGCTTATCGAAAAGGGTTGGGTAATATCATGCGGAGCCAGCCACGTTCTCATCACGATTTTATGAGACAGCCAGCCATAATTCTGTAAACGTGAGTAATTTTGGAGAAGAATGTGAAAGGTGAAGTTCAGGTCAATCAGGCGCTCAATACCTGCCTCAAGGATCAGCTGACAGCAATCAATCAGCTGTTTCTGCATGCGAGAATGGCAAAGAATTGGGGACTGAACGAATTCAACGAGTATGAGTACAAGCGCTCGATCAAGGCGATGAAGATGGCCGATGAGCTGATCGAGCGTATCCTCTTTCTGGAAGGGTTGCCCAATCTGCAGGATCTGGGAAAGCTGATGATTGGTGAGAATGTGCCGGAGATGCTTTCCGGAGATCTCTCCATGCTGATGGAGATACGCGGTAACCTTCAGAATTCCGTCAAGCTTTGTGAAGAGCATCGGGATTTTGTCAGCCGCGATGAGCTGACCGAGATTCTGGAAGAGGTTGAGGAGCATATCGACTGGGTCGAGTCCCAGCAGTGGTTGATTGAGAATTCCGGGCTTGAAAACTATTTGCAATCGCAGATGGGGGAGGGTGAATAATGAAAGGAAATGATCGGGTTTTAGCGCAATTGCAATTGGTCTTGAATGGTGAGTTGGGTGCCCGCGACCAGTATATGGCCCACTCTCGCATGTACAAGGATTGGGGGCTGAACCGGCTTTATGAGCGTCTCAACCATGAAATGGAGGAGGAGATTGAACACGCCGATGCGGTCATGAACCGGATGCTGTTTCTTGAGGGGCAGCCGGATGTGAATGCCCAGGATACTGCACGGGTCGGTAGTAATGTGAAAGAGATGCTGCAGAACGATCTCGATATCGAGTATGGGGTCGCGGCACTGTTGAAGGAGTCGATTGCAATCTGTGAAGAAGAGCAGGACTACGATACCCGCAGGGTCCTCACGAAGCTGCTGGATGATACTGAGATGGATCACGCCTATTGGCTGGAGAAGCAGTTGGGGTTGATCGAGAAGATTGGATTGCAGAACTATATTCAGTCACAGATGGGGGATGGTGACCCCGTATAAAACAGATGCTCTCCCCAATACTGTGGATGGTATTGGGGAGAGTGATATCAAGATGTCGTTGCTTGCTCGGCTACCTTGTTTCCTGGCAGGGCAGCATCGGATGCACAGGTCACTTCTCCATCCTTGACGTCGGGTGTGTGTCCCGGAATCCATATGGCCGCAGCAATATCGTTGGCCTTCTGATCCACTACATTACTACTCTTCATGGTTGCCATCAGCACACTGTTCAGGATGGCCGCTGGTGCACGGTCCTTGCTCCGTCAATTTAATCGGTGAGCCATTTTTTGCGGTTGATCTATGCCATCACTCTGCCTGGAGTCGGTGGTAGGTGTGTGCAGAAAAAATTTAACTCAATAACATTGCAAATGATAACGATTCGTATTATATTGAATTTGTCGTTTGGTGAGAATATGAGATAGCAGGAGGAAAGAGATGAAATATTCGATTAACGCGTGGTTGGAGCAGCGGAATCCAGTGCTCTCCATCACCGATCAGGAGAGCGGGAAGACCGTACTGCAGTGGGATTCGGTCAAGTTGAAGTGGCTGAATGAGCAAGGCTTTCTATCATTTGAGGAGGTTGTTTCAGTGACAGGAGAGGCAACAAACCAATGGGTTTCAGAGTTGATTGATCTGGACAGGGTGGCCTGCCGTCCGGTTTCTGTCGTCTCGTAGGCTTGTGAAAAGATAAAGATAGATCAAAGGACAGATCAATGTGTCAGGAGTGTAGCAGCACAAAAGAGCATACGGTCAGGATGGTCCGCCGGAAACTGTGGGAGATCGATGAACGGCTCTGTTGTCCCATTATCGGAAACTGTCTGACGGCAGGGGAGATGCAGAAGCTGTACCGCCAGTGTGGTTTTGTCGGCGCTGCATTGGATAGCGAGTTTGATGTGCATCATGCGTTGGTTGCGGCATCCAAGGAGCGGGGTGTGAATGCCAAAAGGATTCACAAAATGCTGGACAAGAAGTATGCCAATGCAGTGCGGCAGTTTTCAAAGGCGGAAAGTGATCGGGAGGTTGCGAAACTCTGGCAAAAGCTGTTTCAGAAAGGTGAGATTACCGGGCCGCTGTGGGCGGTCGCGACGCACCCTATGGTTTCGGTGAAAGAGATCAATGAGATCTATGGTGAGGTTCATATGCTGTCACATAAGATCAGCCGAACAAGCCACTCTGTACTGCGTCAGGTCAGGAATCAGGAAAAACAGATAGAGCAGCTGGAGCTGAATATCAGCAGGGAGAGACAACGCTACCAACAGAAGCTTGCTGAAATTGAAGAGGAGAACGTCCGACTGCAGGGGCAATTGACAAGCAAGAAGGTGGTGGAGAGGCGTATCGAGCAGGGTGTAATGACCTTGAGCGGAGACAAGATAGCGTTCAGGAAGAGAGAGAGCAGCCAACGGGGTGGCGAGCGAATTGCCCATCTGGAATCGAGATTGGGGTCGCTCGGCAGAGAGAACCGGGAGTTGAGGGAGCGGTTGAGGCAGTTCGAAAAGCGTCAGAGCGAACTGAGTGAAGAGAACAGTCTGCTGGAGCAGCAGCTGGTGACAGTACTGTCAGGCAGTGGCAACGAAGCGGATAGCTGTGCAAAATGCGTTGGCCCTGAACAGAGTCTTTGTGGGCAGTGTGTGCTCTATGTCGGCGGCAGGTCGGGAATAAAAGGCCACTACCGGGAGGTTGTGGAGCAACGACAGGCAGATTTTATTCACCATGATGGAGGGCGTGAAGATAGTGTAAATCGCCTGCATGGTGATGTGGTCAGGGCCGATCGGGTCTATTGTGCGATCGACTGTGTCAGTCATAGTGCCATGCATAATGTGAAGGAACTCTGTAGAAGACATGGCAAGCCGTTGACCATGTTGCGCAGCTCCGGATTGAGTACGCTCATCCGAGGTTTGGAAGAGGTGGACGAATAGGAGGGCCAGAGGGGTCACCATATGGATGGTTCTGGAATTGGGGAGAGCGGGTGTGGCTACCGGTCGGTTTTTCTGCAGATCAGGTGGATATAGCGTCCCATATCCCGATAGGGAGGTTGATGGCGCAGGGCCAGCTCCAGCTCAATGATATCCTCCAGTGGGATTTTGTCGCGGCTTGATCGGTCCATCAGATCAAAGTAGGTACGTACACCGCTATGAGCGATCAGCTCCATGCCGAGCTGGTCGAGCCAGCCCAACACTTCCGTCGGCTCAAGTGGGTGAAGTGGTGTGAGGCTGCCGGGCTCTCCCTTGAAGCGGTTGCTCTTGACCTTTTTCAGATTGCCTCGCACCAGGTTGCGCAGACGAATTCCGTGCAGGTTATAGAACATCAGGGAGAGCATGCCTCCAGGGGCCAGTAATGAGACCAGAGACTCGAGTACGGATCGCGGGGCGTCACACCACTCCAGTACTGCATGGTTCAGAATCATGCGGTAAGACTCGTCGGATTGGGTGGGAAACTGTTGAATCGAACTCTGCAAAAATGTTCCGGTTACGCCATGATCGCTGAAGGTATTTTCTGCTGCCTCGATCATCTCTGCCGAGAGATCGCATAGCACCATCCGGTGTCCCTGTTGAGCCAGTTGAACGGAGAAGTTGGCTGCTCCACAGCCGGCATCCAGAATGGTGGTCGGTTGATGCTTCAGTTGTGGCAGGTGTTGTGTAAAGTCGGCCTCCAAAACTCGCAAACGGATGACTCCCTTGGGTGAGTTGTAGATCTTTTGCTGAAAGTGGGTGCCGATTCCATCGAAGTTTCGGTCTGCATGGCTCATGGGGACAAGTCTATCAGTTGAATTCTGTGGCTACTGCACCAAGTCTTGTCCAATATGAAATGGCCCTGAAGCGAGGCCGTCATTCCAACGTGA
>CAYFOR010000097.1:0-10872 GCA_964344785.1 uncultured Piscirickettsiaceae bacterium
CTTCACGTTGGAATGACGGCCTCGCTTCAGGGCCATTTCATATTGGACAAGACTCAGGGTTGAGTCGATGCATGCTCTGATGCAGCCTGCCATCGACGACCTTGTTCGGTATCAGTGGGTTTGAGCCATGCTTTGTGTATTCGGTAACTCCTCGATCCCAGGTCGAGTATACCCGGTTTTCAGCGCTTGACCAGAAACAGTCAGCCAACCGGGAACCAACCGGGATTGTCAGGTATAAAGCAGCATTCTGGCAAACTCACTGAACGGTAATCACGAGGAAAACAGGGTTGTTTTCAGAGGATAATAGTGGATCGTGGTAACGGTGGTGATACCGTTTGTTACCATATGTAACGGCTCTGTTACCAATAGTGAACCGGAAAAAATAGTTGATGACACGCAATAATGGTCTCCGGGTCATATTGCCGGTCTGGCTTTTTGCGCAAACCGATATCATTTCAGGTCGTTCACACAATGATTTTCGTTTTCTGGTCGTCAGGAAATGGGTAACCATATTGATGTGAAATACCATCGATATGGACCCGGTTCTTAGTATAAAATTATAACTACCACGATGTATTGTGCAGTCAGATGCGATTGTAGAGAATCACTGTCCGCCATTTGTGGTGTGTACAAAGCGTGATGAACAAAATGTGTTTTGGGGGGAGCAACATTGTCTGATGGTTTGATAATTAACAGTACAGCGCGTGGTGGCTACAACTCGCCTGTTTCTGCTCAGCTCCCGTGAGGATATCTTACTACCTGGTCAGATTATAACCATGGCGCTATCAACTATTTATCGAAGTGAAATCAAACAGAGCCCACTCTACTCCTGGATGAGTGATGATCAGCTTGAACAGGTCATGGAGTCAGCGGAGCTTTACCCGGTCAAATCGGATGAACAGCTGTTCAGAGAGGGGGAGTCGGTATCTCAATTGATGGTTTTGCGCAGAGGAACGCTCAAACGCTATTTCCGCTCCGCAGATGGCAAGGAGAAGATCCTTGACGTAGTGGGGCCTCTGCAGTTGGTGGATGAGTGTCTTGGCGGAGGGGAACGCTACCGTTGTGATTGCAAGGCGATGGAAGATGGTGAACTGTTTGCCTGTGATTGCGATCTCTACAACTCGATACTGAAACAGCAGCCACTGGATGCAGCACCGCTGTTCTCGCATCTGAGCAGTCGTCTCAACTACTTTACGGAGGAGACCGTTGCACTCTCTTCACTGGGGGCGCAGCAGCGCCTGTGCCGTTATCTTTTTTCCCTGATCGAATGCGAACAGAAGCAGTACTGCAAGAAAATAGAAGACAAGTGCTCGGATTGCGGTTGTGAACTGCCGGCGTCCAAATCCACGGTGGCCTCACTGCTTTCGGTGCAGCGAGAGACGCTCTCCAGAATGTTGAAGGAGATGCGGGAGAAGGGGGTGATCAAGGTTCAGGGGAACGTGATCCGGTTTGCCGACCTCAATCGCTTCTGCCAGGGTGTTATTTAGTACCCCAACCGGTAAATCCGCCGCAATTATAACGGCTTAAATCGCCGATAACTTCGTTGGGAAAATTTGAAATATACGCATATTCCTGCATTTCCTCGCCTTGTTCTCGACAATTTAAGCTCGCTCTAATTATCGAGGATTTACCGGTTGGGGTACTAGGAGGCGCAACGCGCCTCAATCAACCACAATCTTTCTGATATCCAGTTCTGCCCAGAGCAGGTTGATCTGATCTGGGGTCGGTGTATAATTCCGACTAATTTGGTAAGAATTAAGGAGTGTGACGATGTCCCAGAGCAGCGATGAAAATCTGGAGTTCAGCTATGATGAGCGGGTATTGCTTACACAACGAGTACTGGGTCTTTTTGATGATTGGGGAATAGGAAAGAGGGAGCAACTGCAATTGTTGGGCATTGATGGCAAGGAGCGGATGCTGACCCAGTTCAAATATGGAACACCGGTTCCCGATGAGCAGCCGGTACTGCAGCGGGTTCGCCATCTGATTGGTATCGGTGATGCGCTTTTTCATAACTTTCCCCGGGCCAAGGCTGGTGGCGCGGTCTGGCTGCGCCATACCAATAAATATCTCAACAAGCGTCCTCCGCTGACCATCATGCTGGAGGATGGAATCCCCGGCCTCAAGCAGGTCTGGGTCAATCTGGACTGTACTCAGGGCTGGGACTGAATATATCTCTTCGCAGATGAAATCTCCGCTGTGTTGGCCGTTCTTGCTCACCCCAGTCACATAGCTTTGTCTTTAGCAACGGCTCATCCCATTCACCCTCTATCTTTTTCGGTATACTCTCGCATCTTTGTTTAGTTGAGAGTGATGAATACCGATCATGGGCCGCAGACGTAGAAAGGCACTGCCGACAGAGCCGATAGAGACCACCATTGAGTCACTCTCCCATGATGGCAAGGGGATCTCCCATGGAGAGGATGGAAAGGTGGTCTTTATCAGTGGGGCATTGCCGGGAGAACGTATCCGATACCGGCTGACCGGTCGCCGTCGCAACTTTGATAGTGGCCGACTGGTTGAGGTGATATCTCCCTCATCCGATCGTATTGAACCGGCCTGTCCACACGCCAATGATTGTGGTGGCTGTTCACTACAGCAGATGGACCCGCAGGTCCAGATCACCTTCAAGCAGCAGACACTGGTCGACAACCTGCAGCGAATCGGCAAGGTGAATCCAGAGCAGTTGCTGCCACCGTTGACCGGTGCGACCAGAGGTTATCGGCGCAAGGCCCGTCTGGGCGTTCGCTATGTGGCGAAAAAAGGGGGCGCATTGGTTGGGTTTCGGGAGAAGTCGAGTGGCTATCTGGCGGTAATGGACCGCTGTCCCGTGCTGGTCCCGGCGGTCGGTGAGCGGATCACTGCATTGCGTGATCTGATCACCGCACTCACACAGCGTGAGAAGATTGCACAGATCGAGGTGGCTGGTGACGATACGCAGACCATGCTGGTGTTTCGTAATCTGGAGCCACTGCCGACGGAGGATATGGAGAGACTGGACCGGTTTGGCAGAGCACATGGGCTGTCGATCTATCTGCAACCGGCAGGCCCCCAAAGTGTGGTCCCGCTGAATGAATCCCATCGAGTAGAGTTGGGTTACTCCATCGACCACTACCAACTCAACTACCGTTTTCTAGCGACCGACTTCATCCAGGTGAATGACACGGTCAATCAGCAAATGGTACCAACTGCGGTTGAGATGCTTGAATTGCAGCCAGAGGATGTCGTGCTGGATCTGTTCTGCGGTCTGGGAAACTTTACGCTGCCCATTGCACTGAAAGCGGCTGAGGTGGTGGGTGTCGAGGGGGATGAGGGGCTGGTTGCGCGTGCAAGAGAAAACGCACAGCGCAACCACATCTCCAATGCACACTTCTTTGCGGTGGATCTTCAACAGGAAGAGAGTGGCGGCACCTGGCTGAATGATCGCTATAGCAAGGTATTGCTGGACCCTCCACGTAGCGGGGCGCTGGAGATCGTGCAGAAGATGGAGACGATCGGCCCGGATCGGATCGTCTATGTGTCCTGTAACCCGGCGACACTGGCACGGGATGCGGATGAACTGGTCAACCGCCAAGGGTATCGGCTGGCTTCGGCCGGGGTGATGGATATGTTCCCCCACACCGCTCATGTGGAGTCGATCGCCCTCTTTATCCGTTGAAACTGTTCAGGTCACCGCTGAAATTCGCCATCTCTTCGTTCGAAAATGGACATGTATACACATATACACTTACATTTTCTGCCTTGATATGACTAATTTCAGCGGCAATCTGCTTCGCCTCGAACAGCCGCAGGTTGGTAATCAGTTTCAGAAATTGTGGAATAGCAATCATCCATTGAAGAGCACAACCTTGCCGAGCATGTTGCCCTGCTCAATCAGTCGGTGCGCCTCTGCAGCCTGCTCCAGTGGTAGCTGGTGGGTGACTTCGATCTGTAGTTTGTCCGCCTCGAACAGAGCGTAGCAGTGCTCCAGAATTTCGGTCTGATGGACCCGCATCTCCTCCATTCCATAAACAATGGGAGAGAGCATCAGCTCCTGGCTGATCCGCAGGTTCTTCAGTCGTGCCGTCTTCCATTCGACTTGTTCCGGAATCTGCAGCAGAGAGACCACCTCGCCATAGTGTCGGGTGACCTGGAGTGAACGGTTGATCAGCTCGCCGCCAACCGTATCAAACACCACATTGACACCATCTCCATTGCTCCATGCGGAGACCGTTTCAACGAAATCCTCATCCTTGTAGAGAATGGTACGGTCCGCACCCAGACGGGTGACGAAGTCCGCCTTCTCCCGTGTACTGACGGTGGTACAGACCCTGGCCCCGATTTCGGCGGCCAGCTGCACCGCAAGGTGACCCACACCGCCTGCACCTCCGTGGATCAGTATCTCATCAGCCTCGTGCAGGGTGGCCCGATCAAACAGTGACTCCCATGCGGTAATCAGTGCAAGCGGAGCTGCCGCGGCCTCTTCAAAGCTGAGGTTCTCCGGTTTGCGTGCCACGTAGCGTTCATCAATGACGGCAACTTCGGCATAGTTGCCATCGAGTCCGCCCAGTCCACCGTTGAAATAGTAGACCTCGTCACCCACTTGAAAACGCTCACATGAATCCCCCACCTCGATGACGACGCCGCTACCGTCACACCCCAGAACATGTTCTGCATGGTCTGGAAAGTAGGGACCGTTCTTTCTCAGTTTGGTATCCACCGGATTGACTCCGGCGGCCTTGATTCTGATCTTGATCTGCCGGGGTTGAGCGATCACAGGTTCGGCAATCTCTCCAAACTGAAGCTGCTCCACCCCACCAGGGGCGGTCATGGTGACGGCCTTCATGCCTGTTCTCTCTCCCTGCGTCGCGCCAGACGGAGGTAGCGGGGGTCGGTGAATGCCAGAATGCCTCCCAGCGACATGATGGCTACGCCCATCCAGATCCACTGGATAAAGGGTTTGTAGTAGACCCGCATCGCCCAGGCATTGTTGCTGCCCTTGATCGGTTCCCCCATGGCGACATAGAGATCCCGGAACATCCCTTCATCGATCGAGGCCTCGGTCATCGGCATATTCTGCACGGTATAGACTCGCTTTTCCGGGTGGAGTGTAGCAACCTGATTCTCATCGCTGTCATAGACGTAGACCAGCCCTTCTGTCGTGGTGTAGTTGGGGCCACGACGTTGTGTAAGCCCATCCAGAAGGAAGGTGTAGCTACCGGCTTCCACACGGGTACCGGGCTCCATGCGTACATCCTTCTCGACACTGAAAGCGGTGGAGAAAGCGACACCGATGATGAAGACACCCAGTCCCAGGTGGGCAACCAGCATCGCCAGTTGGCTGCGGGACATACCGCCACCCTTGCTGTTGCGTTTGATGAAATCCTCCACCATGGTGGCGATCACCCAGGATGCCACCGCGATACTGAGGCTCAACTGCAGCGAGCTCTCCCCGAAAACCAGATAGGGGAGGATCAGGCCGAACACACCGGAGACCAGCAGCGTCATCTGCTGATGCTTCAGCACGCGGTCAAAGCGGTCCGCCTTCCAGCGAATGACTGCACTGACACCGATCAGGAACGACATCGGCAGCATGACCGGCACAAACACCGTATCAAAGTAGGGCGGGCCAACCGAGATCTTGCCCATGCCGAGCGAATCGAGAATCAGCGGATAGAGCGTACCGATCAATACCGTCAACGTTGCCACTACCAGCAACACATTGTTGACCAGCAGCAGTGTCTCGCGTGAGAAGGCATCAAAGTTGCCACCACCACGGATTGCCGGGGCACGCCAGGCGTAGAGTGCCAGTGAACTGCCGACCACTAAACCGAGGAAGGCGAGGATGAAGACGCCTCGAGCCGGGTCTGCAGCGAAGGCGTGTACCGAAACCAGCACACCGGATCGGACCAGGAAGGTGCCGAGCAGACTGAGTGAGAAGGTGAAGATGGCAAGCAGCACGGTCCAGACCTTGAAGGCACCCCGTTTTTCGGTAACGGCCAGTGAATGCATCAACGCAGTACCCATCAACCATGGCATGAATGAGGCATTCTCAACCGGATCCCAGAACCACCAACCTCCCCAGCCCAGCTCGTAGTAGGCCCACCAACTGCCCAGTGCGATCCCGAGAGTGAGAAAGACCCATGCCGCACCGGTCCATGGACGGGACCAGCGTGCCCAGGTTGCGTCGAGGTGACCACCAATCAGTGCGGCAACCACAAAGGCGAAGGGAACGGCAAAGCCGACATAGCCCATATAGAGCATCGGTGGGTGGATGGCCAGGCCTGGGTCCTGAAGCAGTGGGTTGAGATCGCGACCATCTGCAGGAACAGGAATCAGTCGATCAAACGGGTTGGAGGTCAGCAGCAGGAAGAGCAGAAAGCCGACACCAACCAGCCCGAGCACTGCGACGGCCCGAGAGGTCAGACTGAAGGGGAGGCTCTTGCTGAACCAGGTAACCGCCGCACCCCAGAGGCTCAGCATGAAGGCCCACAGCAACAGTGACCCCTCATGCCCGCCCCATACTGCGCTGATCTTGTAGATCAGCGGTAGCTGGGAGTTGGAGTGGCCTGCGATATAACGGACCGAGAAGTCATCCTGAACAAAGCCGATCGCAAGCAGGATGATGGCAACCAGCAGAAAGAGAAACTGTCCCTGGGCTGCCGGTCGTGCCACGGCCATCCAGTTGCTGATGCCGCGCTGTGCACCGATCAACGGTATGGTTCCCTGCACCAGCGCAATGGCCAGTGCCACCATCAAGGCGAAATTACCCAACTCAGGAATCATAATGCCTGCTCCTGTTGACTGCCCTTGTTCATCATCTTCTCTATCCCCGCTTTATGGCCTTTTTCCAGCGCCTCGGCCACTTCAGGCGGCATGTAGTTCTCATCGTGCTTGGCCAGTACCTCATCCGCCACAAAGATCCCGTCGCCTCCCAGTTTGCCGAGTGCAACGATGCCCTGTCCCTCGCGGAACAGATCGGGAAGAATGCCGGTATAGGCGATGGTGACGGTTTCCGCCTCATCGGTGACATCAAAGTGGACGGTAAGCCCTTCATTTTCACCACGCTTCACACTGCCAACTGCAACCAGACCACCCAGACGGAAGGTGTGCCCCTGGGGAGCTTCCCCAGCCTTGACCTGGGCCGGGCTGTAGAAGAGGTTGATGTTCTCGTTCAGTGCCTGCATCATCAATGTGACTGCGCCGGCAACGCCTGCGATAATCAGCAGTACCATCAGGAGTCGTTTTTTTCTTTTTGGTGTCATAGGTGGTTCCGTCTATTTACTATTTAATTGGTTTCCTGGCGCAGTCTGCGGTCAATGGACTTTCTGGCAGTTCGTGCGGTTTTCATTGCACCCAGCAGATTCAGCAGCAGTGTGATCAATGCAATGGTGTAGGCGGCGATCACATAACGGCTGTGGTCACGGATATTCAGTGCAGCAATGGATGATGCAATTACATTCAACTGTGTATCGATATGTTGTACGTTCCCTGTGACGTGAGCCCCCCAGTGGGTACGAAGCTGTTTTGGCAGATCGCCATTAAACAGTACTTCAACCCGGCTGTTCGGATCAGACAGCTGTATCCGGTGTTGGTTCCCGTCGGAGACAATCTCGTCTACATTGCCGCGTAGCTGGATCTGGCTACCATCCGCTTGCAACTGGGAAGGGGAGAGGATCGGCTCCACCGGGGTGGTGAGCGCGTGATAACCGACAAATCCCACTGCCAGCAACGGTACCAGCCAGTGGATCGGTCGGGTGGAAATGGCGGGTAGCTCCTCAACCCATTTCCCACGTGAATCCTGTTCCAGTGTAAGGCCACGGGCACGGATCAGAGTGACCACGGCAAAAAAGAGGGAGAGTGCGATCATCATGGTCAGCATTGAGGTGAGCATGGTCGCCTCCATGGAGGGTTTGGCGATCTTGGAGATGGTTGCCCCCTGGTGCAGGGTGTTCCACCACTCGACCGAAAAGTGGATGATCGGGATGTTGACCACGCCCACCAGCGCCAGTACGGCACTGGCGCGGGCCGCATTCTGGCGGTCGTCCATGGCTGCACGCAGTGCCATGTAACCGAAATAGAGAAAGAGCAGAATCAGTTCCGAGGTGAGCCGTGCATCCCATTGCCACCAGGTTCCCCAGGTCGGTTTACCCCAGATGGAACCGGTGACCAGTGCCAGAAAGGTGAAAGCGGCACCGATCGGGGCGCTGGCGGCAGCAATGGTATCCGCCAGTTTGATCCGCCAGATCAGGAAGATGGCCCCGGAGGTGGCCATGACCATGTAGATCATCATCGAATTGGAGGCCGATGGTACATGGAGGAAGATGATGCGATAGCTCTCTCCCTGCTCGGAGTGGGTCGGGGCCATGGCAAAGCCGACATAGAGGCCGACAATGACCAGGCCCAGGGTGATTCCGACAAGCCATGGCAGCAACTTGCCGGACATTGAGTAGAAGTGCTTGGGTGAGGAGAAACGGTAAACAAATTCGGGTAATTTCATCTTGTCTAACTAACTAATACTGATTCGAATCGAGGCTGCAGTAGCCACAGGTGCGAGGGTAAGGGTAAACATCAATAGTGCGGCAAGCACATAGAGATAACCATCCACAGAGAGTCCGGCTGCCGCTTCGTTGACCGCTAGCGATCCGAAGATCAATACCGGTATGTAGAGTGGCAATACCAGCAGTGACAGCAGCACGCCGCCCCGTTTCAGACCCACCGTGAGCCCCATGCCGATGGCACCAACCAGACTCAGGATCGGGGTGCCCAGCGCCAGGGTGATGACCAGTGTCTTCATCGCCTCGAAGGGGAGGAAAAGCAATACACCCAGCATCGGCGCAATAAAGAGAAGCGGCAAGCCGGTGACCAGCCAGTGGGAGAGAATCTTGGCCAGCACCAGAATCGAAAGTGGGTGGTGACTCAAGGTGATCTGTTCCAGTGATCCATCCTCAAAATCGGAGCGGAACATGCTGTCCAGAGAGAGCATGGCAGAGAGCAGCGCCGCGACCCAGATGATGCCGGGTGCAATGGTCTCCAGTACCGATGGGGCAGGACCGACACCCAGTGGGAAGAGGGAGACTACAATAATGAAGAACAGTAGCGGATTGGCCAGCTCTCCCTGATGGCGGAAGGCAAGGGTCAGGTCACGTTTCAGTACCTGATAGAAGGCATTCAGCAGAGAACCGGAGCTGTCGGCTTCACTCATGATGTTGCTCCTTCCGAGCCCGCTGCCTCCAGATTAAGCGAGCGATAGTATTCATTGTCTGTCTTCAGTGGGTGGTGGGTGGTCAGTATGATGATGCCGCCATTGGCAACATGTGATTCAAAGATATCTTCCACCAGTTTGATCCCCTTGCGATCCAGCGCGGTAAAGGGTTCATCCAGAATCCAGACGGCTGCCTCGGTGGCTAGCAGGCGCGCCAGTGCAACCCTGCGATTCTGTCCGGCAGAGAGGTGGCGACAGGGGATGTCTTCGAATCCACGCAGTGATAGACGTGCGAGGATCTCGAACAGATCCCGGTCACTGACGGATGCCGACAGGGACTGGGCAAAGTGGAGGTTTTCCAGTGCCGTCAGTTCTCCCTTGATGCCGTTATGGTGTCCCAGATAGGCAGCATCTGCATAGTACTCCGAACGGTCTTCCGTGATATCCGTGCCATTCCAGAGAATGGAGCCTTCGCTGGGCATCATCAGGCCACAGAGCAGACGCAGCAGGCTGGTCTTGCCGCAGCCGTTACGCCCTTCAATCTGCAGTATCTTGCCCGGAGGGATTTCGATGTTGAGGTGGCTGAAGAGCACCCGGTCTCCCCGGATACACTCGAGATCGACTGTGGAGAGGCCACTGTTGGGTGTTACGTTGTCCATCATCTAACGGCGAAAGGGGTTGCGAAGATCCTGCTGCACGGCAGTGACACGGTTGGCGATATCGTTGACCTTCTTGCGAATCCCCTCCATTTCATCATGCAGATCATTCTGGATCAGCTGTACATTACGTGCGGACTTCCCGACTTCCGACCCCATCATGCTGACCCCCTTGACCATATCGGAAAAACCGCTGTTGAGGCGATCGACTCCCCGCTTGGTTTCATTGACGGCACCGGCGATTGCGTCCACCTTCCCCTGCAGTGCACTGATCGCCTCCTGATTTTGTTGGGATCGAACGGAGGTGTCATAGACCATTTTGAACAGAATCATCATCAGCACAACCAGAAACAGCCGGATCGGCAGCGGTGTCCGAAAAGAGGGCCCCTGTGGCTGTTTTTCTTCAGGGGTTGGCTGGTTGTTGAGTGACTCCTCCTCAGCGACCCTGTCACTCATTCCTCGAGCTCCTCCTCCAGTTGCTGCTGTTCCTCGGCCCGTTTGTACCAACCCTGAGCCAGCGTATCGTCCTTTTCAACGCCATCACCACTTTCATAGATCATGCCCAGTGTCACCATCGAGCCGGAGAGTCCCTGGTCGGCAGCCTTGGTAAACCATTCGATTGCCAGTGGCATGTTGCGCGCTGTGCACTCTCCCTGGTAGTACATGAAGCCGAGACTGTGCTGGGCAAAGGCGTGTCCCTTTTCGGCGGCCTCCTTCATCATGCTGTAGGCCTTCTCCTCATCCGGGCTCCATACCAGGCCGTTCTGGTGGATGATGGCGACTCTGAACAGTGCTTCGGGATTACCCTGGTCAGCCAGCGGTGTCAGATGTTGCATCGCCAGTGAAAAGTTTTTCGTCTCAAAGGCGGCCATTCCATCGGCCAGTTGAAATTGTTGCGAATCGGACATTGGTTCCCTGTCTCGTGAATAGATAATCTGGGTGGGCAATATAGCAAAGTTTCTGCAGCCACTGTACCCTTAGTCTTGTCCAATATGAAATGGCCCTGAAGCGAGGCCGTCATTCCAACGTGAA
>CAYFOR010000098.1:0-10734 GCA_964344785.1 uncultured Piscirickettsiaceae bacterium
TCACGTTGGAATGACGGCCTCGCTTCAGGGCCATTTCATATTGGACAAGACTTGTTATTACTGGTGTGTGATCCGCATGGTAGGATCGAGTGGCCCTTCGGCCTGCAATTGTCTGCCTGATCAATGGCATAATAATTCAAGTGTCTGATTTATCATTGAAATAACCGTAATGATTTGAGTGAGTGCTCGGGTTGGGGCGTTAACAAGAAAATGGATAACCAAAGGAGAGTGTAAATGAAACGTTTTGTGAAGGTCGTGGTCGCTGCAACAGTATTGGTTTTCACCCAGTCCGCTATGGCAGAGGGAGGATGGGGTAACCCTGGTGGCTGGGGTGGTGGTAGCCCGATGATGGGAAATCCGATGTCATATGGTATGAATCCGCAACGCATGATGGGTTCAAAGCTTGGAGGGCGCCTTGAGAATATGGAGCGTACGCTGATGAGCATTGATGCCTCTCTCAGAAAGTTGGTTGAGCTGGAGATGAGAAAGCAGCAGATGAGAGGAAATCCCATGAAATAAGCAGGTAAATATCTGCCTGCAGGTTAATTTTTTGGGTTTTGGCTGGCGCTTACTATAATTCTAATTGTCTTGAAACTCCCGCTGCCGGAAATGGAGATAAGGTGAAGAGATGATCGAATTGGCCGGTCACCCCATGGCAATTGATTCCGCTGCTGTACACGGCCGCGAGAGTCATGCCGTGCCTCATCAGTCTCCCAGGGTTGAGGAGGCCGATGCCGAAACCGCAAGACCGGTTACTGCCTCCGAAGAGACACAATCGGCACGCCCGGAACATGCTGAACGTGTCGATGGCCGAACAGAGAAAGGGCAGGCAGATGAGCACGTTGAAGACCATGAAGGCCGAGGTGAAGGTGATCAGGATCACGGCCATGACCGCCTGACACTCTCCGATGAGGCGCAGGCGGTAGTTCAGCAACTGCGTGAGCGGGACCGTGAGGTGCGTGCGCATGAACAGGCACACATGGCTGCCGGAGCAGGTCTTGTCCGGGGTGGGCCCTCCTATACCTATCAGACCGGACCGGATGGTCACCGCTATGCCGTTGGTGGGGAAGTCAGTATCGATACCGGTGTAGTGGCGGGAGATCCACAGGCAACCATTGACAAGGCCGAACAGGTGATGCGTGCAGCACTGGCACCGGCCAACCCCTCGGCACAGGACCTCAGTGTAGCGGCATCGGCTGCGCAGACCATTTCACAGGCCAGGATTGAGCTATCAGTCCAAAAGACACAGGGTGGAGAAGAGGAAGGTGAATCAGCCGATGCGATAGATCAGCCGGGTGAGTCCCAGACTGAAGGGTCTGGAGAGGCCGGAGGACCGGAGAGCGAAATTCGGCAACCCGGTGAGCCACCACCACCGGTTGATCCAGCCAGAGCCAGAATAGGTGGCGGAGATAGCGAAGAGGATGCGGCACAAGATCCTCGTCGCCAGCAGGTGGTCAATGCATATACCGGGTTCCTGCCTGGAGTGAATGGCACAAACACACAGGGTCGACCACTTGACCTGGTCGCATAGCCATCAATCTATTAAGTACCCGACCACTTTTTTTGTTTACCGGGACAACATCTGGTAGCTTCCAGTCTGGGGGATCTGGATCGGGGGAGAAAGGGGGCGTGGAGTCCAAATCCGAGCTTGAAATTGATCGCCGTCAGATGGTGGTGGCGATAGAGACTGCCGTCGATCTGGTTGGCATGAATGATACCAGCCATGGCAAACGGGTTGGTTACATCGCCAGTCAGATCGCCTATGCGATGGGTCAGGATGAAGGTGAGATTCAGTCAATCTTTGAGTTGGGGCTGCTGCATGATTGTGGTGTCTCCTCTGATCAGGTGCACGAGAATCTGGTCAATCACTTTGATTGGCAGGATGTACAGATACACTGTGAGATCGGGCAGGCACTGTTGAAGAGTTTTGAGCCGCTCGCCGACTTTGCATTACCCATCCTGCATCATCACACCCCCTGGAATGAATTGCAGTATTCGGATTTGAGTGAACGTGATCGTTTCAGAGCCAACCTGATCTTTCTTGCAGATCGCATTGATGTGATGTCGAGCAGCCACTATGGCAAGGACATTCTGCTTGCCCGGAAGGATATCGTTGAGGTGATTCGATCACATGGCGGCCACTATTTTGATCCCGAACTGGTTGAGGTCTTCTGCGAGATCGAACAGACCGAGGCGTTCTGGATTGCACTGGAGGAGCGCCATGTAATCCACTATACCGAGGAGATGGCGCGTCTTGAGCAGAAATGCCGACTCAACTGTAGCCAATTGAAACAATTTGCGAAGATTCTCTCCTATATTGTCGACCAGAAGAGCGCCTACACGGCACAGCATTCGGCACGGGTAGGGATTCTGGCACGCTATATTGCCGGGATGAGTGGCATAGAGGGGGTGAAGCTCGACAAGATCGAGATTGCCGGATTCCTGCACGATATCGGCAAACTGCGTACCCCGGATTCAATTCTGAAAAAGGCGGGGCCGCTCACTGCGGAGGAGCGGTCGGTGATCAGCCATCACAGCTTTGAGACCTATGAAATTCTGAGAAAGATTGACGGCTTGCAGGAGATTGCCGTCTGGGCCGCCTATCATCATGAAGAGGTGAACCAGGGTGGCTATCCCTTCCATCCTGCAGGTGATGATTTCAGCGTTGAAGCACGGATTATTGCGGTGGCCGATGTCTTTCAGGCAATGGTTCAGGATCGTCCCTATCGGGATGGCATGACACTGGATGAAGTGATTCAGGTGATGGAGGCAGATGTGATCAGTGGCAAGCTGGATGGTGAGATTGTCGAGCTGGTCAAGGAGAACCGAGACCGGTGCTTTGCAATTGCATTGGGCGAGGCCGAGGAGAATCAGGGAAATGAGGTGCCTGATCTGCTCAACACCATCACCTATAACAGCTCCATGGGGTCCACGTCGATCGACCAGCGTGCCTGACGGGCCGATTTCAACCCTTCAATAGCGCTAGCCAACGGCACCAACAATCGGTGGAGCGGTTCTCGCTGCGATGACTGGAGCAGTAGCTGATAGCGATAACGTCCGGCCCGCTTCTCCATGGGGGAGGGTACCGGCCCCAGAATCTCGACAGAACGTTCGGATAATTCACCGGCAAGCCGGGCGGTCTCCTGTAGAAAATTTCGTGCATGTTCTGCCTGTGCGGCCTCACTGCGAATCAGTGTCAGGTGGCTGAAGGGTGGGAGTTGTGCCTGCCGACGTTCCGCCAGCGCCTGTTGTGCAAAGGTGGGATAGCCATCACGTAGCAGGGTGGTCAGAAGTGGATGGTCCGGGTTGTGGGTCTGCATCACCACCTCGCCCGACTGCTCCCCCCGTCCGGCACGGCCGGCAACCTGGATAATCAGTTGCCCCATCTGCTCGATTGCACGGAAATCGGAGCCGAAAAAGCCGCCATCGGTGTCGAGAATGGCCACCAGGGTGACATCGGGAAAGTGGTGACCCTTGGCCAGCATCTGGGTGCCAAGGAGCAGTTGATGGGTTCCTGCGTGAATCTGCTCCAGCTTTTCCGCCATCGCCTCCTTGCCACGGGTGGTGTCGCGGTCGATCCGGCTGATGGAATGGTCGGGAAAGTGGTGCTGCAGCAGCTCTTCGATCCGTTCGGTTCCGGTGCCGATCTGCTTGAGTTGGGTGCTGTTGCACTCCGGGCAGTGGTCGGGAAAGCGCCGTTCTCCACCACAGTGGTGGCAGATCAAGCGCCCCCTTTTCTGGTGGTAGACATAGTGAATCTCGCAACGTGGACAGAGGGCGCTCCAGCCACACTGATGACAGAGTAGAACAGGGGCGTAGCCACGTCGGTTTAGAAAGAGCAGTACCTGTCCCTGCTGCTGCAGATGGTGGTTGACCCGCTCCAGCAGCGGAGTGGAGAGCAGGTTTTCCACCTTTCGACTGCGCAGATCAATCAGCGAGAGTTGTGGCGGTTTGGCATTGCCTGCCCGCCGGGTCAGATGAAATGGTCGATACTTTCCACACTGTACATTGTGCAGGCTCTCAAGGGAGGGGGTTGCGCTGCCCAATACCACTGGAACCTGCTCCAGCTTTCCACGCAGTACCGCCAGATCGCGGGCAGAGTAGCGGAACCCCTCCTGCTGCTTGAAGGAGAGATCATGCTCCTCATCGACGATGATGATGCCGGGGCGTTTGAGCGGAGTGAAGAGAGCAGAGCGAGTACCGATGACGATGCGGGCGGTGCCGTTACGGGCCGCCAGCCACGCGTTGAAGCGCTCGCCATGGCTGCGCCCGGAGTGGAGCAGGGCAATAGCGGCACCAAAACGGTTGCGAAAGCGGGCCACGGTCTGCGGGGTCAGCGAGATTTCAGGCACCAGAACCAGTGCCTGCTTTCCTCTGGAAGTGATGGCTTCGATCACCTGCAGATAGACCTCGGTCTTGCCACTGCCGGTCACTCCATCCAGCAGGATCGGCTGAGGTTGCTCGGCTTCGGATTCCCGAATGATGCCATCCACCGCCTGCTGCTGTTCCGGGTTGAGCGGATGTGGCGGCTCCAGTGGTCCGCTTGGTTCTGCAGGTTCGCATGCCTCAACCGTGACCCACCCTTTCTCAGTCAGACGCTTGATGGCATCCCGCCAGGAGGGTGTGATCGCCTTCAGCGCATCGCCGGTCAGTGCCCCCTGTTGAAGCTGTTGCAGCAGTTGCCGTTGACGGGGTGCACGCTTCAGTGCAACGAGGTCCTGTGCTCTGCCGGATTCGGTAATACAGTAGTGGTGCTGCGGTGTGGGAACGGCCGCTCGACCCTGGCGCAGCCAGAGTGGTAGTGCCGTCTCGTAGACCTCGCCAAGTGGATGGTGGTAGTAGTGTGCCGACTGCAGCAGCAAGCGGTGGATCAGTTCGGGGAGCAATGGCTGCTCATCAATGATCCCGATGATCGATTTGAGCCGCTGAGGAGCAATATCGGATGACTCCTTGATCTGCAGCAGAATGCCGACCTGCTGCCTGCGCCCAAAGTTCAGGCGCAGACGAACACCCGGCCGAAGAAGGGCCGGGTCACAATCTGCAGGGGGAAGGTAGTCGAAGCGCCTGCGTAACGGAACGGAGAGAACCGCGACTTCCAGTACCGTCAAGGCAGCGGTGGGGGATCAGGCAGGTTGCACGGTACGCACACCATTCGGCGTGCCCAGCAACAGGGTATCCGCCGGGCGCATCGCAAACAGTCCGTTGGTAACCACACCCACGATGTTGTTGAGAATCTCCTCGGTACGGGCCGGTTCGGTGATCTCCAGATTTCGGATATCGAGAATCACATTGCCGTTGTCGGTGGTGAACCCTTCGCGCAACACCGGCTGACCGCCAATCTGCTTGATGATCTCTCTTGCCACATAGCTACGCGCCATCGGAATCACCTCGACCGGCAGCGGGAAGGTACCCATTACGTCTACCAGCTTGCTCTCATCGGCAATGCAGACGAACTTGTCGGCCACCGCAGCAACAATCTTCTCGCGGGTCAGCGCACCGCCACCTCCCTTGATCAGGTGGAGCTGATTGTTGGACTCGTCGGCACCGTCGACATAGACTGACATGCTGTCGACACTGTTGAGATCCATCACCTCGATACCGTGGCCCCGCAGGCGCTCGGCAGTGGCCTCGGAACTGGCAACTGCCCCCTTGATCTGCCCCTTGATGGAGGCGAGTGCATCGATAAAGAAGTTGGCAGTCGATCCGGTGCCCACGCCGATGATCTCACCGGGTACCACATGTTCGATTGCCGCCTCGGCCACCGCCTTTTTCATTTCGTCCTGAGTCATTTTACCTCCTTGTTCTCTTTTCTCTTTTTTCGTTTCTGTGATGGGAAGTATACTTGCCGTCATGCCAAAAAAATACATTGAAAGAATCCTGAAGGCTCGGGTGTATGACGTGGCGCGAGAGACCCCGCTGGAGCGTGCCCGTACCCTGTCAGAACGACTGAACAATCAGGTGCTGATCAAGCGGGAGGATCTGCAGCCGGTCTTCTCATTCAAGCTGCGCGGTGCCTACAACAAGATGGTCAACCTCAGTGAAGAGGAGCTGTCGCGTGGTGTGATTGCCGCCTCTGCGGGCAACCATGCGCAGGGGGTGGCGCTGTCGGCGCGCAAGTTGGGGGTGAAGGCAACCATCGTGATGCCCAAGACCACCCCCGACATCAAGGTGGAGTCGGTACGCAAGTTCGGGGCGAAGACGGTTCTGGTTGGTGACGCCTATGACGACGCACTGGAGCACGCACTGCAGTTGGTGGAAGAGCGCGGCATGACCTTTGTCCACCCTTACGATGACCCGGAAGTGATCGCCGGACAGGGGACCATCGCCATGGAGATCCTGCGTCAGCACTCCGGCAGGATCGATGCGGTATTCATCCCGGTGGGTGGTGGTGGACTGATTGCCGGGATGGCCGCCTACATCAAATACCTCTACCCGGAGATCAAGGTGATCGGGGTGGAGCCGGACGATGCCCCCACCCTCCATGTCGCCATGGAGCGCAAACGGCGGGTCAGCCTGAAACAGGTGGGGATCTTTGCCGATGGCGTGGCGGTACGACAGATCGGCAAGGAGACCTTTCGCCTCTGTCGTGAGCTGGTGGATGAGGTGGTGCTGGTCAGTGCGGATGAGATCTGTGCTGCCATCAAGGACATCTTCGATGATACCCGCTCCATTGCAGAACCGGCCGGTGCACTCGCCGTGGCCGGAGTGAAGAAATATGTACAGCAGACCGGGGTATCAGGCGAGACACTGATCGCACTGGAGAGCGGTGCCAATATCAACTTCGACCGGCTGCGCCATGTCGCGGAGCGGGCAGAACTGGGAGAGCGCAAGGAGGCGGTACTGGCTGTCACCATCCCCGAGCGACCCGGCAGCTTCAAGCGCTTCTGCCAACTGCTGGGAAAACGGCAGATCACCGAGTTCAACTACCGCTATGCCGACCAGAGTGAGGCACACATCTTTGTCGGTATCCAGTGTCGTGATGGAGAGGAGCTGGACACACTGACTACAAAGTTGCAGGAGAAGGGATATCCGGTACAGGATCTCTCGGAAAATGAGGTGGCCAAGGTCCATGTACGCTACATGGTCGGCGGGCGCAATCAGCAGATCGAGAATGAAATCCTCTATCGCTTCCGCTTCCCGGAGCGGCCCGGTGCGCTGCTGCAGTTTCTGACACACCTCGGGCGCAACTGGAACATCAGCCTCTTTCACTACCGCAACCATGGTGCCGCCTATGGGCGGGTGTTGTGTGGAATCCAGGTGCCGAAGGATGAGCGGGGGGCCTACCAGCAGTTTCTCGACAAGTTGGGATACCACTACCACGAGGAGACGGACAACCCGGTCTACAAACTGTTTTTGAACTGAATACTTTCATATTGTTGTAACCATTTCAGGAGGAGAGATCATGAAGCTGGCAATGGTGGGATTGGGCAGGATGGGGGCCAATATGGTGCGGCGGCTGGTGATCAATGGTCACCATGTAGTCGCCTACAACCGTACCTACGAACGGGCAGAGCAACTCAGGCATGAACTGAAGACGCTCGACCCGGCAGTGGATGGTGAGATCGAAGCCGTGGACGACCTGGCGGTACTGGTGCAGTCACTGCCAGCCCCACGGGTGATCTGGCTGATGGTTCCACACGGAGCGGTGGACGATACCATTGAGTCGCTGCTTGAGGTGGGAGTGGAGAAAGGAGACCTGATCATCGATGGCGGCAACTCCAACTTCAACGATTCGATCGATCGTGCAGGATGGCTGCAGGAGGAGGGTATCCACTTTGTCGACTGCGGTACCTCGGGCGGCATCTGGGGGTTGGAGAACGGCTACTCCATGATGGTTGGTGGAAGTGATGAAGCGTTTGCGATGATCGAACCGGCCATCAAGAGTCTGGCCCCTGGCGAGAACAGCGGTTGGGGTCATGTCGGCCCGGCCGGTGCAGGCCACTTCACCAAAATGGTACACAACGGCATCGAATACGGCATGATGCAGGCCTTTGCCGAAGGGTTCGAGTTGATGGCAGCCAAGGAGGCGTTCAATCTCGATCTGCACCAGATTGCAAGGGTGTGGCAGGAGGGGAGCGTGGTACGTTCCTGGCTGCTCGATCTGACTGCCGATGCATTGGAACAGGACCCGCAACTGGAAAATCTGAGTGACTGGGTGGATGACTCCGGTGAGGGGCGTTGGACGGTACATGAGTCGATTGATGCGGCAGTGCCCACCCCGGTATTGACGCTGGCATTGATGATGCGCTTCCGCAGTCGGCAGGAGTCGTCACTCGCCGGTCGCATGCTGGCAGCCATGCGGGCCGGATTCGGCGGCCACGCAGTCAAGGCGGCTGGTGATGAGTGAGGCGGCGAGCTGTTCACAGAAACAGCAGCAGGCCGATCAATCGGTAGAACCGGCCAATGTGGTCATCTTTGGTGCCAGTGGCGATCTGACACAGCGCAAACTGCTACCCGCACTGGCGCGCATGCTGCGTTGCGGGCTGCTTCACCCCCAGAGCCGTATCATTGGTGTGGTGCGGGACCGGAAGGATGAATGGGTGCAGCAGGTGCGTGATGCACTGCAGCAGTACTCCCCAGACCCGAAACCGGCAGAAGAGGAGCTGGAGCAACTCATGAAGATGATCACCCATGTAGGTGGTGATCTGGAAGAGCCGGAGACCTACCTTCGGCTGAAAGAGAGTCTGCAGACCATCAATGGGCGCACCAACGCACTCTTCTACTGTGCAATTCCACCTAGATGGTATGGCACGGTGGTACAGCAGCTTGCCGAACAGGGGTTGCAGTCAGAGGATGAAGGTTATCGACGCATCGTCATCGAAAAACCGTTCGGGCGCGACTACGAAACCGCGCGCAAACTCAACAAGACACTATGGCAGGCCTTCGACGAATCGCAGATCTACCGCATCGACCACTATTTGGGCAAGGAGAGTGTGCAGAACCTCTTCGTCTTCCGCTTTGCCAACTCCATTCTGGAGCCGCTGTGGAACCGCAACTACATCGACCACGTGCAGATCTCGGCGGCCGAAACCCTGGGGGTCGAATATCGTGCCCCCTACTACGAACAGGCCGGTGCGCTGCGCGACATGATCCAGAGTCACCTGATGCAGGTGATGACCCTGGTGGCAATGGAGCCACCGGCCGAGTTCAGCGCCAATGCGCTACGGGATGAGAAGGTAAAAGTGCTGCGTGCGATACGGCCGATCAAGCCCGAAGAGATTGATCGGGTGACACTGGGAGCACAGTACGCCAAGGGAAAGATCGATGGAGAGAAGGTGCCCGCCTACTGCACCGAGCCGGGCGTGGCTGCCGACTCCTCGACCGAAACCTTCGCAGCGGTTCGCTTCTATATCGACAACTGGCGCTGGCAGCGAGTCCCCTTCATCCTCTGGAGTGGCAAGCGGATGAAGAAGAAGGTCTCCGAGGTGGTCATCCGTTTTCGTCGTCCACCCCATAACCTGTTCGAGAGTGGTGCCTGCCCGCCTGATTCCAACTCACTGATCTTCCGACTGCAGCCCGATGAGGGAATGTTGCTGCAGATGAATGCAAAACTGCCGGGGCTGACCACTGATATCCAGCACATTGCGATGGATGCCCCCTATCAGGGTGACAGTGGAGAGATGTACGAGGCCTACGAGATCCTGCTGCATGATGTCCTCTCCGGCGAGGCGAGTCTCTTCTCGCGAGCCGACGAGGTGGAAGAGTCGTGGAAGATCGTTGAACCGATACTGGATGCTTGGGAAGACCGATTCTCGATAGACCGCTACCGTGCCGGTACCTGGGATATCCCGGAGATGGAGGCACTGACCAAGGGCTGCGTCGATGGGTGGCATCTACCGCATGACTGAACAGTCGCGTGACATCGAGGCGGATTGGCTCCACTACTCTGATCTCGCATCGGCAGTCGATGCGGTTACCGACTATTTGGTCAAGCGCATCAACCACGCCATAGAAGAGCGTGGGAGCTGCCATCTGGTCTTCCCCGGTGGAACCTCCCCCCGCCAGATTCTCAAACAACTGCAGGGGCAAGAGATTCCGTGGCAGCGCCTTCACCTCTACCCCAGTGACGAGCGTTGTGTCCCTCAGGGTGATCCACAGCGCAATGACCGACTGATAGAAGAGCTGCTCTTCCCCTTTGTGCCGATACCGGAGGAAAACCTTCATCGCATCCCCGCAGAACTGGGGCCGGAACAGGGTGCGCTGGCCTACGCACAGCAACTGGAAGAGGCCCCAAGGTTCGATATCGCCCTGCTTGGCATGGGGGAGGATGGACACACCGCCAGCCTATTTCCAGGCAATTCATCGCTCGAAGATCTGTGTGGTGCTGTTCCGGTTCTCAACTCACCAAAACCACCGGATGAGCGTGTCTCAATCGGTCTGCAACGGTTGCTGGGGGCAAGAGAGCGCATCGTCTTGGCCTTCGGAGAAGGCAAACGAAAAGCAATCAAACAGATCAAGGCAGGTGAGTCACTGCCAGTGGCTATGGTTCATCCTACCTGTTGGTGTCTGGATCACTCCTGAATAGTGGCATTTACGCTACATAACTTTTCATCGTGAATTATGAACAGTCGTTGATGTAATTTGACGGAAGTTCATGGGCGGTTCTCGTAATATTTTGTAACAATTAATCAATTGTGAATAGCGGTTGGTTGATGCAGTATCAATATAACAACAGAATTTAAAGTATGTGTAGTAGTTATTGGACTAGGCAGCTTCTGTCTAGTTAACTGTTAG
>CAYFOR010000099.1:0-10652 GCA_964344785.1 uncultured Piscirickettsiaceae bacterium
GGGTGAGTTCCTCCGCCTTGCCGATATATCCCTTGTCCATCACGAACAGATTGAAATCCTTCAGCGTCTGTTTGATCTTGCTCATTTCACAACCTCCTCAAAGTAGTTGTCCACCAGGTGAGAGCGGAAGGTGATCTGCTCTGCCGGGGCTGGTGGAGTGAAGTCAAAGTCGAAGTAGACCTTGCCTGCCGCGAGATTCTCCGGGGTATTGAGTTCCGGGTCGGCCCAGCACTCGCCACCAAGGATTGCTCCAATCTCCTTCAGATGGCGCATGTAGGCGTTGACGCTCTCCACTACCGAGGAGACATAGTTGCGGCTGATGTTCTGATCCACTGCCCAGAGATGGGCACGCTGCAGGGATTCGTGAATCATGTCTGCGGTACGCCGTACCGAGAGGAAGGCCCACTTCGGATCACTGGAACAGGTGCGGTTGCCCCAGAGACGGTAGCCGTCTTGGTGGATGATGGTGGACACCTCGCTTTCATTGAGCAGATTGGCCCGTGCATTGGAGTCCCCCAGTGTAAAGTCAATCGCACGACTGCTGCCGCTGATGCCGTAGATCTCCTGGTTGGAGGGTGACCACCAGAAACCGCGTTCGTTGTCGGAGCGGGCGATGATGCCGGCAACCCGTGCAGAAGCGGGCTGTGCCACTTCGGCATCACTGGTGGTATCCCAGATCATGCACCAGGGGTCGACCACGTAGACTCTGGCAGAACCGAAGTTCTGACGATAGCTGACAGCATCGGCATCATTGGTGCCCGGACCATCGGCGATGATCACAGCACGCATCCGGTCGGCAATCCCCATCATTTCGGAGACGACCACCTGCTGGTGAGTGAAGCCTGGGGCAATCAGGATCTTCGGCTGCACCTTGGTCACACTCTCGGCAGCCAGCAGTGCCTGCACCCCCTGCTGCGCCCCTGTGGTGGCATCCACCCCACCAATGATATTGGAAAGCGTGGCTGCATCATCCTCATCCTGATCGACACGCACCACCACAACGGCAGCACCGGCCTGATCGAAAATGCCATCGATAGCAGTCGGTAGTGTTCCGCTACTGCCCAAGGCTGCCGCTTCGGTACGACTGCCTGCCACCAGAACGGGGCGATTGAGTGGAAAGGCCGCTGCATCGGCGTCGGGGGCGGTGCCCACCAGACCGATCACGGATGACTTGACGGTATTGATCGGTCGTTTGCCCTCGCTGAGTTCAACGACCTCTACTCCATGAAGAAATTGCTCTGGCATGATTTATACCTCCATTGCTGTATGTGTAGGCCAGACCACCTGAGCTGGGGTAGCAAAGCCGTTGGGAATATCGCGCAGTGCCTGACGGTAAGCCGCCCAGGCATCTCTATCTGTCTCGCTCAGTGGGGAGTCCGGCATCTGTGTCCAGTCACACGCTGAAAGCAGGCGGTCACGCTCGTTTCGGGTCTCTTCCCAGCGCAGTTCATCGGCGGCACCGGAATAAGTTTCAGCGATCACCCAGTCAACGACTGTAAAGTACTGCTCTTTGTTGGATGGTCTGCTGAAGCCTTTGAGGATCACATCACAGAACGGCTCCGCTACCGGCAGCAGGGTGACATGGGATGGGTAGCGCCCGGACGGATCACCACTCACCAGTTCGGCAAAGTGGCCATCCTCATTGAGGCGGATGTGATAAATCTGTTTTTCCATTGTGGTTACTCCAAAAAAATAAATTAGGGGTTATCCATAGATGACCGCGAGTGCCCAAAGGCACTCGTAGTGTTAACTGCGGACGAATTTGCCCTGGGTGATGGTTCGGGTACGGTTTTCGTAGTGGGAGGTGTCGACCCAGCGGGTGCTTGTTGTCTTCTGCTCGACACGGCCCCAGTTATCACCAATAACAACATATCTCATGGTGCTGGAGTTGAATGTCCCAACAATGCTGCCAGAGCTGTTATAAAGAGAGCCACTGGAGATCTTCACTTTTAAACCAGTTTCAGCCCACTCTTCATAGCTCTCACTGTATCCACTGGTAACCCACTCTTGATACCCTTCATCGTAGCTGGTATTGACCCAACTCCAGGTGACAGAAGCCGTATCCGACCAAGCCACCCCATCAAAGGCACGACAGGTCACCGTAACCGGTCCACCCCCATAGGGCAGGGTCAGCTCCACGCTGTTGCCAGTCGTTTTATTCAGGCTCCCCCCGGATACCGTCCAGTGATACTGCAACACATCATTCTGGGCATCCTGTGCCAGCGCACTGATCAGCAGCACACCATTATTCCCCTGTGCCAGATCACCGGTGCCGGCCCCGTTGATCACCAGATTGAAGGGCGGGGTGTTGGTGTGAATGGTAAAGGCACGGGTAGTGGCGTTGTGACCGTCACTTGCCTCTACCGTAAAGGTGTAGTCGTTACCATCCGGGTTGGAGACATCCCCACTGATCAGCCCGCTGGAAGAGAGCGACAGTCCTGCAGGCAGGCTACCCGAGACAATTGCATAGGTCAGTGGCATCCCCTCGGGATCGGTTGCATCCAACTGGACATTGACTCCACTGGTCTGGGTGCCGAGATCGGCTGCACTATTCCAGAGCGGTGCACTGTTGGTCACCTGAATGGAGAATTGACGTGTCACCGTGTTGGCTTGATCGCTAGCCGACACCGAGAAGATGTGGTTGCTGGTTTCCATATCGCTGATGGTGCCGCTGATCACTCCTGCCTCAGAGAGCACCAACCCCGCAGGGAGCGCTCCGGCAGAGACGCGATAGGTGAGCGCACCACCCTCGGGGTCAGATGCAGACAAGGTATGGCTCACCTCTTCAGCAATACTATGGACCCCCAACTGGCCGGAGGAGGTGTTCCAGATCGGCTCCTCATCCACATCGACCGAGAAGGTACGGGTTACCAGGGTGGTTCCATCCGTCAGCTCCACGGTAAAGGTGGTACTGGCTGCATCAGTAGCCGGGGTGCCACTGATCAGGCCATTCTGATCCATCATCAGCCCACTGGGCAGGCTGCTGCCACTCTTCAGCGAATAGGCAATCGATTCACCTTCCGGGTCGCTGCCGGTCAACTGATGGCTGTAGGCAACCCCTTTACGGGCGACATTCAGAGAACCTGCCACAGTCGACCAGACCGGTGAGTCATTGGTGGCCAATACGGTAAGGGAGAACGCCTTCTGGATCGGGGTGCCCAACTGGTTGTCTGCCTGGATGGTAAAACTGAACGTGCGGTTGCCTACCAGATTCGACAGTGCCCCGACGATGGTACCGTCACTCTCCAATATCAGGCCCGATGGCAACTCACCGTCCACAATACTGTAGCGGATCGGCAGGTTGTATAGGGTGACCGCCTGTACCGACAGACTTACCTCCGCCTCTTCGTTAAAGCTTCCGAAGTCGTCAATCGCCTGAACCGCAGGCATGAACTTCAACGCACCTGTCGCCCCGGCCTCTTTCAGTTTGGCAATAATCGCCTCCGTATATTCCCCGACACCACCACGTAGTGCCTCGATCTCCTGCTGGAGAATCATCAACTCTTCTTCTGTTACTTCAGCCATGATTTCTTATCCTGTAAATGCAATGTCGTGACGGATGGCGTTTGCACTCTCGGTAAACGCCTCGGTCAGGTTGTTGAGGGCTGTGGCGATCTCTCCCAGACGGGCATCCATATAGAGAATCAAATTCACCCCGTTGACCAGAATGCCCTGGTCGGTGATTACCACTGCATCATCACCTACATGGATCGAGTCAGTAGTGACCATCTCTGAATGCACCTTCTGGCTGTTCATCACGCCAGTGGCGAATACCATGCAGTACCCGGCCTTCGGAGCCTCGAAGTTCAGATCAAAGGTGTTTTCACTGGTATCCGATGGCGAGACAATCTGGGTGTACCCGTACTGGTCTCTCACGTAGATCGCATACTGTGTGGTGCCCAGATTGTGGTTGACCACCCACTTGTTGGTGGGGAGTGCCTGTGAATGCACATGACTGTTCTGCTCATTGGTCAGTGGCCGCCATCCGGCAACCCCATCGACAATGGTGTAGGCCCAGATGACCCCCTTGCAGTTGATGATCAGGTTATTTCCATCCACCGTATCCGGTAGCTGGTCGACCTCGGGGATGGCAATGCCGTTCCTGAATTCGGCAATACCGTGGTGTTCAATTGGATTCATGGTGGCTCCTCAAATTTGTTGGTTTATTGCTTTTCATGCGCAAATAGCCATTCACCATGAAGGACATGAAGTTCATGGAGAGATGGATCGACCCCGCCCTTCATGTCCTTCATGTCCTTCATGCTCTTCATGGTTCAGTCTGTTCAGGCCAGATCAGACGTTACCCACCGCCTGTACATGCACCTTGACATTGCGATTGGTGTCGAACGGACCGATCTCCAGCGTGTTGTTGTCCACTTCACGGTGCGGCACGATCGCAAACTTCCAGTTACCGGAGCCATCTGCGGTCCAGATGTGCGGTACCACATGTACAGCGCCCAGGTTGTGGGCGATGGTGTGGGTCTTGGCCGGAGTGGCGGTGACCTCGGCATATTCCCGGCTGTTGATGGCACCACGCAGTGCCTCAATCGCCTGATCACGGGCCTCGGCCTCTTCGGAGATGGCCTGTGCACGGGCAGTAGCCTCTCCTTCGATCGCTTGGGAACGAGCACTCTGCTCCGATGCAATGGCCTGCATACGGGCAGCAGTCTCTTCCTCAATCGCCTGGGCACGGGTACTCTGCTCTGATGCAATGGCCTGTGAACGTGCCTGCTGTTCGGCCGTGATCGCCTCCTGGCGGTCTGTGGTCTCCTGCGCGATTGTATTGACGTTCTGGGCAACCGACTGATCCAGCCCATTCAGGCGACCATCTACCACTGAATTGCGCTGATTGAATGCGTTTTCGATCTCCTCCATCGTATCCATTGCACTGGATACTGCACCCTTGAGTTCGCTCTTGGCACTCTCAATGCTGGAGCTGACCAGGGTGCGCAGGGTGGCGTCGAGATTCGGATCGCTGGCCAGCGAGTCGGCAATCTCCTTGAGGGTATCCAGCGCCTCCGGGGCGGCACCCACCACATCGGCCACCTGCTTGCGGAAAGAGCCCTCTACAGAGCTGTCACCGTTGATGGTGTTGACCAGAGACTCCAGATCGGTAAAAGCACCATTGGTCAGCGATGAGACCTTCTCATCGGCATAGTCCCTGGCCGATTGCTCGGCGGCCTGCAGTTCGGCAACATTGGCAAAGACCTCGATATTGACTGCTCCCTGGGCGTTTACCGTTGCAAACTTGATCACCCCCTCGGATGCGTTCTCCCATACCCGGGCACCCTTGATATCCGCCAGCGCAGGATCGGCGGTGCGGCGCTCCAGATTGAGGTTCTCCGCCTCGGAGGCACCTGCCATGTTGAAGCCGTGAATCTCTACCCCATTTAGTTTTTCAGCCATGATTTCATTTCCTCGTAATCAATTAATCGGTCTATTTCCCGCCCCCAGGGGGCCTTGAAGGTGAATTGCGCTGGCGCAGGAGAGCCCACTGTGGGGCACTCTCGCAACTTCGCTGCGATTCACTCCGTCCCGTCCCATTCATTCATGCTCAAACTTCTCTTGAGTCGATTACTGCACTTCGCGCACCCAATCGTTCATTCACCGAAACATCCGGCGGTAGACCAGTAGCTTCTGATCGATCCCCAATGATTCACTGGCGGCATGCCCTACCCGCCATTCGCTCTCACTTTTATCGCTATGGAAGGTGGCGTACTCACCCTTGATATCCACCATCTCCCCTCCGTGGTATCCGATATAGGCCATCAGGTGCAGCTCGCGTTTGTGAATTCTGATTGTGTGCATCCTCTTATCTCCTCTTGAAAGTGATGACTGCAGTACCACTGAAATCACGCCCGAAACCACAGAGCAGAATGTGATTGCCATCGATCGGTCTGGCGTTGGCCAGGACCCGATCGGAGTGTTCGTTCCAGAGGTCGATATTGAAGATGCGGGTCCCCATGCCGTGGTGGATCACCGCCTCTCCCTGCTGCACGACAAACGGGTAGGTCTCCATCTGGATGTGTTCACCCACCCGGACCACTGGGGCGAGATCGGCCTCCATCATCGGCAGGGAGAGATCCGCTTCCATCTGCAGCGGGAATTGCAGCGCTGCCTCCAGTTGATAACGCTCTTTTACAGTGGCCATCGGCTGACCCCCTGTTCAACGGTAAAGGTGCCCTTGTAGAGGGGCGGCAAGATCATCCCACCGGGTGCTCTCAACAGCAGGGTATAGATGCCTTGCTGCCAACTGATCCTTGCCGTGTCGGCTGCAGTCATCACCAGTCTCATGATGCGCGGATCTTCACTTGTACCCTTTGTGCTCACTGTCTGGGCAGTTGTTTGAATATCGGCGTGGTGGCCAAACTGAATGGAGCCGTTCTCCCGGGTAAAACGCAGATAGAGCCGGTCCAGATCATCCGGATCACGCACCTCCAGCAGGGCCTCCCACCCCTCCAGTGAAAAGTCGGGGTCACTCGGGTTGACCTTGATCTCGGCCAGGAACGCACTGTAACGGTAGATGATGAAGTCCTGTTCATAGGTCGCTTGTTGCGGTGTAGTGGATGCCATGGCTCATTCCTGCAGTCTGGATTCCAGAATGGTGAGTGCATCACCGCGATACTTCTCGGCCAGTGCCATCAGTGAGGCCCGAAATTGCGCTTGCTCCTGCACCAACCGCGGCACCCTTCCCTCTTCGATCACCACCTGAATTGCATCGAGCGGCAAGTCCTGGATCGTGAAGGTGTAGTCGATGTCCAGTTCGGCCATTGCAGTGCGGTATAGGTAGGTATCGGTTGGATGGGACCAGACCGCAAACAGCGTGCCGTCTTCCAGAATCCAGCCGATCTCGCCTACTGCCACCTCATCTCCTGCCGGAATGGTGGCCAGCACAGAGAGTTGCTGACTGCCGATCCGTTCGACCACACTGGTCGCAGCGCGGGCTGCCTCGCTATCGAGTGCGCTACGGCCTTGTGCCTCCGGCAGCGGAATGCCGCTTGTATCATGTATGGGGTAGTGGCCGCTGCCGATCACAACCTCGGCAATGGCTATGGTGTTTCCTGCCTCGAACGCTGCCACCAGGGCAGCACGTCCGGCCAGGGTCAATACAGGTCTTATGGTGAGTGCTTCCATCAATCAAAACTCCACTTGGTGTCGTGCCAGGGAACGGACCCGTGCTACACCTGTTGCACGACCATCGGCGGCCAGTGCCAGTGCAGGCGTACGGGTAGAAATCTGTGTCTTCTGTCTGGGGGTGGCGATACTGCCACTGCCGAGGGTGCTCTCCTGCCGGGCTGCTATCCGCGCCACATAGGGGCGACTGGCCGCCTTGGTGGTGTCGGCAAGCTGGCGGATCTGCTGTTGTATATCCGGTGTCAGCGGTGTGTTTGCCAATGTCTGGTTGGCATCAATCCGCAGCTCGAAGGTGCCCGGTGTTCCTCCGGACTCAAACCACTCGACCACCTCGGCAGCAGTACCCAATAATTGCAGTGCCTGCTCTACGGCTCCGGGTGTGCCCTTGATGCGATGGGTGGCGATACTGTCGGCAATCGCCTGACGCTTCTGTGATTCGGGCCACTCGCTGCGCCAGTGGTCCACACTGAAGGCCCAGGCCAGCCACGGCAGCAGTGCCACCGGACAGGTCTGAGGGTTCCAGAGATCGCGTATAGGGATCTCGATCTCTGAAATGCGGGCATTGGCCATGGCAATGGTACGCTCCAGTGGCGTCGCACTCGGTGGCAACAGATCACTCAGGGTGTCTTCTCTGACAACTTCGCCGTGATTCATCTTGTCAGTCATCCCTGCACCCCACTCTCACTGGTGCCAGTCAGCGTACGCTGCATACCGGACTGCTCCTGTGTAACGTTGATCAGAATACCGGAGCACCACAGTGTTTCGGTGGCTGCTGCAACCAGATCCGTTTCAGGCTGGCGAAGCTGTACGCTCTTGACCCCTGCAGGGTGCAGCGCCGCCTCGATTGAAGTGCGCGCAAGCTCGCTGCCCAGAGTATGGCGAGATGCTGCCAGTTGCTGCAGTTGTGTACGGGCGGTATCCGCCACCACCATCGCATCCGGCCCCTGATAGACCACCAGGTCGGCCTCGATGGTATAGCCCACTGCAGTGGCTGACTGCAGCCGTACAAGGTCGGATACCGGTCGGATCATCTTTCCGAAGGCACGAATGCGTGCCCGCTCTGCGGCATCCATCTGTTCCGGGTCCTCGCCCGGCAGATAGCCTCCCACCACCGTACGCACCTGCTCCAGCAGTGGGGTATCCACCTCTCCGGAACCGCTTGTTGAAAGCATTGTCAGGAGGATACAAGCTGGTTCCGGATTATCGAGGTGGACATCCTTGATGACAGGGGAGGATTCCAGCACGCGGGCAATATAGGCCCCTTCACTCCCTGCCGTTGTAAATTTTTCGGGTGCCAGCACAATACGCTGGCGGAAACGTTCGTCATCCTCACCGTCCTGGCGCGTCTCTCCCAGATTGGCTCCAATCTGGTCCAGATCGGCCCCACGGGCACTGGCAACCATGACCGAGCGTGCGGCATCATTGATGCGTTGACGGAGAATGGCCTCCCGGTAGGTGCCATCTTCGGTAACCTTGACCACCGGATCGCTGCCGATATCGCCACTGTTGTATTCGGCAATGGCTGCCGAGATGGAGTCGATCTTTTCACGCTGAATCGCCTCCATATCGATGTTTTCAGCCACATCCGGTGGTGCCAGGTCAGATAGTGGAATTGTGCTCATATCTCTATCTCCGTAGTAATGGATTGCCCATCCAGCTCACCTTCGATATGCAAGGAGAGCTGTCCGCTGGATACCTCCTCAACCGATACACTGGTGAGCCTGAAATCCTCCAGTCCGTTGATCGGGTCCTCTACCGCCTCATTTACCGCCGTATAGAGCTCTATGATTGTGTCCTGGTTGAGCGGTGCATCCACCAACTCCGGTACACGGGAGCCATAGGGACGGCGCGCGGTACGCTGGCTGATCCGGGTCGTCAGCACATCTCCAAGGCGCTGCTGCAGATAGGGAACACCGCGGATGATGCCTCCTGTTCGGTTGCACATGCCCTGTCTCATCGGTCGGTTTCCCCTGTATCGGTACCACTTTGTGGCTCTCCCACTGCTTCATAGTCTGCTTCATGGGCAGCACCGATCTCCGGGGCCATGCTGACCATTGCAGAACCGGGAAGTACACTCTCTTCACTCCAGAACGAATCCCCCAGGTAGAGGGTCTGTTGCCAGTTGACCTGCCATGAGGTGTATCCATCGATTGCTTCATCCAGTGGTGTTGGTATCCCCTTCAGTTGCTGCGGGGCCGACACATCGACCTGATCAATTCTGAGGCTGTCGATCAATATCATCAGCTCGACAGCCAGCAGCTCCGCTTTCTGTTCTACCGCTGCTTCACTGTTATTGAAGATGCACGTCGCGCCAAACGAGACCATCAGCGGGAAGGTGCCATCACCACTCTCCTCTCCCTGTTCATGAGCTGCGGTCTTGAGAATGATCGCAGGTGTATTGAACTGCCCATCGGCCACACCCTGCTGTTGATAGAGATCGACATGGGGTATATCGCTGCCGAAGTGGCTGGCTATCCTCTGGAGGAGGACACTCTGTAACTGGGCCAGATTATCCATTGTGGACGCCCCTCCCAACATGACTTGCCGACTCATGCTGTAATCCTAATGGTGCAACCGACGAATACTGGCGTTGCTGATTGGTGATGTTGCTGTGCTGCTCTCTGTTCATGGGAAGCAGTATTGCGGAGGAGGCTGTCAACTGAATAGGCAAACCAGTTGACAATGTTCACTGTTTTGTAAATATTATTTTTTCACGTAATGAATCAGTTGGTTGCAATCATCGGGAGTGATGGTGCCGACCTTTTCGGATACGATTCATGCAGACAAAAGTGGCAGTGAAGGGGGGCCAAAGCGGACGGAGGATCAGCACTGTTATGGATGAGAGGGTTCATGCATTGTGCCCCGCTCTTTGGAACATCCCCCTCATATTGTGGGCCGTTCGTCTTGATCTCTCTCCTCTGTTTGGGGTCGGCTGGAGGGGTGGATCGATCAATGGGATCAACTGTCTGCGATCACCTTGTAGACCCACTGCCGTGATACCTTGTGGGTCGCCACGATCTCCTTGATCGGTTTGCCGTTTCTCCAGTCAGCCAGAATGATCCGCTTTTTTTTATCACGATCCCGGCAGTGGATGTAGACGCGCTGCCCGCCGAGTTCGCTACGTAGCTGATCGCTGATACAGTCGGCCAGATGTGTGGCGGTCGCCTCACTCATCCCCGCAGTGTCGGTCAATGTTGCGGTGACACGCTGAATCACCTGAAACAGCGTCTCTTCATCACTACTGCCCACTACGCCTTCCAACCACGCTGCTGTTATTGTCCTGCATCCTGTTTGTCACCGTGACCCACCAGCAGGAGCACTTCTTGTTGCACCTGTCACTCTCCGTATACTGCACACAGATGGATACCCCCCAATGCATATCATTACCTGATACGCACGTTTGAGGATAAGACAGCTGCGGTACCGTGACATCTGCGCACAAGTGCGGGAATCGCAGCCCTAACCCGCATCGCTCACCAGTAAGGAAATCACCCCGGCGAGCAGGCATTTTTTCTGAT
>CAYFOR010000100.1:0-10618 GCA_964344785.1 uncultured Piscirickettsiaceae bacterium
GTGTTTTATGCAGTCAAATGAGTTTTTGGCCTGTAACGTTGGGACACCAGTGGTCGACAGTACCTTTTGGGCAACGCTGGTTCTTCTGTCCATGGCTGTGTCCATGATTCTCGCCTTCACCAATGCACACAATCTGGTGACGGGGGTTCGCAATGCGGTGAATCAGCTACAGAATATTGGCAGGGGTTATTTCGACGAAGAGATACCGATGATTGTGAATCGAGGAGAGATCACCACCTTGCTGGAGTCGATCAAAAAGACACAACAGCAACTGAAAAACAGCTACAGCCAGCTCACTGCAGAGCGACTCTTTTCCGAGAGCCTCACCTCCAGTATGGACGATGGAGTTTATGCACTGGATCAGGCGGGTAGTCTGGTCTTTATCAATCAGGCGGCAGAACGGTTGTTGGGGTGGCGTGAAGATGAGCTGGTCAACTACAAATTTCATGATCTGATCCATGTTCGACAGGTAGACGGTGATGAACCACTCAATGGAGAGGGGTATCCGGCATTGACCAGCGCCTCAAGGGGCGAGAGTTACTATTCGGACAAGGATTGGTTCAAGCATCGGGATGGGGAGTTGATACCGGTTGAGCTCAGCATTGCGCCGCTCAAGAGTGGAGATGAAATTGTTGGTTCAGTGGCTGTGTTCCGGGATATTACAGAGCGTATCCAGCTGGACCGAAAGCTGCGGCAGGCCCTTGAGGATGTTCGGCAGTCCAGTCGGTCAAAGGACGAGTTTCTCGCGTCGATGAGTCATGAGTTGCGTACCCCTTTGACCAGTATCATCGGAAATGCAGAGTTTCTGATTGAAAAACTATCCACTTCAGCGCTGAAGGAGGTCGTTCGGGATATAGAGACGGCAGGGCAGGCACAGCTTGCACTGGTCAACGATATTCTCGATATGTCCAAGATTGAGTCGGGTAAGTTTTCCATCGAAGAGAGACCTTATGACCTGGATCGACTCTTGAGAGATATTGGGGCAATGCTTTCGATACGGGCACAGGATGCCGGACTGCAGTTGATTATTGATCAGCAGAACCGGGAAACACATGAACTGGTAGGGGATAGCAATCGCATCGGGCAGATTCTGATCAACCTCTTGGGAAATGCAATCAAATTTACGGAAGAGGGTGAGGTTCGGTTGACAACCTCGGTCAATGGGAAGTGGCTGCAGTTTGTTGTCAAAGATACCGGTATCGGTATGACGAAGGAGGAGCAATCAAAGCTTTTTCAGAAGTTTGAACAGGCAGACCGGTCAATATCACGCCGCTTTGGAGGCAGTGGTTTAGGGCTCTATATCTCGTTCAATCTGGTCCAGATGATGGGAGGAGAAATCAGTGCCGTCAGCATGAAGGGAGCCGGCTCCACCTTTACACTGAAGCTCCCTTATATGAAAAGCGAGACTCAGGTTGCTGCAACTGCACAGAAGTCCAATAGTCCGGCTCTCAATCGAAAATTCAAGGGTAATGTGCTTGTGGTCGAAGACACACCTGCGCTACAGATGTTGCTGCGACGAATTCTGGAGGCGATGGGAGTAAGAGTGACCACAGCCGACAACGGACAGAAGGCGGTCGATTTGATCACTGATCATGCGTATGACCTGATTTTGATGGATATGCAAATGCCGGTAATGGATGGTATTGAGGCGACACGCGTCCTGCGGATGAGAGGGGTTTCCACTCCGGTCTATGCCCTTACTGCCAATGTAATGGTGAAACATCGTGAACAGTTTGAAGAG
Organism: uncultured Piscirickettsiaceae bacterium; assembly: GCA_964344785.1. GTDB lineage: Bacteria > Pseudomonadota > Gammaproteobacteria > Thiopontia. The sequence continues at coordinate 1,742 of CAYFOR010000100.1, forward strand.
GCCGGATGCGATGGTTTTCTGGGTAAACCAATTGATAAAGAGTCGCTACGAAACGTTTTGAGTCAGCATCTGGATGAATCAATGGAAAGGGGGCAGACACAAAATGCATTACCATTGGAATTGATTGAATGGAACGATCAAAACTCTGTCGGTTATCCTCGATTTGACCAGGAACATCAGCAGATCGTGGTCATCATCAATCAGTTGGTTCGCTACTGCCTGAGAGATGAGACGGGCCCCACCAGGGATCAGCTTCTGGTTCAACTCGCTGGTCTGCAGGAGCTCATGCTTGACCATCTCAAGGCTGAAGAGAGGCTGTTGAGAAGGTCAGGCTATCCAGAACTGGAAAGCCACATAGAGCGTCATGAAGAGTACTGGGATCGACTGCTACGTCTTTATGGCGAACAACTGGATGATAATCAAATAGAGGCATTAACAAGGGTGATGCTTTCATGGTGGCACCACCACATTCAGGAAGAGGATCTGGCCTATAAAGATCATCTCGTTAAGTGGATGGATACTACACTAGGTCAGACTTGAGGACTTCAACTGCTCTGTAGTGGAGAGATGGTTAATCGCTGACGGACTTCCAGTACGCCGTTGAAAGGGGTATCTGGGCAGGACGCGTGGGGCAGATCAAGGCAATTGCGCATCCTGTGATTGGGAAGCACTACCTTATCGTAGCCATGATTAAGCATCCGTTTGATCGGCCTGCCACACGTGTAGACGTTGCCGGTTCCGTTTTTCGGCAACTTGAAAATATCCAGTTCAACAGCGCAGTCTGTTATTGGCTCAATTTGAAAACAGAGACCATCTCGGTCAAGTCGTTGGCACGCTCTGTCAGTGTGGAGCTGGCTGCCGCACTCTCCTCGACCAGTGCTGCATTTTCCTGGGTCATGCTATCCATCTGCGTCAAAACCGTATTGACCTGATCAATCCCCTGGGTCTGTTCTCTGGCTGCTGCAGCAATCTCGGCGGCAATGTCATTGAGCTTCTTGACAGACTCCTGGATCACCTCCAGCGCATCACCGCTGTGGACGACCAATTCGCTGCCATCCTGGATGCGAGTGGTGCTGTCCTCGATCAACGATTTGATATCCTTGGCGGCTTCTGCCGAACGCTGTGCGAGTGTTCGAACCTCGCCTGCAACCACCGCAAACCCTCTGCCGTGCTCTCCGGCACGCGCTGCCTCAACGGCGGCATTGAGGGCCAGCAGATTGGTCTGGAATGCAATGCTGTCGATCATCGTGATGATTTCTGCAATCTTGTTGCTGGACTCGTTGATCCCCTCCATTGCAAGCACGGCATTACCGGCAACCTTGGCACCATCAAGTGCCCGCTGGAGTGATTCTGCTGCAAGCTGGCTGGCCTGGTTGGCGTTGTCCGCATTCATTCTGACGGTACTGGACATCTCCTCCATGCTGGCCGCAGTCTCTTCCAGGCTGGCGGCCTGTTCCGAGGTTCGGGAAGAGAGATCGGTACTCCCTTTCGATACCTCCTGGGCACCATTTTTCACAGAGTGCGCGGTATTTCTGACTTGCATCACAATCTTCTCGATATTCTGTTGTGTTCCATTGATTGAGGTTTTCAGTACACCCAGGGAGCCCTGGTATTCCCCTTTGACCGTCTGCTGCAGGTCACCCTCTCCCATTCGGTTGGCGACATTGACCACCTCGGTAATGGCAGTTTGCAGGTCCTCCATCGCGATATTGATATTATCGGAAAGCTTTTTCAGATCACCTTCGGCCTGGGTGGTCATTCGGGCATTGAAATCACCCTCGGAAAGCCTCTGTATGATGGAGCCGACCTCTTGCAGCACCTCGTCGATCGAGGACATGGCACCATTGACCTGATTGCGGAACTGCTCTTCCACATCATCACTCATACGCACACTCAGATCACCGCTGCCCAGACCATGCATCACTGCTTCCAGGGCGCTCATTGTGGTTTCAACGCTGTCTGCGGAGCCGTTGACACCCTCTTTCAGGGTCACCAGATCACCTTTGTAGCTGCCCTCCATGCGCAGGGCAAAGTTTCCTTTCGCAACTTCGGTGACAACCTGATTGGCATTGGCGATGGCCTCCTGCAAGGAGGAGAGGAGTGCATTGATGCGGATCGACATCTCTCCAATCTCATCTTTCGACTTCAGCCGCTCACAACGCAGGCTGAAGTCACCGCTCTCTTCAAGTTGCCGGAAGAGATTGGTCACCATGGTTACCGGTGTGACAATGGAGCGTGCCATTAACCACCCGACCGTAATGATTGCAGTAAGTCCAATCAGACCGACAATCAGCATAAGGGTCTGCAAGGTATTGACTGCGGAAAATGCCTCGGCCTGATCAATTTCGGCCAGCAGTCCCCAGGTGATTTCACCAATCTGAACCGGGGTATAGGCGGAGAGTACCGGATTGCCGTTATAGTCGATGATGATCTCCGAACCACGATTTCCAGCCAGTGCCGCCCTGGCGGCAGTGGTGTCCACCTTTCCTTTCTCCGGGTTTCTGAAGGAGGCGACAACAGAGTGGTTGTCCGGGTCCAGATAGGAGTCGGAGCGCATCAGCAGGTCAGACCCCACCAGATAACTCTCTCCGGTTTCACCCATGCCATCGCGCTGTCCCATGATGGCGTTGATTCCGTCGAGCGAGAGCTGCAGGGCGACTACCATCTCAACCTTGCCATCGTGAATGATCGGATTGGCAATGAAGGCAGCGGGGTCGCCATTACTTGGCGCGTAGGGCTCAAAGTCGGCAATGCCGTACTGTTTGCTCTCCACCACCTGGCGGAACAGCCTTCCAAGATTGGAATCCTTGTACGGACCGTTCAGCAGGTTGGTCTGATAGTCGGCCTCCTTGGTGACGGTGTAGAAGATATAACCATCCGGATTGATTAGAAAGAGGTCATAGTAGCCATACTCTTCGAGATAGCGGGCATAGTAGTCCTTGTCGGAGCCGGTGATCACCGGAACGAAGGCCTCGGCAACATCGACCTCACTCAGAATGGCCCACTGTTTACCCAGGATGTCGATGGGGGCATAGGCCGAGAGCACCGGATTGTTGTTGTAGTCGATGATGACATCAAATCCGTGCTTTCCGGCAAGAGCCGCATGGGTTGCCGCGGTATCCACCTTCCCTTTCTCCGGGTTTCTGAAAGAGGCCACGACGCTGTGGTGGGTTGGGTCCAGATAGGAGTCGGAGCGCATCAGCAGGTCACCACCCACCAGGTAGGTCTCTCCGGTTTCTCCCAGGCCGGCACGCTCGCTCATTACCGCTGTGATGCGGTCCATCGGCATCTGGAAGATCAGAACACCGACTTTCTCTTCTCCCTGAAAGACGGGGCTCGCAATAAAGCTTGCCGGCGCATCGTAGGAGGGGCGGTACTGTCGATAGTCTACAAAGGCATATTCGCCTTTCTGAAGGGTTGCAGCCTTACGGAAGGCCTCACCAAAATTGGTCTCTGCATAGGGGCCGTTGATCAGTGAGGTTGAATAGTCGAGTTCCTTGAAGACCGAATAGACAATGTCACCACTTGTGAGGTCAACCAGGAAAATATCGTAGTAGCCAAACTTCTCGAGAAAGCTTCTCATCACCGGATGGATCTCCTGATGGATGGCGCTATAGTCCGAACGATCGGCAACGGTATCCATGCGGTGTTTTTCACCCAAAGGGTGGGGGTTATTGGCGATGTATGCGTATTGCAGCGCGATGGAGTCGGCATCCAACCCCTCAAGCAGCTGAGCGCTGTCAGTTGCTGCGCCATTCTGTCTTTTGTACTCTTCGCCAAATTGAGAGGTGTAATATGCCTCTACGGCTGACTGCATGGCGGCAGCATCGCCTTCTCCAGCCTGGTTGCGGTACTCGGAAAAGGCGGTAGTCAAGCGAGACATGGCTGAGCTGATTGTGGGAGATTCGGCAAGTGTAGTGACTTGATCACGGATGGTATTGAAGTAGTACTCAATCACCCCCTTCTTGTTGTCTCGAACAGCAATCAGCTTTTTGAAGGACTCCTGTCTCAGCGTGGCGGATGTTTCGGCAAGCACATTCATATCACCATGTCGCTCATCGAAGAAACGGTGAATCTGGTCCTGCTTGGTCCCGCGAACCGCCTCAAGCTGGTTGAAAGACTGTTGTTCCAGCGCGTTTGATGCCTGATATAGCGAGATCAAACCAACTGCTGCGAATGGAATGACGCCAACCAGCAAAAAGGCAATCAATAGCTTCTGCTTCAGATTTAAATTGTTGAATTCGAACATTGATCTTCTCCCCCTTCAAAACCTTGTTCAGTCATGCTGTGACTTGACCGTTGAGTTGATTTAAGTCTGTCTCTGTTCCATCTATTATAGTGTGTCGCTCTTAATGGCACTTATAAGTGGCAGTGGGATTGTGGTTTGTGCTGCCTGTATCATTGCAACTTCATGTTTTCCATAAAATTTAGATAAGTTCCAATTAGACTGCAACACTACACTATATCTTGTTTTTTTGATTGTTCTTATTTTTTGGTTGTTCTTAAATAATTATGGACCAGGCCGCCAGAAATACCATTTGGAAGATGGATAATGTACCTGCGCCGTATCTCCGAAAGGTTGCATTGGGTTCCAAATGGCTGTGTCTGCCCCAAAGTGGGCGATGATCGCACTATTAAGGTGCAATGGATGGTATCAATAACGATGAATGACGAACATACCTACTAGTAGTATGTGTTTTCAGGGGTGCCATGGCAGGTCAAGGGATACAGACAAGAAGGTTTGTTGCCCTGCTGGACTGCACGGCTTGTCAACAGGCACCTAATACAGACAACTTAATACTCGAGAAGAATCACGATACGGCGGTTTGTAGCTCTTCCCTGCGGGTTGTCGTTTTCCGCAATCGGCATGCGATCTCCATATCCGGTTGCCGTGATCATGGAGGGGTCGACGCATTTGTCGATCATGCGGCGCAGCACGCTGGTTGCACGAATGGCAGACAGCTCCCAGTTGGAGGGGTAGGCGACGGTATTGATCGGGATGTTATCGGTATGTCCCTGGATATTGATCTTGAGATCGTTGTGTTGACAGAACTCTTTTGTCAGTTTGTCGACAATCAACAACGCGGTATTGGACATGTGGCCCTCACCGGACTTGAACAGGACGCTGCTGTTGATCTTGATCTCTACGGACATTCGATCCTTGGTGGGCTTGGCGGTTACGATATGTTTCAGCCCCACACGGCGGAAATCGCGCATGATCATCTTGGAGAGTCTTTCAATCCGCTGCTGGGTCTGTTTGGTCTCCTTGATCTGTTTATAGTCCGCCTGTTCTACTGCGACCTTGTCCTTGTTGACCATCTGCATCTTTTTGTACTCCTGGGAGATCAGAAAGAAGCGATTACGGTCGAACAGCTCGGCAAACTTGTCTTCGTTGACGATAGAGAGCCCCTGGAGCAGTACAAAGAAGGTCAACAGTACCGAAATCAGATCGGCGTAGGTGGTCATGAACGAATCGGGCGCATCTTCACTGATCTGCTGGTCGATCAGGGAAGACTTTCGTGCAGCCTCACCCAGTAGTTGTGCAGGTTGGTTACTCATGACTCTGGTATTGATGCGATGTCAGAATGCCCCGTTTGTTGCGTTCAGGCAACCTCCATATCGATACGCTCTTTCAGCTCATCATAGGAGATCCGATTCTCTTCCGGGATATATGATACGGCGCGCTCATAAAGCACCATCACTGAGCCATTGGTTGCCAGCGACATGGCCCCTTCATAGATGATTTCCAGATTGATGATGCTCTCCAGCATCACCACCCGCAACTTTCCGGCAATCGGGTTGAAAACCAGGGTGGCGAGAAAGGCACCATAGAAGGTTGTGATCAGTGCCAGAGCCATCGCAGGGCCCAGCTCAGCGGGGTTGCGCATGTTGCCGAGCATCTCCACCAGACCGATCAGTGTTCCGATCATCCCCATCGAGGGGGCATAGAGCGCCAGTTTCTTGAACACCTCCTGGTTGATAGTGTCACGGACCTTGACGCTGTAAATTTCGGTGCGAAGCGCCACGACGATATCGTCATAGGAGAGGTTGTCGATGGATAACTGGATCGCTTTCGACATGATACGGTTTTTCATCTGACTATTGGCACTATAGGAGTCGAGTGCCAGACGACCGCTTCGACGCACTACATCATTGAGGCGCATCACCTCAATCAGGGTATCGATCGGTTTTTCGCGCTCGTTGGTAAAGACATGGGCGACGGAAGTGAAGGCACGAAGAACATCCTTGAGACGAAAATTGAGCAGTGTTGCCGAGAGAGAACCGCCAAAGACAATCATGATACCGGAGAGATTGATGTAATCTCCTCCGTTTCCTCCAGATAGAATGGCGCCGAATACCATTACAAAGCCGGCGACCATCCCGATGACAGAAGCGATATCCATAAATAATACTTAGCGGTTCATTAAATTTGATCAAGGAATCTGGGTGCTAGTGTAACATGTTGCAATAAAGGGTTGTTACACGATCCTGCTGCAGGCGAAAGAGTCCTGTACATTGATGTTACCACGGCTGTACGAGACCGTGGGGGATACATTTTATGGTAGGATTGGGGCTCGTTAATGGAATAGGAATATGATGCAGTATGGAGCAGATTCTAGAGATCCGCGAAGGATGTAACACCCCGGAGCAGCTGATTAAGAGCTTGCCTTTTTCCCGCTTTCTCAAAAACTATAAAAGTGAGTTTATCGAAGATCTTGACCGCCGAGATGAAAAACACAAGAACGAGGCGATCCACAAGACTGACTTTATCAAAGGGGTATGTGCACGTGACTACCTGGAGTTGATGGAGAGAGAGGAAGAGTTGCTTGGAAATGAGATGGAGCGCAGCCGTAATCTGGTCCGATTCATCGACGGTGCATTTCACCACTTCCGTTCCAGTAGTTATTCCCGTCTGGTCCGTCTGCAGAACGATGTGGTCTCGACAGGGTTGGAGACCCCTGACTCGGTCAAGGACAAGGTAACCGACAAGGCGAGCAATCTTTCCGACCTGATTCTGCTGACTCGCAGAGAGCTGCTACGTAAGGTTGGGATGGAACACGGTGTACGGCGTACACATGGTATTGATGCCTCGCCCAATGTGACGGCTGGAGAAATTTCAGGGCACTACTTCAATCTGCCATCCGACTATGTCGGGTTGAGCCATGTGCCACTGACGATTGCGGCCGATATTCGTACCGGTGTTGATTACTCCACACCATCCAATAAGCGGGCAAAACCCTTTTTCGAGCTGGATCACAACCCGCTCGACCTGTCTGTTTTTGACCCGGACGAGTGGGTTTCCGTTCCATTGCAGGTGGGGGCATGGCTGATTGTGGCCTACCTTCACAAGTCTCGGGGTACGGTGGAGATGGAGCCTGGACTGCTGAACCTCTTCCCGTTTGCCAGTGTGGATGACATCAAGGACAGCCGACGCCCGGATGGTGTGTTTATCTTCGGCGACCCCAATGCGGAGCCGGATGACCTTGGCTACTATTGGGATGAGAAGAGCCAGCTACTGGTCGGATTGGTGCCCAACCGGGATGAGCTGAAATACTTCGGCTACTGCAAGAAACCGATTCTGACACTACATAATGTGCTGGCAATCCGTAAAGGGGAGCTTCCACTCCATTGCGGATGTACACGCTATATTGTCCGTTTTGATGAAGATCAGGTGCCCTATATTGCCGAGATGCTGATCAAGGCGGACGATATGGGAAGGGTTACGCTGCAAAGTGGTGATGATGGTGTGGTGCGTCCCATCTTCTACGGCACAGAGACCGGTGCCTTCGCCTGTCTGGATGGATTCAGTGAACAGGCCAAACTACAGATGATGGGACGTGAGGTTGGCTATAACAAGGATACTGGCTCCAATGCCCGTCAGATTGTGCCGGTCAGTGAGGATGGGGAGGTCATGACCGGTGACCCTCTGGATGTATTGTTGTACATGAACAATTTCGAGCTGATTGAAGAGGGGGTCAACACGATCAATGCAGAGATGGGGGTGGAGGAGGCGATCGAACACTTCCGTCTGGGAGAGCGGGTTGCAGCGGGCAGTACGCATACACATCGAGGTGCCAAGGAGAGTAGTTACTGGGCCAATCCATTCCCGTTGTTGCGCGATAGCGATGAGAAGGCGCTTCATCCGGATCTGTATGAGCAGTATCTGGAGAATGAGTCCCGCTTCATTGCAGCAGCAAAGACCCTGGTTGAGGAGAAGTCGCTCCGCCTTGGTGTTGCCTTCAGCCAGTTGATGGCAGGGGTCTATAGTGAGAACAGTGATGAAGATTTGACCCGTTGTGGTTATCAGGATCGTGATCAGGTAGAGCAGTTGGCGCCTGAGCGGTTGGCCGAGGATATCATCGATCTGATCAAGAAGATCGCACTGGAGAAGCGTGAAAAGAGTACGCAGACTCTGAATGAGGTCAGCATCACCGTTGCGCTGGTTGGAGACAGCCGGACCGGTAAATCAGAGACCGCCGAGAAGATGGAGGGAGTACTCGGATTACAGCTGGTTTGATTGGCTGGTTTGATATGTACCAGGGCCTGTTAACACTATTTAAGCCACCTCTGTTAAGCCTGAATTTGTACCAATCGAGGCGTGAGGAGTGAGGTTTGGTTATTCCAAATGAATGACGAGCAACAATGAGTGGTACAAATTCAGGCTTAACCCAAAGGGCCGGGCCCAATTTTTGTACTGCTGCGTTGTCAATCGCTGATGTAGAGCAACTACACTGCGCTCATTCCGCCTTGTAGAACAAAAATTGGGCTCCGGCAGTGATGGCTTATAATAGTGTTAACAGGCCCTACAAATCACATATAATCTCACTGGTGTCCCAACGTTACAGGCCAAAAACTCATTTGACTGCATAAAACACT
>CAYFOR010000101.1:0-10067 GCA_964344785.1 uncultured Piscirickettsiaceae bacterium
CGTCATCAATAACCAATTGAATTTATTCGATTAAACGTTGGGACACCAGTGATTACCGATGAATCTCAGCAGCGAATCACGGACCTTGAAAACGAGCTTCAGTTTACCCGTGAAAGTCTGCAGGCAACGGTAGAGGAGCTGGAGACCTCCAATGAAGAGCTTCAGGCGACCAATGAGGAGCTGCTGGCCAGTAATGAGGAGCTCCAAAGCACCAATGAAGAGCTGCAATCGGTCAATGAAGAGCTCTATACCGTGAATACGGAGTATCAGGACAAGATTTCCGAGCTGACCAATGTCAATAATGATCTCGACAATCTGTTGAGCTCTACCAATATTGCCACGCTCTTCCTGGATGAGGAGCTGAATATCCGCAGGTTCACCCCGGAGGTTGCGGTCTTTTTCAATATTGTGGAGCAGGATATCGGGCGCCCCTTCAACCACTTCACCCATGACCTGGGAACCATCAATATCGATGAGGTGATTGATCAGGTCAGGGAGAGCAATCAGGCAATCGAAGAGGAGGTTCAGAACAGTATCGGGAGCTATTTTCTGATGCGGGTGGCGCCCTATCGTATCGGCCCGAACCTCTACTCCGGCATTGTGCTCTCCTTCGTCAATATTGACAAAACCAAACGGATCACCAATGAGCTGGTTCAGACAGAAAGGCAGTTTCGCAGAATACTCGAACAGCTCGACATGATAGCGGTTCAGGTTGATCTGCAGGGGAGAATCGTTTTTGCCAATGACTATTTTCTGAATATGACCGGATATGTCTGGGAAGAGATTCTTGGAACGGATTGGCGTCAATGTGTCGAGTGGATCGGAGAAAACCCTTTTGCGGGTGAACAGATCGGTGAAGAGATCGGGAATTTCGAATCAATGCTCAAGTGCAATGGCGGTGATCAGCATGTATGGTGGAGTAATACCCTTCTCAGCGACAGTAGTGGAAAACCTACAGGAGTCAGCATGATTGGTTATAGGCTTTCTGATCTGGAGTGCCAGCTGGCAGCTGATTGCGAAAACCGTGTTGTAGTTTTCAGTCCGGCAAGTGATGGCTGACCTTTCTGGAAGGTTGTGCAGAAATGATTGAGAAAGATAGCCTAAGGGATCGCGCCATATCGCGACTGGAAACAGGCTTGATTGACGTGACGGTCCTCAGTGATGGTGAAAAGAGTGAGCTGATTGAGGAACTCCAGATTCATCAGGCGGAACTGTTGATCCAGAATGAAGAGCTGAGAGAGGTTACGCAATCGCTTGATGAGTCCCGTTCGGCGCTGGGACAATCGGTCAAACGCTACCAGAGTCTGTTTCAATACGCTCCGGTTGGGCTCTGCACTCTGGATCGGAACAACATCATTGAGAGTGCCAATGCCACGTTTGTCGAGATTGTTGGAGTCAAGGCTGAAAAGATCCTGAATCACCCATTGATCACTTTTGTGGTTGAGCGGTACCGGGCTGTGTTGAGCCATCTACTCAACTCGAAAGATCTTGAGGCTCCCGGTCAGGAGATCAGTCTGCTGACGGCTTCTGGAGATGAAGTTGTGGCAGAAATGAGAAGCAGGCCCTTTATTGGCGAGGGTCAGTTGAAGCTGATTGTTGCGATCGATATCACAGCCAGCAAAAAGGCTCAGCGGGATCTGAAGGCGGCCAGGAAAGAGGCCGAGGTGGCCTCACAGGCAAAGAGTGACTTTCTGGCCAACATGAGTCATGAGTTGCGAACCCCGCTGACCACGATTATCGGCAATATCGAATTTCTTGCCGAGAGTGAGCAGGATGTCGGCAGGCGTGAGCATATTGAGGCGATTGATGTGGCTGCACGGACACAGCTGGTGTTGATCAATGATCTGCTGGATATTTCCAAGATCGAGTCGGGCAAGTTTACGATTGAACAGCAGCCCTATGATCTATCGGACCTGATTCATGAGATCGACAAGATTTTCCATAATCGCGTGGAAGATCGTGGTCTTCGTTGGGTGGTTGAGAATCGGTGTGGGGGTCATCAGGTTCTGATAGGGGACAAGGTGCGCATCCAGCAAATTCTGGTCAATTTGCTGGGTAATGCGATCAAGTTTACCGAGCAGGGAGAGATTGCTTTGGCGATTGAAGCGGCGCATGGCAAGCTGATTTTTTCGGTGGCCGACTCCGGTGTAGGTATGAGTCCGGATGCTCTGAATCGCCTGTTTCAACGCTTTGTGCAGGCTGATGGCTCTACCTCAAGGCAGTTTGGTGGAACCGGTCTGGGGCTCTATATTTCACAGGAGCTGGCCAGACTGATGGGGGGTGAGATATCGGCCTCAAGCATATCTGGGAAGGGCTCAATGTTTACCTTTACCATGCCATACATGGTTGGTAATGATCTGGTCGGCAGTGACAAGTTCAACGGTTTCAGTAGAGCAGCAGATACGGCCGACAGCAACGAAGTATTTACGGGACATGTGCTGGTTGCCGAGGACACACCTGCAATACAGATGCTGGTGCGCCGGATGCTGGAGAAGTTGGGGTTGGAAGTCACTACTGCATCCAATGGGCTAGAGGCAGTGGAACGGGTCTGTGATGATCACTCTATCAATCTGATTCTGATGGATATGCAGATGCCGGAGATGGATGGCATCAGCGCCACAATCGAGCTGAAAAAGCGGGGATGCAATATTCCGGTCGTGGCACTAACTGCCAATGTGATGCAGAGACACCGTGATGCCTTTTCCGAGGCCGGTATTACAGGGTTTCTGGAAAAACCGATTAACAGAGCTGATTTGTCTCTGGTGTTGAGCCGGCATTTGAAAAGAGATAGTAACGAGACACGATCCAGCTAAGGGTGCTCCTGATGGAAAATGGAGAGGGTAAGGCTTGATCATTGGAAAATTGTGGGTCTGGAGGGGTGATGAACAATAAGAAGTCTCCATTAAGGGAGCGTGCAGAGAGCCGGATCAGGCGTGGAAAAATCGGACTGGAAGAGTTGTCCGGTGCTGAAATGGAAGAGCTGCTTCAGGAATTGCAGGTTCACCAGGTCGAGCTGGAGATGCAGAATGAGGAGTTGAAGCGGACGCAGGATTCACTGGAGTCATCAAGAGACCGCTATGCCGCGCTCTATCATGCGGCTCCGATCGGGTTTTGCAGCCTGGACAATCTTGGGCATGTTATCGAGATGAATCATACCTTCATCACCATTTTGGAGGTATCGAAAGAGGCATTGGTTAACCGTACGCTGCTGAAGCATATTCATGAGGAAGATCTGGGGATCTATTTTCATTTGATGAAGCAGAAAGAGCACCACAGTCAGACCAGACTACGGATGTACACAGTGGATAAACAGGTGCGTGTCGTTGATATGACATCGGTCAGAATCGGGTTTGACCAGGAAGAACGTCTACTGCTGGCAGAGGATGTGACGGAGGCGCAGAAACGGGAACTGGAGTTGAACAAGCGCAGTAATGTGCTTGATCAGACCATGGATGGGGTGGTGATCACCGACTCAGGCAATCGTGTCAGTTATGTCAATCCCGCCTTTGAAAAGACGACCGGTTACTGCAGGGAGGATGTGGTGGGCAGGAACCCCTCGATTCTGAGTTCATCCCAGCATGACAAACGGTTTTATATGGAGATGTGGAAACATATCAAACAGAAAGGGCACTGGCGGGGAGAAATCTGGAACAAGAGAAAGAATGGTGAGATTTATCCTGAACTGTTGACGGTCACCGCGATCAAGAATGATTACGGACAGCTGGAGTCGTATGTTGGGGTCTTTTCGGATATCTCCAAATGGAAAGAGACCGAGATGGAACTTGAGGAGAGAGAGGAGTTTCTGCGCCGTCTTCTGGAGTCGGCGGGTGAGGGGATTTTCGGTATGGATTCCCTGCGACAGACGACTTTTGTCAATCCGGCCTTTACCCGAATGCTCGGTTACACATTTGAGGACGTGCAGGGAAAGTCCCTGCATCAGATGATCCACCACAGTTATGTGGATGGTATGGAGTATTCTGTGAATGACTGCCCGGTTTGTCAGACACTCCGGGATGGGCGATCGAGACAGGTTCATGATGAGGTGTTCTGGAAGAAGAGTGGGGAGAGTTTCCCGGTGGCCTACTCCTGTACCCCGATCAAGAGAAAAAAGGAAGTCGAAGGTGTGGTGGTGATCTTCAATGACATTTCGGTCAGAAAGAAGACAGAAGAGGCGCTGCATCGAGCCAAACGTCAGGCAGAAGAGAGTGCCAGAGCCAAGGAGGAGTTTCTGGCTTCAATGAGCCATGAGCTTCGCACTCCGTTGACCTCGATTATCGGTAATGCAGAGCTGACCATGGAGAGGGTGACAGACCCTGAGGTCAAGGAGCTGGTTCACTCCATCATGGTTGCCGGGAGAAGCCAGCTATCGCTGGTCAACGATATTCTGGATGTCTCCAAGATTGATTCAGGTAAATTCACCATCGAAAGTCGCCCTTATGATTTCACCATACTGATACATGATATGGAGCAGCTATTTACCAGAGTGGCAGACGATGCAGGATTACATTTTCATATCGAGCAGAGGAATCACGAAGCGTATCTGCTGCTTGGAGATGGACAGCGGATTGGACAGATATTGATCAACCTGATTGGCAATGCAATCAAGTTTACCGAGGAGGGTGAAGTACTGTTGACAACCGATGTTGCTGATGAACATCTGATTTTTGAAGTCAGGGATACCGGTATCGGGATGCCATCCGGGGTTATTGACACACTGTTCAATCGGTTCGAGCAGGCCGACCGTTCCATTTCAAGGCGCTATGGCGGGAGTGGGCTGGGGCTCTATATCTCCATGAGTCTGGCTAGGTTGATGGGAGGTAATATCGAGGTATCCAGCCGTGAAAACAGCGGTTCACTGTTTCGTCTGATATTACCCTATCAACGCAGTACGCATCTGACAGAAGGTGCGAAGGGCGAAAGCGGTGGTGACCCATCACATCAGATCAAGCTGAACGGTCATGTGCTGGTTGCAGAGGATACCCTTGCAATACAGCAGCTTGAAAAGAGAATGCTGGAGAAAATGGGGTTGACTGTAACCACAGTCAATAATGGAAGGGAGGCAATTGAACAGGCAACGGAAGGCCGGTTTGATCTGATATTGATGGATATGCAGATGCCGGAACTGGATGGTATTGAGGCAACCAAGCTGCTGCGTGTTGAGGGTAATCGGATTCCGATTATTGCCTTGACAGCCAATGTGATGGCCAAGCACAGGGAGCTGTTTGCAGAGGCTGGATGTGATGACTTTGTGGCCAAACCGATTGACAGGAAAGAGCTTGGCGCGGTTCTGCAGAAATTCCTGGGTAACTGATCAGTTCATTTCTGAAGTCCACCATCTCTGTGTAGTGTGACCTCGCAAGCTCGGTTGTGAAAATGGACATTGATACGTATAACACTACGAGCAATGCTCGAGGCCATCTAATGATAGACTCACATTTCATGCCTTGATCTGACGAATTTCAGTGGCAATCTACTTCGCCCCGAACAGCTGCAGGCTGGTAATCAGTTATGGATACTGGTGAATAATTACATTCCTGAAGAGATCATGACCGATGTCATTTGACGAAACACACTCCTTCTTTACCCCGCCTATACACTCATCGCATCAAGAACATATTGTCGCTGGTGTCTACAATCTTGCACAGGTTCTGCTGAAGCGCAGTGACTCAGAGTTTCTGTTTGTTCCGGTTCGTACCATGCAGTATCTAGCCATTGTGGAGGCCAATGCCTTCTGGTTTGTGGACAGTCTTGCCTATGCTGTTCAGGATGGAGAGGGGGGGCGCGTGATTACCGTTTCGTGGCACCTCGGTTCAACCACTGAACGCACCAGTCTGGATGAGAGAATGGACTGTGAGGTGGTCTACTATGGTGAAGATCGCAGTGAGATACAGACCCGATTGCGGGGGGAGTTCCATCAGGCGATGCAGTTGATGGATCAGCGCTTTCGGGAGCGGGTCCAGAGTGAGGGGGAAGTACGCATACTGCCGTTCAAACAATAAGTTGAGTGAGGTTACGGTGTGGTTGGGTCGGGATGCCTGAACCGTGGTGGTACGTGGTATCATCCAGCCGATATATTGTGCTTGACTGAACGTTATTGGCTCAGTGGTCTGGAAGTCAGCCAGTCAATCTCAACAGTCTGAAAAACATCAAACAAGGAGTCATAAACGATGGGCCTGCTGAAGTGGATTGGAGGTGTAGTTGTTCTGGTGGTTCTATCGGTCTTCATCGGTTTCCAGTTGCTGTTTGATGAGGCGGAGATTCGGCAGCAGTTGAAATCGGAGGCGCAGAAGCAGGGGCTGACACTGGAGATTGATCAGCCGTTACGGGTGTCGCTGTTTCCAAGCCTGCAGGTGGGGGTGGAAGGGGTTGTGCTTCACGCCAATCCGGAGAAGGGGACCCCTCGTGTCGGGCTGGAGCGGTTGCAACTGCAGCTTGGCTGGATGCCGCTACTCGACAAGCGCCTGGAGCTGGAGAAGATCGAGGCTACAATTGATGGCGCCAACTGGAACGGCAGTGGCTCTGCCCAGCTTGTCGGGAATATGCAGGTGGCGAGGCTGAAGCTGCATGGAGACCATCTCAATGTTGACCGCTATCTACCGGCTGAGGCGAAAGGGCAGGCGGTCGACCCGGTTGCCGGATCAGCGGCCGGTGTGACCCAACTCCCTGTGGAGCCGTTGCGTGCACTGGATATCCAGAGTGAGATCACGCTCGGCAAACTGGAGATGGCCGGGGCTACGATTACCGATGTTGCGATGGAGGCAACTGTACTGCAGGGCAAGATTACAGTCGGACCACTGAATGCCAAACTCTATAATGGAACGTACTTCAGTCAGATGGAGGCCGATCTGTCGGTCGAGCCGGCGGTTCTGAAGCTGGATGAGAAGCTGGATGGGGTGGCGCTGGGGGCACTGCTGCAGGATATGCGTGGTATCGACGCTTTCAGGGGAAGTTTGTCGGCCAAAGGGGTGTTGCAGGCCAAGGGTCTGGATAAGCAGTCGCTGATGCGCACGCTGGATGGGTCGGCAGAACTTCAGGTGAATGAAGGGGTACTGGTTGGTGTCAACATTCAGCGGTTGATCCGCCAGGGTGTGGCGCTGATTGAGGGCAAGGCACCTCCACAGGACAATGAACCGAATGAGACCCGTTTCAGCGACCTCAAGACCTCCGTAACCATTCATGAAGGGCGTATGCAGAGCAAGGAGCTGGTGATGAATATGCCTTTTCTGACCCTGACCGGGGCAGGGTGGCTGGAGCTGGATACGATGCAGATCGATTACCGCCTGAATGCGCGGGTTGATGAGCAGATTCCGGAAGGGGTCGAGGCATTGAAGAAACTGGCCGGCAAGGAGTTTCCGGTCTCCATTCAGGGGGTTCTGGATGATCCAAAGGTCAAACTGGAGCTGGAAGAGATCCTGAAGGCAGGCCTTCAGGAGAAGATCCGGAACAAGATCGGGGACAAGCTCAACCAGTTTCTCAAGCCGCAGAATGAATCGTCAGAGCCGGGGGAAGAGGGAGGTCAGCAGCGTTCCCCTGAAGAGCAGATCAAGAAGCAGTTCGGAAATATCCTGAAAGGGCTGTTCTGAGATAACTTTCCGGCTGTGATCTTATAAGCTTCACGAATAAAAATGAACCAGGATAGGCAGAAAAGACACTTGACGGCAATTCTATATGCAGATGTTGTTGGTTTTAGTCGAATGTCGGAAGCTGATGAAGAGAGTACGTTTTTAAAAGTTAGAGACTATCTCGATAATTTTGCAAATATTATTTCTGATAATAATGGTAAGGTCATTAAATATGCGGGTGATGCTGTCCTGGCTACATTTAACTCTGCAACAGATGCCTTGATTTGTGCTGCCCAAGTACAGGATAGTACCAGGGAACGTAATAAAAACCTGAAAGAAAATGAACTGGTGCTTTTCAGAATTGGACTGAATTTGGGAGATATCATTAAAGACAGGGGGGATGTATTTGGCGATGGTGTAAATGTGGCAGCGCGTTTGGAAGCCTTGTCAGAACCTGGTGGTATATGTGTGTCAGGGTCTTTCTATGATGCAATTGGCATGAAGCTGCCTTTTAAGTTTGAGTTCATGGGAGAGCAAAAGGTCAAGAATATTACCAAGCCTATTCGAGCTCATCGGGTTATATTGGGCGGAAACCATAAACATAGTCTTAATAAAAAAAATTATATTAAATATTTCCTGGTTGTTTTTATCGGTTTGGTCTTCATCTCAATGGCAACCTGGATATCAGGAAAGTTATGGCATTCTCCTGACGAGCCTGTATCTGCGGTTGAAGTGGGAAATAAATATTCAATAGCGGTTTTACCTTTTACAAATTTAAGTGGAGACAAAGGGCAGGAATACTTTAGTGATGGAATTACAAATGACATTATTACTGATCTGTCAAAAGTATCAAATTTATTTGTTATAGCAAGCAACTCGGTTTTTACCTATAAAGGGACTCCGGTTAAGGTTCAGAAAGTAGCTAAAGACTTAGGTGTTAGTCACATGCTGGAAGGAAGTGTGCAAAAAGTAGGTAAACTGGTACGAGTTAATGTGCAATTAATTGAAGCAGAAACGGGTCATCATTTGTGGGCCGATCGTTTTGATCGGGAGTTATCTGATGTTCTTCAACTTCAGGATGAAATTGGTGCTCACATTGTTAGAACTCTTGCTGTTCAGTTAACACCGGATGAAAAAGCACGTCTTGGCCAAACGGAAGGAACAAGTCCAGAAGCATATGATTTACTTCTTCGAGGTTTGGAACGTTTGCGCCGATTTACTAAGGAGGCTAACATTGAGGCGCGTGAATATTTTCTTCAAGCTATTGCGCATGATCCAGGTTTTGCACGTGCGTATGCAGATGTCGCATTAACTTATGGGATTGATTTTTTATTTGGATGGCAAGAACAGACAAATGAAAATTTTACCAAGGCTATTGAATATGGTGAACAAGCCTTAAACCTTGATCCCAATTTACCTGAAGTGTTTTTTGGATTAAGCACCTTGAACTTGTCAATGGGTCATATCGATAAGGCCTTAAGATATTCAAAGCGATCTGTCGAGCTAAACCCTAATTATGCTGATGGTTATGCTCAACTTGCTCAAGCTCTGGTCTATGATGGCCGTCCAAAGGATGGTTTGGAAATGATAAAAAAAGCAAAACGTTTGAATCCTCGACATGCATTTTTTTATACTTGGATAGAAGGGCATGCATATTTATTTGTAGAGCAATACTCAAAGGCAGTTTCTTTATTTAAGGAAGTTATAGATATTAATCCATTTTTTCCGGGGGCCCATATAACATTGGCCATTGCTTATGCTGAATTGGGGGAAGTGGATGAAGCTGAATGGCAGAAAGAGGAAATACTAAGTTTAATACCGAATTTTTCTCTCAATTCAAAATCTACTCATGCTCCATATGCCCGTCATGAGGATCGAGCAAGATATATGGAAGGTTTGCGAAAGGCGGGATTTAAAGACTGATATTGAAATGTTTTTTATAAATATGATGAATAATTTATAATATAGGAAGATTGATTTAATAGTATTTGAGTGTTAAGTATACATTTCTGTCTTCAGGGCCTTCCTGCTCTTCTTGATTGTGACTCTTCACCAGTTGTCGAACTCGAACCTTGGCGTAACCCACGCTGCTTAGGTTGTACAGATCAATATATGATATCTGGTTGATCATTATTTATTAATAAAGTTGAGTTGATTGCGGGTAAATCCTCCTCTGTTTCTCCTATACATTTTGCTTTTTGTGGTATAGAAATTACTTGAATAGTAAGTTATTTTGTATCGGGGGAACAGCAAAATGTCTGTAATCAAACAAAGAGAAAGTCAATTAACAACCACTGATCAGCGTACCCTTCTTCTCATCTTTTTGTTATGGGTCATCTCTCCGGCCTGGGCTGTGCCACCCGCCCCGCAGCCAAATGCATACAATGAGTTGCGAGGACCGGCTTTTACTCCTCCTGTGGAAGATGCCCGTCTGGTTGGTCCCGGTTGGGACAAGCAAGGGGTTACCTATCCGGCAGAGTTCAAGGATATCGATCTGCTGGTCAC
>CAYFOR010000102.1:0-10028 GCA_964344785.1 uncultured Piscirickettsiaceae bacterium
AATAGAGGGCGCGCCTCCTTGTTTTATGGGTTATTTGGTGAATAAGGCGGGGTGAAATATAAAAAAGAATAATGGATAATAGTGTCATGAAAAAGAGAGCATTGATCACCGGAATTACTGGACAGGATGGAGCCTATCTGGCGGAATTTCTACTGGAGAAAGGGTATGAAGTGCATGGTGTGAAACGGAGAACCTCTCTCTTCAATACAGACCGCATAGACCATCTCTATCGTGACCCTCATGATAGGGATCGCAGCTTTATTCTCCACCATGGTGATCTGACCGACTCAACCAACCTGATCCGAATCATTCAGGAAGTTCAGCCGGATGAGATCTACAACCTTGCGGCCCAGAGTCATGTGGCGGTCTCTTTCGAATCACCGGAATATACCGCCAATTCGGATGCACTGGGAACGCTGCGCCTGCTGGAGGCGATACGCATTCTTGGATTGGAGAAGAAGGCTCGCTTCTATCAGGCCTCAACCTCCGAGCTGTTTGGCAAGGTGGTGGAGACCCCTCAGCGTGAGAGCACCCCTTTCTATCCTCGTTCACCCTATGCCTGCGCCAAGCTCTACGCCTACTGGATCACCGTAAACTACCGTGAGGCATACGACATGTATGCCTGCAATGGCATTCTCTTCAATCACGAGTCTCCCATCAGGGGCGAGACCTTTGTGACCCGTAAGATCACCCGTGGTTTGGCACGCATCAAGCTGGGGCTGCAAGAGAGTCTCTATCTTGGCAATCTGGAGGCAAAACGGGACTGGGGGCATGCCAGGGATTATGTGGAGATGCAGTGGCTGATGTTGCAGCAGGAGCGGCCGGAGGATTTTGTGATCGCTACCGGAGAGCAGTATTCGGTGCGTGATTTTCTGGATGCGGCTTCCGATAGCCTTGGAATGAAGATCCGCTGGGAAGGGGAAGGTATTGACGAGAAAGGGTACGATGAAGTGACGGGGAATTGCATCATTGCGGTTGATCCGCGTTACTTCCGGCCCACCGAGGTGGAGACTTTGCTGGGTGACCCGAGCAAGGCAAAGGAGGAGCTGGGGTGGACACCAAAGGTCACTTTCAAGGAGTTGGTAGAGGAGATGGTGCGGGAAGATCTGAAGGGGGCGGAGCGTGATCACCTGGTGACCAAGGCAGGTTTCCGGGCTTATCAGCACCATGAATAGCGATAGCAAGATCTATGTTGCCGGTCATCGCGGACTGGTGGGATCCGCCATTGTCCGTCGCCTGCAGGCAGAGGGTTTTGAACAGATTGTCTCGCGCAGCAGCAGCGAGCTGGATCTTACGGACCAGCAGGCGGTACGCGATTTTTTCGAAAGTGAACGCCCCAGCCACGTCGTCCTGGCGGCGGCCAAGGTGGGCGGGATTCACGCCAATGACAGCTATCCAGCCGATTTTATCTATCTCAATATGATGATTGAGGCCAATGTCATTGATTCGGCCTACCGTGTTGGTGTTGAAAGGCTGCTGTTTCTGGGCAGTTCCTGTATCTATCCACGTCTTGCGCCACAGCCCATGCCTGAGAATGCATTGTTGACCGGCGCGCTGGAACCGACCAATGAGCCCTATGCGATCGCCAAGATTGCGGGGATCAAGCTCTGTGAGTCCTATAATCGTCAGTTTGAAACGGACTTTCGCAGTGTGATGCCAACCAATCTCTATGGCCCCAATGACAACTTCCATCCCAGCAACAGCCATGTCATTCCTGCTCTGCTGCGTCGTTTTCACGAGGCCAGGATGGCATCTTCCAAGTCAGTAGCTGTATGGGGCAGTGGCACGCCGCGTCGGGAGTTTCTCCATGTGGATGATCTGGCGGACGCCTGTCTTCATGTTCTGCGCCTGGAAAAAGAGGCTTACGGCGCTGCCACCGCGCCCATGCAGTCTCATATCAATGTGGGAACAGGAGAAGATGTGGCCATTGGTGAGTTGGCAGAGATGATTCGCGAAGTGGTCGGGTTTGAGGGGGATATCAAATTCGACATCGCCAAGCCGGACGGGGCACCGCGCAAACTGCTGGATGTTTCCGTGTTGAACGGCCTGGGTTGGCGTGCCCGAATTGGCCTGCGTGAAGGGTTGGAAGAGAGTTATCGGCACTTCTCCAGGTACTACGATCAGGCATCTGAGCGCGGTATCAAGGCTGGAAGTTAGATGAGAGTTGTCAAAAACGGCCTGTTGGTTCTCTTTGGTCTTCTGTTCGGTGTTGCCTTGGCAGAGGTGGGGGTTCGCCTTTTTGTACCCGTTGGATTTTCCGCCGACCCGGTGCTCTATACCGGTTCTTTCCTCTATCTTCCCAATCAGAAGACCCGCTTCCGTGGTCTGGAGTGGGATGTGGAATTGACAATCAACTCCCAGGGGTTTCGTGACCATGAGCCGGAAGAGATGGTTGCACCGGTCAAGGTTGCAGCAATCGGTGACTCCTTTACTGAAGGGTATAACGTTGAGCTGGATGAAACATGGGTGAAACAGCTGGAGGAGAGCCTGCAGGGAAAAGGATATGAGGTGGATGTACTCAATACCGGTCATAGCAGTTACGATCTGAGACACTATCTGCGCCTCTATCATGAACACGTTGCCCACCGCGAAGAGATCAAACTGGTGGTCGTTGCACTTACATTCAACGACTTCATCTCTGGTGAAACCGATCCCGTGCTCCACGGTTGTGCGATCTGTACCAACAACGACAGACCATTTAGCTATCGCATCAAATCGTTTCTCGGTCGTCACTCGGCCCTCTACAACCTGGTTAACCGGGTGATCAAGACCAATTATGAACTTTATCGGGCACTGATCAGGCTGGGGATATTCAGGAACTTGCCGCAGTCGGATATCGAGCAGTGGTATGTTGCCAATGAAAAGAGCCAGATCGAGGTCGATTACTCGCTGAATGCATTGAGAAAGCTTGCAGGCAACGCGCAAGAGGACGGCAAGGAGCTGGTGGTATTCTTCGTCCCTCCAAAGACCACGGTGGAAGATGAGCTGTGGAACTGGGCGCATGACTCCTATCTGGTAGGAAAGCACTTTGAGCGTTTACGGCTCAACAAGATCATTGGACGATATTTTGATCAAGCCGGTGTCCATTTCTACGACCCGACAGAAATGCTGATCAAGCATGCGAGAGAGAGAGAGGAGGAGCTCTATTTCAAGAGTGATGGGCACTGGAACCGGGAAGGCCACCGTCTGTCAGCAGAAGGACTATCACGCTATTTGGAAGAAACGGAGTTGACATCCCTTTTGAAGAGATAACATTTGCGTTGTGCAAGCTCCCTCCTCTGTTCAGTATTTGACTATGAATGCAATTCTTGGATTATCAGCCTACTACCATGACAGTGCCGCTTCGCTGCTGGTGGATGGAGAGATTGTCGCAGCGGCCCAGGAGGAGCGTTTTTCGCGCAAGAAGCATGATGCCGGTTTTCCTCAACAGGCCATCAGGTATTGCCTGGATGAAGCCGGGTTACGGATCAGAGACCTTGAGGCTGTTGTTTTTTATGATAAGCCGCTGGTCAAGTTTGAGCGACTGCTGGAGACCTACCTGGCCTATGCTCCCAGAGGTTTTCGCTCTTTTGTCGCTTCCATGCCGATTTGGCTCAAGGAGAAACTCTTTCTCAAGACGACGCTGAAGCGGGAGCTGTCAGCCCTGGGGAAGTGCAAGGAGAGTGAGCTTCCTAAGCTTCTCTTTTCCGATCATCACCGTTCACACGCCGCTTCTGCTTTCTTTCCCAGCCCTTTTGAGAGGGCGGCAGTGCTCTGCCTGGATGGGGTTGGGGAGTGGGCCACCACCTCGATCTGGCTGGGTGAGGACAACCGCCTGATACCACAGTGGGAGATCGATTTTCCCCACTCTCTTGGTCTGCTCTACTCTGCCTTTACCTACTATTGCGGCTTCAAGGTCAACTCCGGTGAATACAAGCTGATGGGGCTTGCCCCCTATGGTGAACCACGTTTTGTGGAAACGATTCTGGAGCATCTGCTCGACCTGAAAGAGGACGGCACCTTTCATCTGGATATGCGTTATTTCAACTACGCAACCGGATTGACCATGACCAACGGACACTTTCACAGGCTCTTTGGTGGAGAACCACGTTCTGCAGAAAGTAAAATCACGCAGCGAGAGATGGATCTTGCGGCCTCTATCCAGGTAGTGACAGAGATGGTGGTGTTGCGATTGGCCAATACGATTCACAAGGAGCTTGGCGTAAACCAGCTCTGTCTGGCCGGTGGAGTTGCCCTTAACTGCGTTGCCAATGGGCGACTGCAGCGGGAAGGACCGTTTGAAAAGATCTGGGTACAGCCAGCAGCGGGGGATGCGGGCGGCTCACTTGGAGCAGCACTCTCTGCCTGGTATGAACACAGTCAGCAACCGCGCGTTCCGGTAGCTGGTGATGCCATGCAAGGCGCCTATCTTGGTCCTCGCTATGGTGAGCAGGAGATTGTGCGCTATTTGGATTCGGTGGGTGCCAGCTACCGTACACTTGACGATGGATCGTTCTACTCTGAATTGGCACAACTGCTGGAGGAAGAGAATGTCATCGGTTGGTTGCAGGGTCGAATGGAATTCGGCCCACGCGCACTGGGGGGGCGTTCCATTATTGGCGATCCACGCAGTAGCAAGATGCAGTCGGTGATGAATCTCAAGATCAAATATCGCGAGTCATTTCGTCCTTTCGCACCGGCAATCAAACATGACCGTGTGAGAGATTGGTTTCAGCAGGAAGAGGAGAGTCCGTACATGCTGATTGTGGCACCGGTTGAGGAACGGCGGCGCACCTTGATGACGGAAGAGCAGGAGAAGCTGTTTGGTATCGACAAGCTCCACATTGCACGTTCGGAAATTCCGGCCGTCACCCACGTGGACTACTCGGCACGCATTCAGACCGTGCACCCTGAAACCAATCCCCGTTTTTACAATCTTCTGGATGCCTTCGAACAGCATACGGGGTGCCCTCTGTTGGTCAATACCTCCTTCAATGTTCGTGGAGAGCCTATTGTCGCGACTCCCGAGGATGCCTATCGCTGCTTCATGCGGACCGAGATGGATTATCTGGTGCTGGAGAACGTGCTGCTTGCCAAGAGCGATCAGCCTGAGTGGAAAGAGGAGGGAGATTGGCGCAGTGAGTTTGAGTTGGACTGATATGGATGTATGGCAACAGATTGATCGTAAAGGATTGCGCCAGTTCGGGCTGCTTACAGGTGCCATCACTGGTGGGCTGTTTGGCCTTTTTCTACCATGGCTTTTTGAGTATGACTACCCGCACTGGCCCTGGATGGTTGCCCTGTTGTTGGCGGCTTGGGCACTGCTGTGGCCAACAGGGCTACGACCTGTCTATATAGGCTGGATGAGAGTAGGACATCTGCTGGGCTGGATCAACAGTCGAATCATCTTGGGGATAATGTTCTATCTGATGATCTTGCCCGTTGGGCTTATAATACGCATGCTGGGTAAAGACCCAATGAGACGACGCCTTGAGCGTGAAGTGGAAAGTTATCGAGTGGTGAGTGAAGAGCCTCCGCAAGATCATTTGGAGAGACCTTTCTGATGCTGGATTTGTTAAAAGACCTTTGGGATTTCATGAGGGTTCGCAAGAAGTTTTGGCTCGCACCAATCATTCTGATGATGGTACTGCTGGGCACACTGATTGTGTTGGCCCAGGGATCCGCTGTAGCCCCCTTTATCTATACGCTCTTCTAGTTCGGGTGCAACTCTCACCTCACCATTACAGCATGGCAATGAAGCGATGTGCGGTATAACCGGTTTTGTTGGACCTGGCTCCAGTGATGAGCTGATCCAGTGCTGCACAAGGATGACATCCACACTGAATCATCGCGGACCTGACGATATGGGGGTCTGGTGTGATGAGCGTGTTGGGGTTGCATTGGGACATGCCCGGCTCTCTATTGTTGATCTCTCCCCATTGGGCCATCAGCCGATGGTCTCGAAAGATGGCCGTTGGGTCATTGTCTACAACGGAGAAGTATATAACTTTCAGGAGCTGCGTAGAGAACTCGAGGGTGAAGGGGCTGCCTTTCGGGGCAGATCCGATACCGAGGTGATTCTTGAAGGGGTGGCAGCCTGGGGAGTGGAACGCACCATTCAGCGTTTGATCGGGATGTTCGCCGTTGCACTTTGGAATCGTGAGGAGAGAAGGCTCTATCTGGTTCGTGACCGGCTTGGTATCAAGCCGCTCTATTGGGGAAGGTTTGGTGACCTTTTCTTGTTCGGCTCCGAGCTGAAGGCACTTCGAGCCCACCCGAATTTTCTTGCAGAGATTGATCGTACGGCTCTGACAGGTTTTCTTCGATACAGTTATGTTCCTGCACCGTACTCTATCTACAACAACGTCTTCAAGCTTCCACAGGGGCATATCCTGCAGTGGTCACCTGGAGAAGAGCCGGTACACCACAGTTATTGGGACCTGAGGGAGATTGCCCTGCAGGGGCAGCAGGCCGACAGGGAGCAGATGAGTGACCGGGAGGCGGTTGAATCACTGGACCAGCTATTGCGTGATGCCGTACAGCGGCGGATGGTGGCGGATGTTCCGTTGGGGGCACTGCTGTCCGGAGGGATTGACAGCTCCCTGGTCGTGGCACTGATGCAGGCACAGAGTGACCGCCCGGTAAAGAGCTTCTCCATTGGCTTTCATGAAAAAGAGTATGATGAAGCGCAGCATGCCAAGGCGGTTGCAGCACATCTGGGTACAGATCATACCGAGCTGTATGTGGAGTCGGGGCATACTCTGGATGTATTGCCGCAGATGGCGCGCTGGTATGATGAGCCTTTTGCGGATTCATCGCAGATTCCCACCTATCTGGTTTCGGAGTTGACCCGCAATCATGTGACGGTTGCCCTCTCCGGGGATGGGGGCGATGAGCTGTTTGGTGGTTATACCCGTTACTTCTGGGCCAATACCATCTGGAATTTTAATCGACGTATACCTCGACCACTGCGCAGGGTAATGGGTGGCATGATGCGCCTTCCCCCGCCTGAGTTCTGGAAAGGGGTGTTTGCAATGGCACCATCCCGATTCCGTTTCTCTCACCCGGCCGACAAAATGTATAAATTGGCTGGGATGTTTCCGCTACGTGATGCCGACTCGGTCTATCGCCACCTGATCAGTGATTGGCAGGACCCAGAAAGTGTGGTGATAGGCAGCTCAGAGCCAATGACGCCGGTGTGGGATGAGGGGTTAATGGGAGAGATGGACGACTTTACCAGCCGTATGCAGTATATGGATACGGTGACTTATCTGCCTGATGACATTCTGACCAAGGTGGATCGTGCCAGTATGGCGGTTAGCCTTGAGGCGCGCGTGCCGTTACTGGATCATCGCGTTGTGGAATTTGCCTGGAACCAGCCGCTGCAGAGAAAAATTCGTAATGGCCAGGGAAAGTGGCTGCTTCGTCAGGTGCTCTATCACTATGTGCCGAAGGAGCTGATCGAGCGCCCGAAAATGGGGTTTGGCGTACCTATCGACTCCTGGTTGCGAGGGCCACTGCGGGAGTGGGCAGAGTCCCTGCTGGATGAGCGGCGGCTGCGATCCGAGGGGTATTTCAGGCCTGAACCCATTATCAGACGGTGGCGTGAGCATCTTTCAGGGAGAAGGAACTGGCAATACCAGCTTTGGGGGGTGTTGATGTTTCAATCCTGGCTCGAACATACCGGAGCCGATCAATGAGTGGGACGGGGTCTGGCAAATGGTGGGTTTCACCCACTCTGGTTTTTACCGGGCTGTTGCTGTTGGTCGTGACTCTGTTGGGGGAATTTACCTCACTGGGCCATTATGAGAGCCGTGAACCGCGGTACTGGGAGCGGTTTGATCCTGCGCTGGTGGAGAGAACCCCCGATTATGATGCCCTGGTTCAGGAGGTGAGAAACAGGGCTGTCGGAGAGTTTGACCAGCTTCCGCCAGTGGAGAAGATGGAAATACTCTATGCTGTGGTTGCAGACCGGTTCACCACGGGAGATGTGAAACACAACATCTTCAGTGACTGGATTTTATGGTCACTGGGGTGGATCAATCCACACATCTCATCGATTCGGGACGTGAGGAAAATGGTCTCTGGTGGGTACACACTCCTCTGTGGGCAATCTTCCTACCTGCTGGTTACCCTGGCCAATGAGATGGGGGTCAGGGCCCGCCATGTAGGGCTTTCAGGTCACGTAGTGATGGAAGCTTATTATGATGAGGGTTGGCACATGTTTGACCCTGATACCGAAGTGATTGCAAAGGATGAAAGCGGTCATGTTGTGAGTGTGGAAAGGTTGAGCAATGACCTTGATCTGTTACAGCGTTCCTATCCCGGAATTAAATCCAATACGGTGCCGATCATTGCCAGTAAAGAGGATAATTCGTTTGCAAGTTATCCGCAGGGGAGCTGGTTTGTCTGGAGCAGTCAGCTGCTGTTTCTGGTGGAGAAGGCGACCCGTTTTCTGAAGTATCTGGTTCCGTTGTTCTTTCTTGCCGTCGGTGTGTCGCTGTTGATACGAAGAGAGCCGTTACATTGAGGCTGATTTCGGCTGGAAGCCAACAGCTCAATGAGTGGATAGGGTTCTGGGAAGGAAAGGGTGCCCATGCCGTTTTCTGGGTGGGTTTTCTCTATGCGCTGTTCGTTGGGATTGCACTGCAGTTTGTGGTCATTCCGTATCTGTTGTCCTCGATATCGAGTCTCTCCGGGCTATTGATTACAGACTCGATCGGGTTTCATCAGTTGGCTGTTGAAAATGCCGCTGCGATTGATCGGAATGGGTGGAGTGCCTGGGAATATGCTCCTAGAAATACCCCGGTCATTGGGTTGGCTGCAGCACTGTATAGTATCACTGGTGTTTATGAGCCTTGGTTGCTACTTCCATTCAATGCCTTGGTTCATGGAGTCTCTGCTGTGCTTCTTTTTGGTGTTTTGCGTCTGTTGGGGGTGAAAGAGAGGGGGGGCATGATCGCCTTGCTGCCATTTATTTTCTTTCCCTCGGCAATTACATGGTATGCGCAGTTCCACAAGGATGGTGTTTTTATACTGGCGAGTTTTCTTTATGTCTATGGTTGGGCGCTGCTGTTGAAAGGCCCAGAGGGGCGGAATTACATCACGGTCCTGTTCAGTGGAAGTGGTCTGATTACATTGTCTATCTTTGTAATGGCGCTCTCTCGTCCATACATGCTGGATATAATAACGGTCTTTTTGTGGCTTTTTTCGTTGTATATGCTGATGTATGGCCTCATGCGGTCACTGAGGTGGTGGTATGTGGCTGCGGTTATTTGTGTGGTTCTGGGGAGTCAGTGGGCAACCGATACGGTGGGCGATGCTCCGAAGGTTCCGGATTTTTCGCAGTTTGATCTAAGCGCCGGCGTTGAGCAGAGACAGACATCGGACATGGAAAACGGGCAGCACAATACTGATGCGGATGGAAAACTCCCCCCCTGGAGACAGTCCCAGTGGCGCCAATCCGGTTGGATGCCACAGGTGCTGGAGTGGAAAATCGAGCGGCTTAGCAATGTCCGTAGAACCTTTGTCAGCGGTAGCTCGCTTGGGACGACCAATATCGATCTGGATGTCAACCTGACGAGTGTTGAGGACTTTCTGCTTTATTTGCCGCGTGCGGCCATGATTGGCTTTCTGTCCCCTTTTCCTGAGCACTGGTTTGGAGAAGGGTACAGCGGGATCAGCAAGATCATGCGCCGTGTAAGTGGTTTTGAAATGGTCGTGGTTTACTGTGCACTGGTTGGCTGGTTGTTGGCGATATCCCGCTGGTGGAGAGAGCCTGTGTTCTGGATGGCATCTTCATATGGCGGAGGAATGATTCTCATCTTTTCTGTTGCCGTCGTGAATATCGGGACGCTATATCGGATGCGTTATGGTTTTATCATGATTTTTGTGGCCATTGGAATTGCGGCATTGCTGGAGTGGCGTGCCGACAGGAGAGCTGCTCCCCCTTCAATAGTCGGGGCCGGTTGAACGGAGTAAGGGATTGGTGTTCATTTCATCCCGCCTTATTCACCAAACGGTCATTTCAACGGCTGACTCGCACATAT